>NZ_CP077097.1:4395000-4727878 GCF_014269225.2 Pseudomonas anuradhapurensis
ACCAGCCTGGCCTTCGCCGTGAAAAGCGCCGGCACCCTGGAGCAGCAACAGGCCGCTATCGACGCCTGGGTCAAGCAGCACCCGGGCCACCCTGCGGCACAGCAACTGCCGCTGGCGCTGACCAAGCTCAAGGAACTGGCCAGCCAGCCGCTGACCAAGATCGCCCTGCTGCTACCCCAGGACGGCCCGCTGGCCGGCGTCGCCCGCGCCCTGCGTGACGGCTTCATGGCCGCGCACTTCCAGGCCCAGCAAGCCGGCCAGCCAGCACCCGCGGTGCAGGTGTTCGACAGCTCGCGCATCGGCTCGCTCGACGACTTCTATCGCCAGGCCCAGGCCGCTGGCGTGCAACTGGTCATCGGCCCGCTGGAAAAACCGCTGGTTAAGCAGCTGGCCAGCAAACCGCAACTGCCAATCACCACCCTGGCGCTGAACTACGCCGATGCCGGGCAAAAGGCGCCGCCGCAGCTGTTCCAGTTCGGCCTGGCTGCCGAAGACGAAGCCCGCGAAGTGGCACGCCGTGCCCGCGCCGATGGCATGATGCGCGCCGTGGCGCTGGTACCGAGCGGCGAATGGGGTGACCGCGTGCTGGCCGCCTTCCGCCAGGAGTGGGAAGGCAATGGTGGCACCCTGCTCGCCGCCGAGCGCATCGCCCAGCCGGTCGCCCTGGCCCAGCAGATTGCCGACCTGTTCCAGCTGCGCCAGAGCGAAGGCCGCGCCAAGAGCCTGCAGAGCACGGTCGGTGGCAGCATTGCCGCACAGCCGTCGCGCCGCCAGGACATCGACTTCATCTTCCTCGCCTCGACCCCGCAACAGGCGCAGCAGATCAAGCCGACACTGAACTTCCAGTACGCCGGTGACGTGCCGGTCTACGCCACCTCGAACCTGTACAGCGCCAGCGGCGACGTCAACCAGTACAACGACATGAACGGCATCCGCTTCTGCGAAACGCCGTGGCTGCTGGACACCAGCAACAGCCTGCGCCAGCAGGTGGTGCAGCAATGGCCACAGGCTGCCGGCAGCCTGGGCCGCCTGTATGCCATGGGCGTCGATGCCTATAGCCTGGCGCCGCGCCTGGGCCAGCTGAAAGCGCTGCCGGACAACCGGGTAATGGGCCTTTCGGGTAGCCTGAGCATGAACGCCAGCCAGCGTGTCGAGCGCCAGCTGCCCTGGGCCGAGTTCGCCGGTGGCCAGGTCAAGCGCCTGCCCGACACCCCTCGCTGATGGCCGCGGCGTCGCCCACCAGCGCCGGCCAGGCGGCAGAAACCCAGGCCCTTGAGTACCTTCAAGGGCAGGGTCTGCAGTTGCTGGCGCGCAACTGGCGATGCAAAGGCGGTGAGCTTGATCTGGTCATGCTCGACGCCGATACAGTAGTATTCGTCGAAGTCCGCTACCGGTTGCACGCGGGCTTCGGTGGCGCCCTCGGCAGTATCGACGGGCGCAAGCAGAAACGGTTGGTGCTCGCCGCCAGCCTGTTCCTGCAGCAGCAGGCCCACTGGGGCAACCACCCCTGCCGCTTCGACGTAGTCGCCCTGCAGGGCAGCCACCACGCAGGCAGGCCGCTGCAATGGCTGAAAAACGCCTTCGAATGCTGAACCCACTTCGATTTTTTTGCTCTATGTTTCGCGGGCTGGTCCTTGTTGCGCGTCGCGCCGGCCACCGCCCTACTTAAGGTCACCAGATGGACATGCAATCCCGAATTCGCCGGCTGTTCCAGGCCAGCATCGATACCAAGCAACAGGCAATGGACATCCTGGCACCGCACATCGAGCAGGCCAGCCTGGTCATGGTCAACGCGCTGCTCAACGAGGGCAAGATGCTCGCTTGCGGGAACGGCGGCTCGGCCGGTGATGCCCAGCACTTTTCCTCGGAACTGCTCAACCGCTTCGAGCGCGAGCGCCCGAGCCTGCCGGCCATCGCGCTGACCACCGACAGCTCGACCCTGACCTCCATCGCCAACGACTACAGCTACAACGAGGTCTTTTCCAAGCAGATCCGTGCCCTGGGCCAGCCCGGCGACGTTCTGCTGGCAATCTCCACCAGCGGCAACTCGGCCAACGTGATCCAGGCGATCCAGGCCGCACATGACCGCGAAATGATTGTCGTAGCATTGACTGGCCGCGACGGCGGCGGAATGGCTTCGCTGTTGCTGCCCGAAGACGTGGAAATCCGCGTACCTTCGATGGTTACCGCGCGTATCCAGGAAGTCCACCTGCTGGCGATCCACTGCCTCTGCGACCTGATCGACAGCCAACTGTTCGGGAGTGAAGAATGACCCCTATGCGCCTCGGCCTGATGGCCCTGACCCTGTGCCTGAGTATCACCGGTTGCAGCTCGGTACTGACCTCCACCCGCAATTCGCCGATCGAAGATGACCGCGGCACGCGCACCATCGGCAGCAAGATCGACGACTCCTTGATCGAAACCAAGGCGGCAGTCAACATCGCCAAGGCCAGCCCTGACCTGGACAAGGGCTCGCACATCGTGGTCACCAGCTACAACGGTATCGTCCTGCTGGCCGGCCAGACTCCACGCGCCGACCTCAAGAGCCTCGCCGAGCAAACCGCCAGCCAGGTACAGCGGGTCAAGAAAGTGCACAACGAGCTGCAGGTCATGCAGCCCTCCTCCATCCTGGCGCGCAACAATGACGCCTGGCTGACCACCAAGATCAAAGCCCAGATGCTGACCGACAATGCCGTGCCCAGCTCGCGCATCAAGGTCATTACCGAAAACGGTATCGTCTACCTGCTCGGCCTGGTAACCCAGCAGGAGGCCAACTCGGCTACTGCCGTGGTGCAGGGCGTGTCGGGCGTGCAGAAGATCGTCAAGCTGTTCGAGTACATCGACTGATTCACTGATCGCCTGCACCGAACATTCGCGGGTAAACCCGCTCCCACAGGGATCTCACAGCTTTCGAGGCTTGTTGTATTCCTGTGGGAGCGGGTTTACCCGCGAAAGGCCAGCACAGGCGGCATCACTGCCACACCTTTCAGAAAACCCAGGAAACACCGCATGAAGAAGCTTCTGCTGCCTGCCCTGCTGTTCGGCACTTTCGCCACCCTAGCCGGCTGCTCCACACCAAGCCTGATCACTCTCAACGATGGTCGTGAAATCCAGGCCGTCGACGTACCGGAGTTCGACCGCGACGCCGGCTTCTACGAGTTCCAGCAACTCGACGGCAAGCGCACCCGCATCAACAAGGACCAGGTTCGCACCATCAGCGACCTGTAATCCGATATTGGCGGCAAAAAAAAGGCGACCTGAACAGGTCGCCTTTTTCATTACTTGACCACTTTGAGGCTTGGTCGGCCGCTCGGGCGCGGTGGCTGCCCGCCACCTTCCGGTGGGCCGTCATCATCCGGCTGCACTTCGTCCTCGTCGTCGAGCATGTCATCCTGCGACGGCTCCAGCTCGAAGACCATACCCTGGCCATTTTCCCGGGCATATATGCCCAGGATCGCGCCAGACGGCACGAACAACGAATGAGCCACGCCACTGAAACGACCTTCGAAGCTGACCGCATCGTTATCCATGTGCAGATTGCGCACGGCGTTTGGCGAGATATTCAAGACAATCTGGCCATCGCTGGCGAAACCGTCCGGCACCTGGACCTTTGGGTATTCGGCGTTGACCAGCATATGGGGGGTGCAATCGTTGTCGACGATCCACTCGTACAGTGCTCGAACCAGATAGGGGCGACTGGAGTTCATCAACGGCTCCTTAAAGCTTGCGCATTTCACGTTCTACGGAGGACAGGCTCGCCTGGAAAGGCTCGCGGGCGAACTGCCGCTCCATGTAATCCAGCAGCGGCTTGGCTTGCCGCGGCAACTCGATACCCAATACCGGCAAACGCCAGAGTATGGGCAGTAGACAACAATCGACCAGGCTTTGCTCATCGCTCATGAAGCAGGCGAACTCGCCGAACAACGGCGAGACCCCGGTCAGGCTTTCGCGCAGGGCCTTGCGCGCCTCGCTCCGGGCCGCCTCGCTGCTGCGTGGATCGAGCACGGTATCGGCCAGGGCGCACCAGTCGCGCTGGATGCGGTGCATCAGCAAACGGCTGTTACCGCGCGCCACCGGGTATACCGGCATCAGCGGCGGATGCGGATAACGCTCCTCGAGGTATTCCATCACCACGGTGGATTCATACAACGCCAGGTCACGATCGACCAGGGTCGGCACGCTCCCGTAAGGGTTCACCTCTACCAGCTTGGGCGGCAGGCGACCGGGCTCGACATCGATGACCTGCACGCTGATACCCTTCTCGGCCAGCACCAGGCGTACCCGGTGAGAATAGTGATCAGCGGGGTCGGAATAGCAGGCTAACCTGTTGGTTGCGCCCATGTAGCGCCTCCTCGCACGGGATGCTTGTGAAACTGTAAATGAAAACGCGCCCGTGGAGGCCAGGCAGTTCTGCCTGGCCTCCACGGGCGCGTTCAACAACCAGAAACTACTGCGTGATCAGTGCACGTCCTTCCAGTATTCACGCTTGAGCAAATAGGCGAATACGAAGAAGAAAGCCAGGTACAGCAACACGTAGGTACCGATGCGCTGGCTTTCCAGTTTGACCGGGTTGGCCGAATAGGCCAGGAAGGTCACCAGGTTCTTGACCTTCTCGTCGAACTGCTCGGTCGTCAGGGTACCGGAATTCGGCGTAATGGTCAGCTGGTCACAGGCTTCATGGGTGATCGGGCTGCCGGTCAACGGGTCGAACTGCTTCTTGCCATCGGTCACGGTCTGCACCTGCTTGCAACCGATCACCTGGTTGCCCTGCAGGCCAACCAGCACGTTGGGCATGCCCACGTTCGGGAACACCTTGTTGTTCACCCCGTATGGCCGCGCCGGGTCTTCGTAGAAGCTGCGCAGGTAGGTGTACAGCCAGTCGGTGCCGCGCACCCGGGCCACCAGGGTGAGATCGGGCGGTGCGGCACCGAACCAGGTCTTGGCGTCACTGGGCTTCATGCCGATCTGCATATGGTCACCGATCTTGGCACCGGTGAACACCAGCTTTTCGAGCATCAGTTCGTGAGGGATGCCCAGGTCATCGGCCACCCGCTCGTAACGCTGGAACTTGGCACTGTGGCAACCCATGCAATAGTTGGCAAAGGTGCGCGCTCCGTCCTGCATGGCGGCCTTGTCGCTCAGGTCGATGTCGACCTTGTCCAGCTCCACACCGGTTTCAGCCGCGAAGGAAAAGGCAGGCATCACTGCCAGCAAAAATACTGCAATCAACTTTTTCATCAGCCAGTCACCCTTTCCGGAACCGGTTTGGTCTTCTCGAGCCTTGTATAGAACGGCATCAGCAGGAAGTAGGCGAAGTACAACACCGTGCACACCTGCGACAGCAAGGTACGCCCAGGTGTCGGCGCCAGTACGCCCAGCACGCCGAGGATGACGAAGGCAATGCAGAACACCAGCAGGAAGAGCTTGCTGATCCAGCCCTTGTAGCGCATGGAGCGCACCGGGCTGCGGTCGAGCCAGGGCAGCACGAACAACACGGCAATGGCTGCCCCCATGGCGATCACACCCATCAGCTTGTCAGGCACGGCACGCAAGATCGCGTAGAACGGCGTGAAGTACCACACAGGCGCGATGTGCTCAGGGGTCTTGAAGGCGTTGGCCTGCTCGAAGTTCGGTTTTTCCAGGAAATAACCGCCCATTTCCGGGAAGAAGAACACCACGGCGCAGAACACGAAGAGGAACACCACCACCCCGACAATATCCTTGACGGTGTAGTACGGGTGGAACGGAATACCGTCCAGCGGGATGCCGTTTTCGTCCTTTTTCTTCTTGATGTCGACGCCATCAGGGTTGTTCGAACCCACTTCGTGCAAGGCAAGAATGTGCAACACCACCAGGCCGAGGATCACGATCGGCAGGGCAACGACGTGCAGGGCGAAGAAGCGGTTAAGGGTAATACCCGAGATCAGGTAGTCACCGCGAATCCACTGGGTGAGGTCGCCCCCGATCACCGGGATGGCACCGAACAGCGAGATGATCACCTGGGCACCCCAGTAGGACATCTGCCCCCACGGCAGCAAGTAGCCCATGAACGCTTCGGCCATCAACGCCAGGTAGATCAGCATGCCGAACAACCATACCAGCTCGCGCGGTTTCTGATAGGAGCCGTAGAGCAGGCCGCGGAACATGTGCAGGTAGACCACGATGAAGAACGCCGACGCACCGGTAGAGTGCAGGTAGCGCAGGATCCAGCCGTACTCCACGTCACGCATGATGTACTCGACCGAGGCGAACGCCTCTTCCGCCGAGGGGGTGAAGCTCATGGTCAACCACACACCGGTGACGATCTGGTTGACCAGCACCAGCAACGCGAGGGAGCCGAAGAAGTACAGGAAGTTGAAGTTCTTGGGTGCGTAATACTTGCTCAGGTGGTCTTCCCACATCTTGGTGGCGGGGAAGCGAGCATCAATCCAGTCCATGAACTTGCTCATCATGCGTTCTCCTGGTCAACGCCGATGACGACGATCTCGTCCGACTCGTAAGAGTGCGGTGGCACGGGCAGGTTGAGAGGTGCAGGCTGCGACTTGTAGACACGACCTGCCAGGTCATAGTGGGAGCCGTGGCAAGGGCAGAAGTAACCACCAACCCATTTCGGGCCGAGGTCGGCAGGCGCGACTTCCGGGCGGAAGGTGGGTGAGCAGCCGAGGTGCGTGCACAACCCGACGAGGATAAGGATTTCCGGCTTGATCGAACGAACCTGCGGGTCAACGTAGGTTGGCTGTACCGACGCCTTGGACTCGGGGTCGGCCAAATCACCAGCGACTTTCTTCAGGTTGCCAAGGATTTCATCCGTTCGCCGCACGATGAACACAGGCTGGCCCCGCCACTCGGCCACCATCTGCTGCCCGGCCTCGACCTTGGCAATATTGACCTTCACCGGTGCACCTGCGGCTTTCGCCTTGGCACTGGGAAACCATGACCCCACGAACGGTACCGCAGCCCCCACTGCCCCCGCTGCCCCGACTACGGATGTCGCGGCTACGAGGAAGCGGCGCCGGCCTGCGTTGACGCCGTCATTGCTCATTCAGTCCTCTCCCATCAGCTTGCTTGGCCTGTTGAACCAGACCTGTACTTAGGTTGTGTCAGTGGCACTAAAAATTGGCCGCCATGGTAAGAAACAAATCCACACACTGACAAGGTGATTACCCCGACCAAGGGCGCCTACCCACGCTTTGCTTGATCTGCGTCTATGCGACAAGTGGTCACTGACATGCTGACAGGTTAGTTCAAGACATAAAAAAAGCCCGGTTCCAAGGAACCGGGCTTTTTTCGACTGCCGAAGCGGTATTAACGCTTGGAGTACTGAGGACGCTTACGCGCTTTACGCAGACCCACTTTCTTACGCTCGACTTCACGAGCGTCGCGGGTGACGTAGCCAGCACGACGCAGAGCGCCACGCAGGGTTTCGTCGTATTCCATCAGAGCGCGGGTGATACCGTGACGGATCGCACCGGCCTGACCGCTGACACCACCACCGGAAACGGTGACGTAGATGTCGAACTTCTCGACGGTTTCGGTCAGCTCGAGCGGCTGACGAACAACCATGCGAGCGGTTTCACGACCGAAGAACACGTCCAGAGAACGGTTGTTGATGGAAATGTTACCAGTACCCGGACGCAGGAATACGCGAGCGGTTGCGGTCTTGCGACGGCCAGTGCCGTAGTTTTGAGTCGCCGACATAATGAACTATCCCGTTAGATCTTCAGTTCTTGAGGCTGCTGAGCAGTGTGTGGGTGAGCAGCACCCGCGTACACTTTCAGCTTGCGGTACATGTCGCGACCCAGCGGGTTCTTCGGCAGCATGCCTTTGACCGCAGTTTCGATAACACGCTCAGGGGCCTTGGCGATCAACTTCTCGAAGTTGATTTCCTTGATACCGCCCGGGAAACCGGAGTGGGAGTAGTACATCTTGTCGGAAGACTTGGCACCAGTCACACGAACCTGCTCGGCGTTGATAACGACGATGTAGTCGCCGGTGTCAACGTGAGGGGTGTATTCTGGCTTGTGTTTGCCACGCAGACGGCTAGCGATTTCGGTAGCCAGACGACCCAGGGTCTGGCCAGCGGCGTCGACTACGAACCACTCGCGCTTTACTGTTTCCGGTTTAGCAGTAAAAGTTTTCATTCTCTAAAGCCTCAGAGGCCGCCCAGCGAAAAATAGACGGCGAATCTTACTGGATAGTGCACAGCTTGCCAAGGGCAAGCGCGCAGCCGAACACTGACGCTTTTGGGGGCTCGGGTCAGGCACGCCAACGTTCGACGGGGTTCTTCCTGCATGGTGGTGCATCACTTCCGCCACACGGAGAGGGGCCGAATTATCCAGATTGCGCGAAATTTTTCAACCTGCTTTGATGAGCTTTCATTGCCAAGGAGTGTCTACCCGATGGAATACCGCCAGCTCGGCCGTACCGACCTCAACGTCAGCGCCCTGTGCCTGGGCACCATGACCTGGGGCGAACAGAACGACCAGGCCGAGGCCTTCGAGCAGATTGCCCGGGCCAAAGCCGCCGGGGTCAACTTCATCGACACCGCCGAAATGTACCCGGTGCCGCCCCGCCCCGAAACCTACGCCGCCACCGAGCGCATCATCGGCAACTGGTTCCGCGCCAGGGGTGATCGCGACGACTGGCTGCTGGCCAGCAAGGTCGCCGGCCCGGGCAACGGCATCAGCCACATTCGCGACGGCCAGCTCAAGCACAACCGCCAGCACATCGTTGCGGCGCTGGACGAGAGCCTCAAGCGCCTGCACACCGACCGCATCGACCTGTACCAGTTGCACTGGCCGGAGCGCAGCACCAACTTCTTCGGCAAGCTGGGCTACCAGCACCTGCCACAGGACCACTTCACCCCGCTGGAAGAAACCCTCGAAGTGCTCGACGAGCAGGTGCGTGCCGGCAAGATCCGCCACATCGGCCTGTCCAACGAAACACCGTGGGGCACCATGAAGTTCCTGCAGTTGGCCGAGAGCCGTGGCTGGCCGCGGGCGGTGTCGATCCAGAACCCGTACAACCTGCTCAACCGCAGCTTCGAAGTGGGCCTGGCGGAAGTGGCCATCCGCGAGCAGTGCGGCCTGCTGGCCTACTCGCCGCTGGCCTTCGGCATGCTCTCGGGCAAGTACGAGAACGGCGCGCGGCCAGCCAATGCGCGCCTGACCCTGTTCAGCCGTTTTGCCCGCTATTCCAACCCGCAGACCGTGGCCGCCTGCAGCCGTTATGTGCAGTTGGCCCACGAGCACGGCCTGGACCCGGCGCAGATGGCCCTGGCATTCGTCACCCGGCAGCCGTTCGTGACCAGCAACATCATTGGCGCGACCAGCCTCGCGCAGCTGGACAGCAACCTGGCCAGCCTGGAGCTGAAGCTGAGCGATGAGCTGCTGGCGGCGATCGAGGCAATTCACCAGCAGCAGCCGAACCCGGCGCCTTGAGCCGAAAGGGGTCGCGCAGCGGCCCCCAATTGCACAGGCTGGACAGCATCGCCAAAAAATAAGACGATCCAGCCGGTGATTGACCACTCTACCCTATAAGAACAATGACAATGATGTTTACCCAACCCTCCGCGTCGCTGCGGCGCGTCAGCATCCTGGCCATTGACAAGGTGTTCGCTTCGACCCTGATGCAGGCCAAGGACTTCTTCCACCTCGCCAGCCTGCGCTACGGCAAGCAGCTTGGCCTGGGCCTGCAGCCCATGTTCGAGATTCGCCTGGTGAGCCCGGACGGCCAGCCCGTGGACAGCTTCAGCAATGTGCAGCTGCCGGTCGACGGTGGCCTGGACGATGCCGACGTGATCATCCTGCCGGCCTTCTGGGACGATTTCGACAACTTGCTGCAGCGTTATCCACAGGTGCTGCCATGGTTGCGCGAGCAGCATGCACGTGGCGCGGTGCTGTGCGCCGAGGCCAGCGGTGTATTCTGGCTGGCCGAGTCCGGCCTGCTCGACGGCAAGGAGGCGACCACCTACTGGCGCTTCTTCAACAGCTTTGCCGAGCGTTTCCCGAAGATCCGGCTGAACCAGGACAAGCACCTGACCGACGCCGACAACCTGTATTGCGCCGGCGGCACCACCTCGGCCTGCGACCTGTACATCTACCTGATCGAACGTTTCTGCGGCGCCAACGTGGCCCGCGCCGTGTCGCGTGACATCCTCTACGAAGTGCAGCGCAACTACACCCCGGGGCGCATGGGCTTTGGCGGCCAGAAGCTGCATCAGGACCTGATCATCCTGCAGATCCAGCACTGGCTGGAGGAACACTTCGCCGACAAGTTCCGCTTCGAGGACGTGGCCCGCAACCACGGCATGAGCATCCGCAACTTCATGCGCCGCTTCCAGGGAGCGACCGGCGACAAGCCGCTACATTACCTGCAACGGCTGCGGATCGAGACGGCCAAGGGCTTGCTGTCGAGTACGCGCAAGAGCATCAAGACCATCAGCTACGAGGTCGGCTATGACGATGCCAGTTTCTTCGCGCGGCTGTTCCGTCAGCACACGGAGTTGTCGCCGAACCAGTATCGGCAGCAGTTCATGCAGGAGGCCTGAAGGCCATAGGGCCGAGGGCCAGGGGGCCGCTTTGCGGCCCCAAGCATGTTTACGGCTTGTGCGCGCGCGCCAGGAATTCGTGCGACTGCATCTCCAGCAACCGGCTCAGGGTACGCTGGAACTCGAAGGCCAGGCGCCCGCCGGTATACAGGTCCTTCAGCTCCACCTCGGCCGAGATGATCAGCTTGACGTTGCGGTCGTAGAACTCGTCCACCATGTTGATGAAGCGCCGGGCGATGTCGTCGGTGGTGACGCCCATCTGCTCGACGTTGCTCAGCAGCACGGCATGGAAGATCTTGCCCAGCTCGATGTAGTCGTTCTGGCTACGCGGGCCATCGCACAGGGCGCGGAAGTCGAACCAGGCCACGTCGTCACAGGTCAGCAGGGCCTGGATCGGGCGATTCTCGATCATCAGCACGTCGTTCTCGACCGCCTGGGTGCACTCAGGGGTCAATGCCTTGAAGCTGGCGCGCAGGCTTTGGTGCGCCGCCTCATCGAGCGGGTAGTGGTACAGTTCGGCCTGTTCCAGGTGACGCAGGCGATAGTCGACCCCGCTGTCGACGTTCACCACCTCGGTGTACTGCTTGATCATGGCAATCGCCGGCAGGAAGCGCGCGCGCTGCAAGCCGTCCTTGTACAGGCCGTCCGGCACGATGTTGGAGGTCGCCACCAGCGATACGCCGTTCTTGAACAGCTCTTCCATCAAGGTGCCGAGGATCATCGCGTCGGTAATGTCCGAGACGAAGAATTCGTCGAAGCAGATTACCTTGGCTTCTTCGCTGAAGCGTTTGGCGATGATGGTCAGCGGGTTCTTCTCGCCCTTGAGGGTTTTCATTTCCTCGTGCACACGCTTCATGAAGCGGTGGAAGTGCGTACGCATCTTCTGCTTGAACGGCAGCGCCTCGAAGAAAGTATCGACCAGGTAGGTCTTGCCGCGCCCTACCCCACCCCAGAAGTACAGGCCCTTGACCGGGGCC
The DNA here is from genome assembly GCF_014269225.2 of Pseudomonas anuradhapurensis. Taxonomy (NCBI): domain Bacteria; kingdom Pseudomonadati; phylum Pseudomonadota; class Gammaproteobacteria; order Pseudomonadales; family Pseudomonadaceae; genus Pseudomonas; species Pseudomonas anuradhapurensis. Next base: position 4,406,527 of record NZ_CP077097.1, read on the forward strand.
TGCTCCTTCCTGCCGAACAGCTTGCCGAACATGCCCGGCTTGTTGTTCTGCGCATGCACCAGGTCGTCGTACAGGCGCTGCAGGTGACGTACCGCAGTTTCCTGCGCCGCATCATGAAAGAAGTCGGGACGTTTCAGATCTGCTTGATATCGTTCTAGGGGCGTCATGATTTCGTTAGCGGGGCAACAAAAAACGGGCCGTCACTGTAGCGACAGGCCCGCTTAATGGCAATCAGTCTGTGGGAGCGGGCGTGCCCGCGAACACCGGCAAAGCCGGTGCCATGCACCGCGGCGCCTGTTTCGCGGGCACGCCCGCTCCCACATCAGTCTGGTTGTGGCGCCAAGGCTACACGCAGGCTTTCGATGGCCGCATCACGCGCCTCGGCGTTGTCGAACTGCGGCCCGTCGGCGACCTGTTCGCCGTTCAGCCACAGACCGAAGCCCAGGCCCTCGACGCGCACATCTGCCTCGCCACCTTGTTGCAGCTGTTTGCTCACGGCACCGGCGCTCTTGCCGTCGGCGAAGCTGCGCGACAGCAGCAACTGTTCACCGTCGGCGCCCAGCAGGCGGAAGCGGAAGCTGCCGTCTTCATCACGGAAGCTGACGAACCGCGCGCTCTTGGCGGCCTTTTTCTTCACTTCGGTGCTGGCTTGCAGATTGGTGCGGAACGAACGCAGGCCAACCGCCTCGCGCAGTTGTTCGAGGAACGGCGTGGCGATCTTGCGCGCCTTGGCGGCACCGGCCAGCAGAATGTCTTCCAGGTCTGCCGGGCGGGCAATCAGCTGGTGGTAGTACTCGCGCTTCTCCGCCAGCTGGCCGTCCAGCAGCTGGAACAGGCGCTGCTTGGCCTCGCCCCAGCCCAGGCCCTGCAGCAGTTCCTCGCGGAACTCGGCGCATTGTGCCGGCGTCGAGAAGGCCTGGAACAGGGTGAACAGATGGGCGTTGTCGGGGTCTTTCGCTTCGCCGGGGGCGCGCGAGTCGGTGACGATGCGCGAAATGGCGTCCTTCATTTCCTTGGCGCTGGCGAACAGCGGGATGGTGTTGTCGTAGCTCTTGGACATCTTGCGCCCGTCCAGGCCCGGCAGGGTCGCCACGCTTTCCTCGATCACCGCCTCAGGCAAGGCGAAGAAGTCCTTGCCCTGGCCGAACAGGTGGTTGAAGCGCTGGCCGATGTCACGGGCCATTTCCACGTGCTGGATCTGGTCACGCCCGACCGGCACCTTGTTGGCGTTGAACATCAGGATGTCGGCAGCCATCAGCACCGGGTAGCTGTACAGGCCCATGGTCACCCCGGCATCCGGGTCTTCGCCGTTTTCCAGGTTCTTGTCCACCGAGGCCTTGTAGGCGTGCGCGCGGTTGAGCAGGCCTTTGGCGCTGACGCAGGTCAGCAGCCAGGTCAGTTCGGGGATTTCCGGGATGTCGGACTGGCGGTAGAAGGTCACCTTGTCCGGGTCGAGGCCGCCGGCCAGCCAGGTGGCGGCGATTTCCAGGCGCGAGCGCTGGATGCGCAGCGGGTCGTCGCACTTGATCAGCGCGTGGTAGTCCGCCAGGAAATAGAACGAGTCGACGCCGGGCTGCTGGCTGGCAAGGATGGCCGGGCGGATGGCGCCGGCATAGTTGCCCAGGTGCGGAGTGCCGGTGGTGGTGATACCGGTAAGAATGCGCGTGGTCATGGGTGTTCGCTTATTCAGGCTTGGCTCAGTTCGAAAGGCGCGGCAGCAGCAGATCCTTCAGATCGGTCAGCTTGCCATGGAAGAAGTGTCCGCATTCTGCCACTTTCAGCAGCTCATGGGGGCGCGACAGGCTGTCGGACCATTCGTAAACCAGCTGCGGCGCAACGACTTCATCGGTGTCAGGCTGCACCACGATGATCGGGCACTGCTGCGGCAGCGCAAATTCCGGCGTCAGGCGCATCACCGCCGGGGCGATCATGAACAGCTGCTGCAGGGTTACCCCGGCGGCTTCCAGGCGGCCGGCCAGGCTAATGGCGACAAAGCCACCGAACGAGAAGCCCATCAGCACCAGCGGCAGCCCGGGGTGCTTTTCGCGCAGCCAGGCCGCGGCAGCCTCGGCATCGGCCACTTCGCCAGCGCCCATGTCATGGCTGCCGGCGCTCTGGCCGACGCCACGGTAGTTGAAACGCAGGGTCACATAGCCAGCATCACGGGCAGTGCGTTGCAGGGTCGAGACCACCTTGTTGAGCATGGTGCCGCCCTGGACCGGGTTGGGGTGGCAGATCAGCACCACGCCACGGGCATCGGCCACGTCCAGATACAAGGCTTCCAGCTGGCCGCTGGGGCCATCGATGAACAAGGGGGTTTCGCGGACAAGCAAGGCACTACTCCGTGACCTCGGAAGGGGTCGATTCGTCTAGGTGAGGAATTCTGTTCTGATTTGCGATCGCTCGCGGTATACAGCGCAGGTCTGAGCCGTTAACGTAAAGCAAAGCCGTTTATAGAGGAAGGACTCGTGGAACTCTCGCTCCTTGTTTGGTTGTTGCCGACCCTGGCCCTGGTCATCGGCGTGGTGGTCGGTTTCGTCGTCGCTCGCCTGCTGCCCAATGCAGCACCGAGCAGCACCCAACGTCAACTGGATGATATCCAGAAGCGCTTCGACAGCTATCAGAACGAAGTGGTAACTCATTTCAACAGCACTGCCGTACTGGTCAAGAAGCTGACCCAGAGCTATCAGGACGTGCAAGATCACCTGGCCGAAGGCGCCAACAGCCTGGCCCTCGACGACGTCACTCGCCAACGCCTGCTGGCGGCCCTGCACTCCGAGGCAGCGCAAGGCCCGCGCGACCGCCTGACCCCGCCGAAGGACGCCGAAGCGCCGCGCGACTACGCACCGAAGGCGCCGAACTCGCCGGGCATGCTCGACGAGAGCTACGGCCTCAAGCGCTGAACTGCCGAACATGACAAAGGCCTCGCAAGAGGCCTTTTTTGTGGGCTGGATTCACTGGCCTCTTCGCGGGCACGCCCGCTCCCACAGGTACACCACAGCATTTGAAATCCGTGTGATACCTGTGGGAGCGGGCGTGCCCGCGAAGAGGCCGGCCCAGGCAACCTAGCTGCAAGCCTGCAATGCCTGCTCGACATCCGCCAGCAGGTCTTCCACATCCTCCAGCCCCACCGACAACCGCACCAGTCCCTCCGAAATCCCGTGGTGCGCCCGCTCCTGCGCCGTATAGCTGGAATGGGTCATGCTCGCCGGATGCTGCGCCAGTGACTCCGCATCGCCAAGGCTCACCGCGCGGGCGAACAGCTGTAGCGCGTTCATGAAACGCCGGCCCGCCTCGATACCGCCCTTGAGTTCGAACGCGATCATCCCGCCCGGCAGACGCATCTGCCGCTGCGCCAGTTCGTACTGGGCAAACGATGGCAACCCCGGATAGTGAATCAACTCCACCTGCGGCTGCCGCGCGAGAAACCGCGCGATCTGCATGGCATTGGCACAATGGCGGTCCATGCGCAGCGCCAAGGTCTTGATGCCGCGCATCAACAGCGCGGCGTCGTGCGGCGACAGTACCGCCCCGGTCATGTCCTTCAAGCCTTCCAGGCGGATGCGGTCGACCAGCGCCTTGCGCCCCACCACCAGGCCGGCGGTGATATCGCCGTGGCCGCTGAGGTACTTGGTGGCCGAATGCACCACCAGATCAGCCCCCAGCTCCAGCGGCCGCTGCAGGTACGGCGTGCAGTAGGTATTGTCGACCACCACATGTACATCGTGCCCGCGCACGGCCTCGGCAACCGCCGCGATATCCACCAGTTGCATGTTGGGGTTGGCAGGGGTTTCGAAGTAGATCATCCGCGTTTTGCTGTTGATCGCCGCTTTCAGTGCCTTGACGTCATTCAGGTCGACATGGCGGACCTTCACCCCGAATTCGCCGATGCCATGGTGCAGGAAGGCGAAAGTGCAGCCGTACAAGGTGCGCCCGACGATCAACTCGTCGCCGGGCCGCAGCAGGGTCCAGATCGTCGAGGTAATGGCGCCCATGCCCGACGCCAGGGCCAGCCCCGCCTCGCCCCCTTCAAGCGAGGCCATGCGCTGTTCTAGCAGGGCCAGGGTGGGGTTGGAAATGCGGCTGTAGAAGTGCCCCGGTTGTTCGCCGGCAAAGCACGCAACGCCGTACTCGACGTTGGGGAAGGCGTAGGTAGCGGTCTGGTACACCGGCGGCACCAGGGCGCCACCGTGGGAAAGCGGGTCGTAGCCATGATGAATGGCCCGTGTGGAAAAACCGGTGTTGTTATCGGAGCCGCGCATCGCAACAGCCTCTTGTGGTTTGTTATAAGCTTATGCCACCGAGCTGCCCGATTTTTTCCAAAATGACCCACGCAATCGCGTGCTTGTTGGAACAAAAACAATAATTACCGGATCAGGAGGGCAAAAAATGCCTTCAAGCCTCGACCGCACCGACCGCGCCCTGCTCGCAGCCCTGCAGGACAATGCCCGCCTGACCATTGCCGAACTGGCCGACCAGGTGGCACTGACCACCTCGCCCTGCTGGCGGCGGGTAAAGCTGCTGGAAGACAACGGTTACATCACCGGCTACCAGGCGATCCTTTCGCCTAAATCGCTGGGCTTCGGTGTTACCGCGTTCGTCAGCATCATGATGGACTCGCACACCAAGGACATGGCACTGGCGTTCGAACAGCGGCTAATGGAAATTCCCGAGATAGTCGCCTGTCATAATATTTCCGGGCGTTATGACTTTCTGCTGGAAATATTGGCGCGGGACCTGGAGTCGTTTGGTGAGTTTGCGCGAGAGGTTTTGCAGCGATTGCCAGGCGTAAAGGAGATCTATTCGAGCTTTTCCTACAAAGAGGTGAAAAGCAAGCGAGTTATTCCGGTAACAGAACGACATATTTGATCGATGAATTTGGCTCGTTTGTCTAGTGCAGGCCTCGAAGCTGTGAGATATCTCCAGCTTCTAAGCCTACCCCAGTCACAAAATATGCTGATCACTATGGAAAATCATGAGGAATCTTAATCAACGGTGGAGGAATTGGCGGATATATTTCCGGGTAAACTTTTGGTTTATTTGATATCCGTCCCGGCACAAAACCGAATCGCCCCCATCGAATTTCTGCATTGCGCCCATCAAAAATCAAGATATTACCAGTATCGGTTACTTTGAGATAATTATTCTCCCAATAGGATCTATCAAGTGTCTCCGTACTCGCTGCGGCCCATAGTCGCTCGCGAGCAGGGTCATGCAGTAACCCTGAGTTGCTAACGACGAACTGCAACGGCTCTCGCTTTCTAGTACGAAGCGTATAACTATATGGCTGCCTTTCGTCTGCGACCCAGATAACGGCGCCACCATCTTCCAGGACCAGGTTTCCATCGTGCCGGAGACGAAGCAGGAACCTACCGCTGCTGGATTTGATAAATTGGCCCGGCCGCATGGCCTAATTTGGAGGAAGCAATTCGCCTCCAGAATTATGAAACGGTTTGTATTGAATCTTCCGATACTTACTCTTTCCCATAGCAGCCCCCTTATTCCGAAAAATTTAACAAGCCCTCTAGCGAAGGTTGCACACCCATTTTCTCCGGGACCTCCCATTATAAATAACCAGAAATACACCCCTGGAAAAAACAGTAAAAAATCTTACAGCTTAAAAAGATCAAGACCACTTACATCTACCCAAATTCAACTTGCAGAATGCGAGACAATATCTGCGCAGAACAGCACAAATTCGATCAAAAGCAGGCTTCAGTCATTGCTAGGAGATCATATCCATGAAACATCTGACACTAATTGGTATTTTTCTATTATCGGGGTGCAGCGGTGAGAGGCTCCTGATACTTCCTGACCGCGAGCATGAAAATTTCAGCTGTGACATGGACCCATACAAACAAGGGTGTGAACGAATGAAAGACTACCAAGAGCATTTCCGATTGACGGAAGAGCCAGTGAAATGATGCTGCGCAAGCCACCTCGACCGTTCAAAACGAGACGGACCTGCCTGCGGCTGTACGCTTTGCGCTGTTACCCTCGTATGAAATGTCTGTGCGGATTATGGCTACGCTGGGGCTGCTGTGCAGCCCAGCGCGACACAAGGCCGCTCACAAGGGCCCCGCAAGCATATCGACAAACAAAAAACCCCGCCGAGGCGGGGTTTTTCTTGCTGGCTAGCGCTTAGATCGCGCCACGCTGACGCAGTACGTCCAGCACCTGTTTCACGCCCTCGTCCACGCTGGTGGTCTGGGTGTCGATCACCAGGTCGGCATCCAGCGGTACATCGTACGGGAAGCTTTCGCCCGGGATGTTGTCGCCAGCAGCTGCGTACAGGCCTTGCGGGTCACGCTCACGGCAGGCCAATGGCGAAGCCTGGACATAAACGGTCACCAGGCGCTCCTTGCCGATCAATGCCTTGGCCTGTTCGCGGCCTTCGGCATCCGGGGCCACGAACGCGGCCAGGGTCAGCAGGCCGGCTTCGTTGAACTGGCGCGCCACATGGGCGGCGCGGCGCCAGTTCTCGGTGCGGCCGGCACGGTCCTGCGGCAGGCCCTTGTTCAGATCATGGCGCAGGTTCTGGCCATCGAGCACGTACACCGCACGGCCCATGTCGAACAGCTTGCGCTCCACGGCATAGGCCAGGGTGCTCTTGCCAGCGCCGGACAAGCCGCTGAACAGCACAGTGGCCGGCTGCTGGCCGAAGCGCAGGGCGCGCTCTTCGGTGGACACGTGGGCCTGCTTGCCGTGATGGCCGGTGCTGCCGTGCGGCAGCACTGGCGGGGCGATGATCATGCCGGCGCCGACGGTGCCGTTGGTCAGGCGATCGATGACGATGAACGCACCGGTGGTGCGGTTGCTGTCATAGCCGTCCAGGGCGATCGGGGCATCCAGGGATACCTTGACGCGGCCGATCTCGTTCAGTTGCAGCGCGCTGGCAGCACCCTGCTCCAGGGTATTCACGTCGACCTTGTGGGTGATGCTGGCAATCGAGCCCGGCACGTAGCTGGTGGCGCGCTTGATGTCGTACTTCTTGCCCGGCAGCATCGGCTCCTCGGCCATCCACACCAGCATGGCGTCGAACTGGTCGGTGACCGGTGGAACGTTGTCGGCATGCACCAGCAGGTCGCCACGGGAGATATCGATCTCGTCTTCCATGGTCAGGGTCACGGCCTGGCCGGGGCCGGCGTTTTCCAGCTCACCCTCGTAGGTGACGATGGACTTGACCCGGCTGCTCTTGCCCGATGGCAGCACGACGATTTCATCGCCCTTGTGCACCACGCCGCTGGCGATGGTGCCGGCGAAGCCGCGGAAGTTCAGGTTCGGGCGGTTGACGTACTGCACCGGGAAGCGCAGGTCGGTGAAGTTGCGGTCGGCCGAAACCTCGACGGTTTCGAGGATTTCCATCAGCGTCGGGCCGGCGTACCACGGCGAGCGCTCGCTGTGGTTGACCACGTTGTCGCCCTTGAGCGCCGACATCGGCACGAAGTGCAGGCTGCTCGGCACCAGGTTGATGGCTTCGGCGAACTTCAGGTAGTCGGCCTTGATCGACTCGAACACGCCCTGGTCGAAGCCCTTGAGGTCCATCTTGTTGACCGCGACCACGATGTGCTTGATGCCCAGCAGCGAGGCAATGTAGCTGTGGCGGCGGGTCTGGGTCTGCACGCCGTAGCGGGCATCGACCAGGATGATCGCCAGGTCGCAGGTGGACGCGCCGGTGGCCATGTTGCGGGTGTACTGCTCGTGGCCCGGGGTGTCGGCAATGATGAACTTGCGCTTGGCGGTGGAGAAGTAGCGGTAGGCGACATCGATGGTGATGCCCTGCTCGCGCTCGGCCTGCAGGCCGTCGACCAGCAGCGCCAGGTCGACTTCTTCGCCGGTGGTGCCAACCTTCTTCGAATCACGGGTGATGGCCTCGAGGTGGTCCTCGTAGATCATCTTCGAGTCGTGCAGCAGGCGCCCGATCAGGGTGCTCTTGCCGTCGTCGACGTTGCCGCAGGTCAGGAAACGCAGCAGTTCCTTGCGCTCGTGCTGGGCCAGGTAGGCGAGGATGTCCTCGCTGATCAGATCAGATTGGTGCGACATGGAGTAACCCTGAAATTAGAAGTAGCCTTGGCGTTTCTTGTCTTCCATGGAGCCGGCGCCATCGTGGTCGATGACACGGCCCTGGCGTTCGGACGTACGGGTCAGGAGCATTTCCTGGATGATGTCCGTCAGGGTCTCGGCTTGCGACTCGACAGCACCCGTCAACGGGTAGCAGCCAAGGGTACGGAAACGCACCTTCTTCTTGACGATGCGGGCTTTCTCTTCATCGGTGAGATGTTCGAGGATGCGCTCGTCGTCGATCATGATCAGGGTGCCGTTCTTCTCGATGACCTCACGCTCGGCAGCGAAGTACAGCGGCACGATCGGGATGCCTTCGAGGTAGATGTACTGCCAGATGTCCAGCTCGGTCCAGTTCGACAGCGGGAAGACCCGGATCGACTCGCCCTTGTTGACCTTGCCGTTGTACACGTTCCACAGCTCGGGGCGCTGGTTCTTCGGGTCCCAGCGGTGCTTGCTGTCACGGAACGAGTACACGCGCTCCTTGGCCCGCGACTTCTCTTCGTCGCGGCGCGCGCCACCGAAGGCGGCATCGAAGCCATATTTGTCCAGCGCCTGCTTCAGGCCCTGGGTCTTCATGATGTCGGTGTGCTTGGAGCTGCCATGGGTGAACGGGTTGATACCCTGCGCCACGCCCTCGGGGTTGACGTGGGTGATCAGCTCCAGGCCCATTTCCTCGACCATCTTGTCGCGGAAGCGGTACATCTCCTGGAACTTCCACTGGGTGTCGACGTGCATCACCGGGAACGGCAGCTTGCCCGGGAAGAAGGCCTTGCGCGCTAGGTGCAGCATCACGGCGGAATCCTTGCCGATCGAGTACAGCATCACCGGGTTGTCGAACTCGGCGGCCACCTCGCGGATGATGTGGATGCTCTCCGCCTCCAGCTGTTTCAAGTGCGTCAGTTTGTCGACCATGGCTACTCACGAAAAACGATCTTATGGACGGCCTGCGGGCCGTGTTCGAGCGAGCCACTTTATCACAGCGGGTGCTTCTATTTAGGCGGCCGGCTAGATCGAAAAAATCTAACCATATGACTGAAGTTTTGGGCCTCTTCGCGGGCCTGCCCGCGAAGAAAGCCACGCCGTAGTCAGATCGGGTTCGGGCAATCGATGAACAGGTGCTCGACGGCAAACCGCCGCGCCAGGTAATCGCCCAGCGCCTGTACCCCATAGCGCTCGGTGGCATGGTGCCCGGCGGCAATGAAGCTGATGCCGTTCTCGCGCGCGCTGTGGTAGGTCTGCTCGGAGGCTTCCCCGGTCAGGTACAGGTCGACCCCGGCGGCAATCGCGGTGTCGATGTAGCCCTGGCCACCGCCGGTGCACCAGCCAACCCGGCGGATCATCTGCTCACCCTCGACCAGCAACGGCTCGCGTCCCAGCACTTCCTGCACACGACGGGCAAAGTCGCGTGCGGTCAGCGGCTCGGCCAGCGAACCGACCAGCCCGACCACCTTGGGGTTTTCCGGGTCCAGCGGGCCTTCGACGGTGATCTCCAGCTGCCGCGCCAGCTGCACGTTGTTGCCCACGTCCGGGTGCACATCCAGCGGCAGGTGGAACGCCAGCAGGCTGATGTCGTTGTTCAGCAAGGTCTTCAAGCGGCGCTGGCGAATGCCGGTGACGCACGGGTTTTCCCCCTTCCAGAAATAACCATGGTGCACCAGCACCAGGTCGGCCTCGGCCTCGACCGCTGCATCCAGCAGCGCCTGGCTGGCGGTGACCCCGCTGACGATGCGGCTGACCTGCGGCCGGCCCTCGACCTGCAGGCCATTGGGGCAGTAATCCTGGATCTTCGCGCTGCCCAGGTAACGCTCGGCTTCCTCGACCAGGGTGTTCAGAGCGACGGCCATGAAAATCTCCTCGAAATCTGCATTTTTATCGGGCACAACGCCCATGCAACGCCCGTATAATGCCGGCCATTATGGGCCGTCGCCGGCACTGGGGGAACCGGTGTATGATCGCGCGCGCTCATGCCCCACCGCGCGCCCTCCGGCCTTTGCTCTTTCCAGGATTCGTTCATGTTCAAGGCTTTGCGTTACTTTGGCTGGCCCCTGCTTACCGGCATACTGGTCGCCATGCTGATCATCCAGCGCTTTCCGCAATGGGTCGGCCTGCCCAGCCAGGACGTCAACCTGCAGCAAGCACCGCAGACTTCACGGATCATGCAGGGCCCGGTGTCCTATGCCGAGGCCGTGACCCTGGCCGCCCCGGCAGTGGTCAACCTGTACACCACCAAGGTGGTGAACAAGAGCTCGCACCCGCTGTTCGAAGACCCGCAGTTCCGCCGCTTCTTCGGTGACAACCTGCCCAAGCAGCGCCGCTGGGAGTCGAGCCTGGGTTCGGCGGTGATCATGAGCCCCGAAGGCTACCTGCTGACCAACAACCACGTGACCAGCGGCGCCGACCAGATCGTCGTGGCCCTGAAGGATGGCCGCGAGACCTTGGCCCGGGTTATCGGCAGCGACCCGGAAACCGACCTGGCAGTGCTGAAGATCGACCTGAAGAACCTGCCGGCGATCACCATCGGCCGCTCCGACACCATTCACATCGGCGACGTGTCGCTGGCCATCGGCAACCCGTTCGGGGTCGGCCAGACCGTGACCATGGGCATCATCAGCGCCACTGGGCGCAACCAGCTGGGGCTGAACAACTACGAAGATTTCATCCAGACCGACGCGGCGATCAACCCGGGCAACTCCGGTGGTGCGCTGGTGGACGCCAACGGCAACCTGATCGGTATCAACACGGCGATCTTCTCCAAGTCGGGCGGTTCGCAGGGCATCGGCTTCGCGATCCCGGTGAAACTGGCGCTGGAGGTGATGAAGTCGATCGTCGAGCACGGCCAGGTGATCCGGGGCTGGCTGGGCATCGAAGTGCAGCCGCTGAGCCAGGAGCTGGCCGAATCGTTCGGCATGAAAGGCCGCCCGGGCATCGTGGTAGCAGGTATCTTCCGCGAGGGGCCGGCGGCGAAGGCCGGGTTGCAGCTGGGTGACGTGATCCTGAGTATCAACGGCGAGCCGGCCGGTGACGGGCGCAAGTCGATGAACCAGGTGGCGCGGATCAAGCCGAACGAGAAAATCACCATCGAAGTGATGCGCAACGGGCAGCAGCTGAAGCTGATTGCCGAGGTCGGCCTGCGGCCGCCGCCAGCGCCGGCGGTGGCCAACGAAGAGAAGTAACGCTCCGGTCTGGCAACCCGTGTAGGAGCGGCCTTGCGTCGCGATGGGGCGCGCAGCGGCCCCGGGATTTCAGCTTCACCGCTGATATCGCCGGGGCCGCTTTGCGGCCCGATCGCGACACAAGGCCGCTCCTACAGGGACCGCGTGTGCAGCCGCTACGGCATCAATGCAAGATCTGGCTCAGGAACAACTTGGTCCGGTCACTGCGCGGCCGGTCGAAGAAGTCATCCGGCGACGCCTGCTCGACGATCTCGCCCTTGTCCATGAAGATCACCCGGTTCGCCACGGTCCGGGCAAAGCCCATCTCGTGGGTCACGCAGAGCATCGTCATGCCATCCTCGGCCAGGCCCACCATGGTATCGAGCACCTCCTTGACCATTTCCGGGTCCAGCGCCGAGGTCGGTTCGTCGAACAGCATGATCTTCGGCTTCATGCACAATGCACGGGCAATCGCCACACGCTGCTGCTGGCCACCGGACAGCTGCCCCGGGTACTTGTGCGCCTGCTCCGGAATACGCACGCGCTCCAGGTAGTGCATGGCAATTTCTTCAGCCTTACGCCGCGGCATCTTGCGCACCCACATTGGTGCCAGGGTGCAGTTTTCCAGGATGCTCAGGTGCGGGAACAGGTTGAAGTGCTGGAAAACCATGCCCACCTCGCGGCGGATGGCCTCGATCTGCTTGAGGTCATTGGTCAGCTCCACGCCGTCGACCACGATGCGCCCCTGCTGGTGCTCCTCCAGGCGGTTGAGGCACCGGATGGTGGTGGACTTGCCCGAGCCGGACGGCCCGCACAGCACGATACGCTCGCCCTGGCGCACGTTCAGGTTGATGTCCTTGAGCACATGGAACTGGCCGTACCACTTGTTCACGCCCTGCATCTGGATGATGCCTTCGGGGCCGGCAGGCTGCTTGATCGCTTCACTCATTTCGAAACTCCTAACGCTTGTGGCCAGTGTCCAGCTTGCGCTCCAGGTGCATGGAGTAGCGGGACATACCGAAACAGAAAATCCAGAACACCAGGGCAGCGAACACGTAGCCCTCGGTGGCCATACCCAGCCAGGCCGGGTCGGCGGCGGCTTGCTTGACACTGTTCAGCAGGTCGAACAGGCCGATGATGATCACCAGGCTGGTGTCCTTGAACAGGGCAATGAAGGTGTTGACGATGCCAGGGATCACCAGCTTGAGCGCCTGCGGCAGGATCACCAGGCCCATCGCCCGCCAGTAGCCCAGGCCCATGGCCGCGGCCGCTTCGTACTGGCCCTTGGGGATGGCCTGCAGGCCGCCACGCACCACTTCGGCGATGTACGCCGACTGGAACAGGATCACCCCGATCATCGCCCGCAGCAGCTTGTCGAAGCTCATGCCTTCGGGCAGGAACAACGGCAGCATCACCGATGACATGAACAGCACGGTGATCAGCGGCACGCCACGCCAGAACTCGATGAAGGTGACGCACACCACCTTCACCGCCGGCATCTTCGAACGCCGCCCGAGGGCCAGCAGGATGCCCAGCGGCAAGGCGCCGACGATCCCCACGGTGGCGATCACCAGGGTCAGCATCAGCCCGCCCCACTGGCTGGTCGGTACATTCTCCAGGCCGAGCACGCCGCCGTGCAGCAGCGTGTAGGCCAGGATCGGGTACAGCACCAGGAAGCCCAGGCCGTAGAAAGCCTTGCGCGGGAAACGCTTGATGAACAATGGCGCGGCGCCCAGCACCGCAAGCCACACGGTCAGGTCCACGCGCCAGCGCAGTTCGGTCGGGTAGTAGCCGTACATGAACTGGCCGAAGCGCTGCTGCACGAACACCCAGCAGGCGCCCTCCTTGGTGCAGTCGGCACGGGTGGTGCCGACCCAGTTGGCGTCGATCAACGCCCACTGCAGCAGTGGCGGCACGATCAGCCACACCAGGTAGATGGCGAACAGGGTCAGCAGCGTGTTGAGCCAGCTGGAAAACAGGTTGGCACGCATCCATGCGAGCACGCCGACGGTTTTCACCGGTGGCGGCATGTCGGGTTTGAAAACATGGGCATTCACAGGCGTATCCTCACCGCTCGATCAACGCAATGCGCTTGTTGTACCAGTTCATCAGCAGCGAAATGCTGATGCTGATGGCGAGATAGACACTCATGGTGATGGCTATCACCTCGATGGCCTGGCCGGTCTGGTTGAGCACGGTACCGGCGAACAGCGAGACCATCTCCGGGTAGCCGATACCGGCCGCCAGCGACGAGTTCTTCGCCAGGTTCAGGTACTGGCTGGTCAGCGGCGGAATGATCACCCGCAGTGCCTGGGGGATGATCACCTTGCGCAGGGTCGGCCCCTCGCGCAGGCCCAGCGAGCGCGCGGCCTCGGTCTGGCCATGGCTGACCGAACGGATACCGGAACGCACGATCTCGGCGATGAACGCGGCGGTATAGATGGTCAACGCCAGGGTCAGCGCCAGCAGCTCGGGAATCAGTACCCAGCCACCGACGAAGTTGAATCCTTTCAATTGCGGCACTTCCCAGTGCACCGGGCTACCGAACAGCAGTACGCAGGCACCCGGAATGGCGATGAACAGCGCCAGCCCCACCCAGAACTTGTGGAATGGCTCGCCGGTTTCGTCGAAGCGCTTGTTGGCGTAGCGCACCATCGCGACGATGGCCAGCACGGTCACGCCCAGGGCAATGACGAACGGCCAGAAGCCGTCGGCCATGGTCGCACCAGGCATGTTCAGGCCACGGTTGCTGATGAAGAAGGTGTCCTGGAGGTTGATGCTGCCGCGCGGCCCCGGCAGGGTCAGGAACACGGCGAAATACCAGAACAGAATCTGCAGCAACGGCGGGATGTTGCGGAAGGTTTCCACGTACACCGTCGCCAGCTTGTTGATCATCCAGTTCGACGACAGCCGTGCCACACCGATGATGAAGCCGAGGATGGTCGCCAGTATCACGCCGATGAAGGTCACCAGCAGGGTATTGAGCAGGCCGATGACGAACACCCGCGCATAGCTGTCGGATTCCACGTAGGGGATCAGGTGCTGGGCGATGCCGAAGCCGGCACTGCGGTCGAGGAAGTCGAAGCCCGAGGTGATACCTCGGTGTTGCAGGTTGGTCTGGGTATTGTGGAACAGGTACCAGCCCAGACCGACCACGAAGGCTATCGTGAGGATCTGGAACAGCCACGCACGCACACGTGGATCGCTCAGGGATAACCCCTTTTGTGCGCCAATTCGATTTTGCATGAAGTGCCCCGGAAAGTAGGGTTCCGAACAACCTGCGGCGGCCGAATGCCGCCGCAGGGTGCAGCCATCAGCGCACAGGTGGCGCGTACTGGATGCCGCCGTTGTTCCACAGGGCGTTCATGCCACGGTCGATCTTCAGAGCGGTGCCCTGGCCCAGGTTCTTCTCGAACACTTCGCCATAGTTGCCGACTTGCTTGACGATCTGCACTACCCAGTCCTTGGGCAGCTTGAGGTCCTTGCCGTACTCGCCATCCGCGCCCAGCAAGCGGGCGACGTCCGGGTTCTTGGTATTTTTGGCTTCGGCCTCGACATTCTTCGAGGTGATGCCCGCCTCTTCGGCGTTGAGCATGGCGAACAGGGTCCACTTGACGATGCTGAACCACTCTTCGTCGCCTTTGCGCACCACCGGGCCGAGGGGCTCCTTGGAGATGGTTTCCGGCAGCACCACGTACTCGGCCGGGGCGGCCAGCTTGGAGCGCTGGGCGAACAGCTGCGACTTGTCCGAGGTCAGCACGTCGCAACGGCCGGACTCCAGCGACTTGGCGCTTTCATCGGAGGTGTCGAAGGTGATCGGGGTGTACTTCAGGCCATTGGCGCGGAAGTAGTCCGACACGTTCAGCTCGGTGGTGGTACCGGCCTGGATGCAGATGGTCGCGCCATCGAGTTCCTTGGCACTGGATACCCCCAGCTTCTTGTTGGCCAGGAAGCCGACACCGTCGTAGTAGGTAACACCGGCGAACACCAGGCCCATGCCGGCATCGCGCGAGCTGGTCCAGGTGGTGTTGCGCGACAGCACGTCGACTTCGCCCGACTGCAGCGCGGTGAAGCGTTCCTTGGCGTTGAGCTGGCTGAACTTGACCTTGGTCGCGTCGCCGAACACGGCGGCGGCCACGGCACGGCACACATCGGCGTCGATACCGACGATCTTGCCCTGCGCGTCAGGTACCGAGAAGCCTGGAAGACCGTCGCTCACGCCACACTGGACGAAGCCCTTCTTCTTTACCGCATCGAGGGTGGCGCCGGCCTGGGCGTTGCTCACGGCGCCCAGCGCAGCGGCAGCGGTCAGGACTGCCAGGGTGGTTTTCAACATCTTCATTCACAACCTCCAAATCGCTCTTGTTGTATCGAGCCGGAATTGCACCGCACCCTTTTGAGGCGTATCCGACCCGTATTGGCTTGTTATTGGGTCAATTGGCGCAATGGGCTGTTCTGTGACAGCCTTCGCGTGCAAAGGGTGTTACCGTCACGGCCCGCCCTTTGCATCGAAGGTTGAATTGCAAAGCCCGTACCAGATTGTTTGGCTGTAGCGTTTAAGCGCTCGTCAAGTAGGTAAAGTTGTATCGTTGCGACATTCTTTTTCAGACAATCATTTCCAGCGCCTTATTTTCAGGCACGCCTTAACGAGACCCGCACACTTTCGGAGCAGTCATGACCAACCCGCTGATTCTCGAACCGCAAAAAACCGCCGACGCTTGTGTGATCTGGTTGCACGGTCTGGGTGCCGACCGTTACGACTTCCTACCGGTTGCCGAATTCATGCAGGAGCGTCTGCTCACTACCCGCTTCATCATGCCCCAGGCACCGACCCGCCCAGTGACCATCAATGGCGGCTATGCCATGCCCAGCTGGTATGACATCAAGGCCATGACCCCGGCCCGCGCCATCGACGAAGCGCAACTGGAGGAATCGGCCGAGCAGGTGATTGGCCTGATCAAGGCCGAGCAAGCCAAAGGCATCAGCCTGTCGCGAATCTTCCTGGCCGGCTTTTCCCAAGGCGGCGCAGTGGTGCTGCACACTGCCTATATAAAGTGGCAGGAAGCCCTGGGCGGCGTGATCGCCCTGTCCACCTACGCCCCCACCTTCAACGACCAGCATCAGCTGAGCGCCTGCCAGCAACGCACCCCGGCCCTGTGCCTGCATGGCGTGCACGACCCGGTGGTGATTCCGTCCATGGGCCGCACCGCGTTCGAGTACCTGGACACCTGGGGCGTCGCCGCGCGCTGGCACGAATACCCGATGGAGCACGAAGTGGTGGTGGAAGAGCTGAACGACATCCACGACTGGCTGGCCAGGCAGCTGCAATAAGCAGAAGCCACCTGTAGTTGTCAGCCCAAGCCACTACGCCGCGCCTGAATCTTGCATTACACTGCCGGCGTACATTCCTTAACCAGTTGATGAGACGATCGTGCTCAAGGCACTCAAGAAAATATTCGGCAAGGGAGACGCCGCGCCACAGGCCGTCGCTCCTGCTGCCAGCGTGACGGCGCCTGCGCCCGCCACCGACGCCCGGCCAGCGGCAAAACCGACCGCCCCGCGCGCCACCCCTGCACCCAAGGCTGAACAACCTGCTGTGGTTGCACCGGCCGCCGACAAGCCGGCCAAGGACAAACCGCGCCGTGAGCGCAAGCCCAAGCCGCAGGCCAGCCTGTGGAAACCGGAAGACTTCGTGGTCGAACCACAGGAAGGCAAGACCCGCTTCCACGACTTCAAGCTGTCCAACGAGCTGATGCACGCCATCCATGACCTGGGCTTCCCCTACTGCACGCCGATCCAGGCGCAGGTGCTGGGTTACACCCTGCGTGGCCAGGACGCCATCGGCCGGGCCCAGACCGGTACCGGCAAGACTGCAGCGTTCCTGATCTCGATCATTTCCCAGTTGCAGCAGACACCGCCGCCCAAGGAACGCTACATGGGCGAGCCGCGCGCGCTGATCATCGCCCCTACCCGCGAACTGGTGGTGCAGATCGCCAAGGACGCCATCGCCCTGACCAAGTACACCGGCCTCAACGTCATGAGCTTCGTCGGCGGCATGGACTTCGACAAACAGCTCAAGGCCCTGGAAGCGCGCCATTGCGACATCCTGGTCGCCACCCCCGGCCGTCTGCTGGACTTCAACCAGCGTGGCGAGGTGCACCTGGACATGGTCGAGGTGATGGTCCTGGACGAAGCCGACCGCATGCTCGACATGGGCTTCATCCCCCAGGTCCGGCAGATCATTCGCCAGACCCCACCGAAAAGCGAGCGCCAGACCTTGCTGTTCTCCGCCACCTTCACCGACGACGTGATGAACCTGGCCAAGCAGTGGACCACCAACCCGGCCATCGTCGAGATCGAGCCGGAGAACGTGGCCAGCGAAACGGTGGAACAGCACGTGTATGCCGTTGCCGGCAGCGACAAATATAAACTGCTGTACAACCTGGTGACCCAGAACAAGTGGGAACGGGTGATGGTATTCGCCAACCGCAAGGACGAAGTGCGGCGCATCGAGGAAAAACTGGTGCGCGACGGCATCAATGCCGCCCAGTTGTCGGGCGACGTGCCACAGCACAAGCGTATCCGCACCCTGGAGAGCTTCCGCGAAGGGCACATCACCGTGCTGGTGGCTACCGACGTGGCCGGGCGCGGCATCCACATCGACGGCATCAGCCACGTGATCAACTTCACCTTGCCGGAAGACCCGGACGACTACGTGCACCGCATAGGCCGTACCGGGCGTGCCGGTACCAGCGGGGTGTCGATCAGCTTTGCCGGTGAGGATGATTCCTACCAGTTGCCGGCGATCGAAGAGCTGCTGGGGCGCAAGATCAAGTGCGAAATGCCAGCGGATGAGCTGTTGAAACCGGTGCCGCGCAAGCACCACTGACGATCCGAATGCTGGCACCGTCCCTGTAGGAGCGGCCTTGCGTCGCGAAAGGGCTGCGAAGCAGCCCCGGCAATCCATGCATCAAGGTTGAAATCCAGGGGCTGCTTCGCAGCCCTTTCGCGACGCAAGGCCGCTCCTACAAGGAATCGGCGCAGCCTTGGCTACCAGCGCCCGGCAGCATCCTGGTCACTCTGCTTCCCTTCGACCCAGCGCGGCCCTTGCTGGGTATTTTCCTTCTTCCAGAACGGCGCCCGGGTCTTCAGGTAGTCCATGATGAAGGTGCAGGCATCGAACGCCGCCTGCCGGTGGGCACTGGCCACGCCAACGAAGACGATCGGTTCACCCGGCTCCAGCGCACCGATGCGGTGCAGCACCTCGACCTTGAGCAACGGCCAGCGCTGCTCAGCCTCGACCACGATCTTGGCCAGGGCCTTCTCGGTCATGCCCGGATAGTGCTCGAGGAACATCCCCGCCACTTCCCGTCCATCGTTGAAGTCCCGGACATAGCCGACAAAGGCGACCACCGCGCCCACGCCGACATTGGCCGCATGCATGGCATTGGTCTCGGCACCCGGGTCGAACGCACCTGCCTGAACTCGCACTGCCATGTTCAGCCTCCGGTCACCGGTGGGAAGAACGCCACTTCATCGCCCTCTTCCAGCGCTTCATCGAGCTTGCACAGCTCTTCGTTGCGCGCACACATCAAGTTCTGCTCGGCCAGCACCTGGTACGGCCCGCCCTTGGCGACCAAGGCCTGGCGCACATCGTCCAGCACCTTGAAAGCACCCTCCACCCGCTCGGCATCGACACCCAGCAGTTCGCGGTAACGGGCGAAATACATCACCTTGACCTTCATCACGCATCCACCTTGTAGTGGCCGCTCTTGCCGCCAAGTTTTTCCAACAGGCGCACCTGCTCGATGACCATGCCCTTGTCCACGGCCTTGCACATGTCGTAGATCGTCAGCGCGGCTACGCTGGCTGCGGTCAGCGCCTCCATCTCCACACCAGTCTGGCCAGCCAGCTTGCAGCGGGCAACGATGCGCACGGCATCCTCGCCCTCGGCACCGAGCTCGACCTTGACACTGGTCAGCATCAGCGGGTGGCACAGCGGGATCAGGTCGCTGGTCTTTTTCGCCGCCTGGATCCCGGCGATGCGCGCCACGGCGAACACGTCGCCCTTGGGGTGGTCGCCGTCGACGATCATCTGCAAGGTCTGCGGCAACATGCGCACCCGCGCCTCGGCGGTGGCCTCGCGCTCGGTCACGGCCTTTTCAGTGACGTCGACCATGTTGGCCCGCCCCTGGGAATCAAGATGTGTCAGCACTGCTCTGCTCCTGTGAAGGGAACTGGCAGTGTAAACCTGTGGGTCAGGTTTGAGCAGGGGGCCGGGCAGTGAACTGCCCGGCTGCAGGGTTTTACAAGTGCGATTCGGCGTACTCGGCCAGCACCGAGCGGGGCACGCCCTGCAGGGTGATGTGCACGCCATGGGGGAAGTCCTTGAAGCGCTCGGTCAGGTAGGTCAGGCCCGAGCTGGTCGCGGACAGGTAGGGGGTGTCGATCTGCGCCAGGTTGCCCAGGCAGACCACCTTGGACCCGGAGCCGGCACGGGTGATGATGGTTTTCATCTGGTGCGGCGTCAGGTTCTGGCACTCGTCGATCAGGATCAGGCTTTGCTGGAAGCTGCGACCACGGATGTAGTTCAGCGACTTGAACTGCAACGGCACACGTTCAAGGATGTACTCGACGCTGCCATGGGTGCTTTCGTCATCCATGTGCAAGGCTTCGAGGTTATCGGTGATGGCGCCCAGCCAGGGCTCCATCTTCTCCGCCTCGGTGCCTGGCAGGAAGCCGATCTCCTGGTCCAGCCCCTGCACGCTGCGGGTGGCGATGATGCGCCGGTAGCGCTTGCTGACCATGGTCTGCTCGATGGCCGCGGCCAGGGCCAGGATGGTCTTGCCGGAACCGGCGGCGCCGGTCAGGTTGACCAGGTGGATATCCGGGTCGAGCAGCGCGAACAGCGCCAGGCTCTGGTGGATATCGCGAGGCTTGAGGCCCCAGGCCTCCTGGTGCAGCAGCGGCTCCTGGTGCAGGTCGAGCAACAGCAGCTCATCGTTGCGGATGCCCTTGATCCAGCCGACGAAGCCCTGTTCATCGATGATGAACTCATTGACATGCACCGCCGGCAGGTTGTCGATCAGTTGCACCCGGTGCCAGGTGCGGCCACGCTCCTGGCGGGTATCGACCTTGCTTACCCGGTCCCAGAACGAACCGCTGACCGAATGGTAGCCCTTGGACAGCAAGGACACGTCATCGACCAACTGGTCGGTGCTGTAGTCCTCGGCGGCGATGCCGCAGGCCCGCGCCTTCAGGCGCATGTTGATGTCCTTGGTAACCAGCACCACGTCCAGGTCGGTGCGCCGGGCCCTCACTTCGAGCAGCTGGTTGATGATGATGTTGTCGTTGAGGTTTTCCGGCAGCAGCTTGTTGGGCTCGTTGCGCGGGGTCATCAGGATCGACAGGAAGCCCTTGGGCCCGCTCTTGCCACGCTGGATCGGCACGCCCTGCTCGACATCGTTGGGCGAGGCGTCACCGAGGGTCTGGTCGATCAGGCGAATGGCCTGGCGGCATTCGGCTGCGATGCTCTGCTTGCCGGTCTTGAGCTTGTCGAGTTCCTCCAGCACCGTCATCGGGATGGCGACATGGTGCTCCTCGAAGTTGAGTAACGCGTTGGGGTCGTGAATCAGGACGTTGGTATCGAGCACATACAGGATTGGCTTGCTGGAGGAAGGGTTGCGTCCTTGGTCATCCATACTCGGTCACCTTATGTCGAAGCCACACGGCGTGGTCTGTTACGCCGCAGAGTGACTGCCGTTCTCCCCGTATCCGCGTTGTTACGGGCGGGAAGCGAACCTGGCTAGGTGGGCCTGGATGACGCCACCTGTGCTGCAGGAATCGGCTGTCTGGTTTCTTCATACCGCAAAAGCCATGACCGGAAAAAGCATTTTTACGCGTTTTTGAAGTTTATTTTGCCGAATGACGAAGGGGCCTTGGCGGCAGCGCCAGAGGGGACTACAGTCAGAAGTCACACCCCTGGTTCGCGGTACCCATACTCGCGGCAGCCTTCCCAGCCGATACCGCTCTGCGCGGTGTTGCGCAGCAACCAGTCCAGTGCCGGCTGCGCCTTGGGCAAGCTGTCATGAAACTGGATTACCCCCTTGCGCCACAGCAGCATCAAGGTCAGCACCCGCTGCGCCGAGGCTTGCGCCGTCAGTGCACCATCATCCTGAGCATCGATATCCCACAACGATACCCGCAGTTGCTGGCTGGCCATGAACGTCTCGCCGTCGGCGCGGCGTTGCCCATAAGGTGGCCGGAACAACGGCACATACTGTTGCGGCAGGTCGGCCTGCACCCGCGCCTGGCTGCGCCGCAGCGAGTCCTGCCAGCCCGTCCACTGTGCATGGGAGCGATATTCCCAGCCCTGGATGCCCACGCACTGGCCGCCATAGAGCTGGCGCAAGGCGCTTGCCGCGCCGGCGTCGCGGCGTTGCTGCAGGCGGTTGCCGAGCACGAAGAACGTACCGGCAAGCTTCTGCCGACGCAGGTAATCGGTGAGCTGGTCGGTCGTGCCACCCTGCGGCCCGGGCCCACCGACGAAGGTCAGCAGGAACATGCGGTCATTCAGTTCATCACCATTGCGCTCGCGCGCCGACAGCCGCTCCACCTCGCTACTGGTTTGCGGCAGCAATGCGGCCTTGCGCAGTTGCTCGTCGAGGTAGTGCACATGGAACTGGTGGCTGGGTTCGATCCAGCCCGTGTAGAACGTGCCGACATCGGCAGCGAAGGTTGCCGCCTGGGTACGCAACTCTGCCATCGAGGTCACCGGATAACAGAACGACGCATCCTGTTCGCAACTGCGCTGTGCCTGTTGATAGCCTTGCCACAACCGCTGCCACATGCGCGCCCGCAGCAGGCGTACCTTCTGCAGGTTGATCTGGCGCAAGCCCAAGCGGGTTGCCAGCGTCGCCTCGTCCAGCAGCTCGCTTTCGTGCAGCACCTGGGCGAACGAGAGAATTTCCGCCCGCGAGGCCACATCGAACAACGCGGGGCTGTCCAGCTGTTCGGGCCACAGGCTGCGGTCCAAGCTTACCTGGGGTGAGGGGGCGGCTTGCACGGCCAGGCTCAGCAGGCCGGCCAGCAAAGCAGAAGCAATGCGCACGGTTGAAGGCTCCGCAACGGCGAAACGCGCACTATAGCGCCTGTACCGGCCATGGTCTGTGACTATCGTCGCCATAGTTTGGACTTGTACCGCCCAGCCCGTAGAATCCCCGGCCAACGATGCCAGGAGCCGACCCGATGCTGACGGTGATTTCCCCCGCCAAGACCCTCGACTACGACACCCCGCCGGTGACCGAGCGTTACACCCTGCCGCAATACCTGGACGACTCCCAGGAACTGATTCGGCAACTGCGCGAGCTGTCGCCAGCGCAGATCAGCGAACTGATGCATTTGTCCGACAAGCTCGCTGGCCTGAATGCCGCGCGCTTTGGCAGCTGGACCCCGGACTTCACCCCGGCCAATGCCAAGCAGGCACTGCTGGCGTTCAAGGGTGACGTGTACACCGGCCTCGATGCCGAGAGCCTGGGCGAGGACGATTTCAGCTACGCGCAGGAGCACCTGCGCATGCTCTCGGGCCTGTACGGCCTGCTGCGCCCGCTGGACCTGATGCAGCCTTATCGCCTGGAAATGGGCACCAAGCTGGCCAATGCCCGCGGCAAGGACCTGTACGCGTTCTGGGGCACGCGCATCAGCGAATGGTTGAACCAGGCCCTGGCCGAGCAGGGCGATGAGGTGCTGCTCAACCTTGCCAGCAACGAATACTTCAGCGCGGTGAAACGCAGCGCCTTGAAGGCGCGGGTGATCAACGTCGATTTCAAGGACTTGAAGAACGGCCAGTACAAGATCATCAGTTTCTACGCCAAGAAGGCACGAGGGATGATGAGTCGCTTCGTGATCCAGCGGCGCATCAACGACCCGGAACAGCTCAAGCAGTTCGATGTGCAGGGCTACTACTACAGTGCCGAACAGTCGAAACCGGACCACCTGGTGTTCCTGCGCGATCATCCTGCCGAGTGATCCGGTAACGGCCGCCTCGAGGTTGAACCCGCCCCCACCGGTACTCCCGCCGTGCCGAGGCCAGGCCAATGCCGCGGTAACTCAGCGGCAACGCGACATTGTCGAGAATGGACAGGCGGGGCAGCAGATTGAAGCTCTGGAACACGAAACCCAGCAGGCGGTTTCGGGTAATGGCGCGTTGATCGGCAGTGGCATGCGTCATGTCGCAACCGTCCAGTACCAGCCGCCCCCGGCACGGCTGGTCGAGCAGGCCGATCAGGTTGAGCAAGGTGCTTTTGCCTGAACCGGAGGGGCCGGTGATGGCGCAGGACTGACTTTCAGCAAATGACATTGATACATTATCGAGAATCACCTGACCGCCAATCGAGCGTTGCACTGATTCAAGGCGAAGATGGTTCATTATCCATCTCCAGATTAGTTGCAATACGCTCTTGCTCAGGCCACTTGTTGGCAACCATGTCGACCAGTGAACCGTTGAACTCAGGCCAATCGATCTCCGTTGCATTCAACTGCATCATTATCGCGACCTCATAGTTGCCAAACTGCGCTTCTTCGATTGCCGGCAGACCGCGATAATAAGACAATATTTCCTGAAGACCTTCCGCCTATTACCATTACTCTGTCGCTCCGCATCCATTTTCCTGCAAATATATACGGACCATTCACAATAACGTCTACTCGTTTCCATCGCTGCAGCTTTGCGCTCATTGACCGTGAACGTTCCGCCCTCATCCTAAGCGATAAGACTCAGTTGTTCCTGACTTAACATCGCAAACGGATTACTTGATTTTCCATTAACGAAATCAGTAGCTTGCGCGGCCCTGGCAATCCATTCAGGGTCGTCTGTATCGGGGATCTCATCATCATGGGCGAGCTTACCGAATTCATAACCCAAGCCAAAAATTCGCTCGCTTAATTTGGCCGCCAAGGCGGCCAGATCGCTTCTTGACATCTGGCTATCTCGTAATGCTGCACGCTCTGCGGCGGCACTTAGCGCCTTGGCCAGTGAAGAAATATCTGCGCCATTCACCTCAGCAAGAGTCTCCACATCCGCCATTTGCCCGATAGCCTTCGGGCTCTCCTGCGCCGTCAAAGCGTGCGCACTACGCACCGGCACACCTGTATATTTAATTTCCATATCCCCACCCAGGGTTAAGCAAACTCCACAAATAGACTGACACCGCTTCGCTGCAGACTGGCGACGAAGCGGCTACCCTTTCTGTCGAGATGCTTATTTCATAGTGAATTCCACTCGCCATGAGTGATCAGCGGCAGTACCGGTAATATTGGCGGTGCAGGTCGCGCCACCACTTGGAGTGGCGGTCTTCGTCCATTCGGGTTTCATGATCCCGCCCGGCATGAGGCGCATCTGAAAGGTGGTCCCGAAAGCGCAAGTCTTGAGTCCCATCGTGTAACGCACCATCGCCGCGTTGACATCGGGACTGACGACACGCTGCACGCCGAAAGCGTCGACAGCGCCAAGGACTATCTGCTGAGCTGGCCGAGGATTAGCAATTTGATAGGTGCTGGTTTCGTTGGAGGTGACCAGCTTGAGGACCCTGGTACCGGTCCCCTGATTTTTTACGGTTACATCTACCTTTGGCCCCGCCTGCACCATGCCAGCCAGCAACAAGGAACCGCTGGCGATCAGGATTTGCGATGTCTTCTTCATTTGGCGTTCTCTCGTCTCTTCCATGTGATGAATGGATGAGACGCCCTCGGTGGCCAGCGGCCCGAGGCCGCCCAAGACGCTCCTTCGTTCATGAACAGCTCCGCAGAGCGTCCACAGGGAGTAACGGCCAGCGCGGCAAAAGCCTTAGCATTCATGTGGCCATCATGTGTTTCCGCATCTGTTAACGCGCTGCCTCGGTCCAGAGCCGGCATCACATTGCCAGCATGTCATTTGTTCGACGCCAAAAAACCATCACTCCTAGCGTTATTGCCAAACGCCATAAGACCGTTCGTACCTTTTTTGACGAATTTTGAAAAAATTTTTTGGATGCTGGCAAAAAAATATCTCGCAACAGTTTCGCCCTTTATATATCGGGGCGAAACACCTGCGTGCTATCAGATTGAAATCTGTCCGCCACTGAAAAAATATTTAGAAATCTTTCATCCGGGCCGAACCGACCCGGAACTTCTGCTACGCCGAATCGCTCATAGTGCCGTAACGATTTTCCTGCCCCCGGGCTGTACGAGATGACTTACAGATGACAACGGCAGGTATCCACTACCCGCCCTAATAACTTCGACAGGTATAACGGGCACACCCCGAGCCCCTGTCCATGCAGGAGAGACGCGTCCCTTACAATTCGTCCTAGTGGTTGATTTCAAAGGGTTTTTCCAGTTGAAAGAACAAGCACAGCAACGCGCCAAGTAGCGCTTTGCAATAAAGACGGCTGCATTCCAGGGCACGTTTTTTAATTGATGGCCTTTTACTGCCAAGTTTGAGTGCATAACTTTTGCGCTCCGGATTTATTTTGCCTGCGCTCGGCGAAGTGTGCATTCGCCATGGATCCGTGCGCCCGAAAACTGTTGTTAATCCACCCAGTCCGGCTCTCTGCGGAGGCGCCGACGTGATAAACACATGAGGTGATAGCGATGCGTATCAGCATCTTTGGTTTGGGTTATGTGGGTGCAGTCTGTGCAGGCTGCCTGACGGCGCGAGGCCATGAAGTGATCGGTGTGGACGTGTCCAGCACCAAGATCGACCTGATCAATCAGGGCAAGTCGCCCATCGTCGAACCTGGCCTGGAAGCACTGCTGCAACAGGGCATCGCCAATGGCCGCCTGCGCGGTACCACCGACTTCGCCGAAGCCATTCGTGCCAGCGACGTGTCGATGATCTGCGTGGGTACCCCGAGCAAGAAGAACGGCGACCTGGGCCTTGAGTACATCGAGTCGGTGTGCCGCGAAATCGGCTACGTACTGCGCGACAGCGATCGCCGCCACACCATCGTGGTGCGCAGCACCGTGCTGCCGGGCACGGTGAAGAACGTGGTGATCCCGATCCTCGAAGACTGCTCGGGCAAAAAGGCCGGCGTCGATTTCGGCGTTGCGGTGAACCCGGAGTTCCTGCGTGAAAGCACCGCGATCAAGGACTACGACCACCCGCCAATGACCGTCATCGGTGAACTGGACAGCGCCAGCGGCGACATTCTGCAAGCGCTGTACGAAGAACTCGACGCCCCGATCATCCGCAAGCCGATCGAAGTGGCCGAGATGATCAAGTACACCTGCAACGTGTGGCATGCCACCAAAGTCACCTTCGCCAACGAGATCGGCAACATCGCCAAGGCGGTGGGCGTGGATGGCCGTGAGGTGATGGACGTGGTGTGCCAGGACAAGGTGCTGAACCTGTCCCAGTACTACATGCGCCCTGGCTTCGCCTTCGGCGGCTCGTGCCTGCCCAAGGATGTGCGCGCCCTCACCTACCGCGCCGCCAGCCTCGATGTCCGCGCACCGTTGCTCGACTCGCTGATGCGCAGCAATGAGTCGCAGGTACAGAACGCCTTCGAGCTGATCGAAGCCCACGACAAGCGCAAGGTCGCCCTGCTCGGCCTGAGCTTCAAGGCCGGTACCGACGACCTGCGCGAAAGCCCACTGGTGGAACTGGCCGAACGCCTGATCGGCAAGGGCTACCAGCTGGACATCTACGACGAGAACGTCCAGTACGCCCGTGTCCACGGCGCCAACAAGGACTACATCGAGTCGAAGATCCCGCACGTCTCGTCGCTGCTCAACGCCGATTTCCAGAAGGTCATCGACAACGCCGACATCATCGTCCTGGGCAACCGTGACGAGCAGTTCCGCGCACTTGCCGAGCAAGCGCCAGCTGGCAAGCACGTGATCGACCTGGTCGGCTTCATGAGCAAACCGACCTGCGCTACCAGCCGTACCGAAGGCATCTGCTGGTAACAGCAGGCGCCGGCGGCGCAGGTGTTGCCCACCAGGTGATACCTGCGTCGCCCACCCTTTCCCGAATTCTCGACGGATGCTGAACATGCAAAGGCTCCAGACAGTGCTGTTGCAGTGCGCCGGGTGGCTGCTCTACATGAGCCTGCTCATGCTGATCGCCCTGGCCCTGCCAGCCGATATCTTCGACTCGCAGTCGAAGCACTTCATCTTCCTGGTCGGCGCAGTCGGCATCTGGCGCTATTCCATGGGCGCCACCCATTTCATCCGCGGCATGATCTTCCTCTACGGCGTGTACCCGTACCTGCGCCGCAAGGTGCAGAAAATGGGCAATGCCGCCGACCCGTCGCACGTGTACCTGATGGTGACCAGCTTCCGTATCGAAGCCCTGACCACCGCCCAGGTGTACAGCTCGGTGATCCGCGAAGCGATCAACTGTGGCTTCCCCACCACCGTGGTCTGCTCACTGGTGGAGATGTCGGACGAACTGCTGGTGAAAAGCCTGTGGGCCAAGTACAACCCGCCAGCTCACGTCAAGCTGGACATCGTGCGCATCGCCGGTACCGGCAAGCGTGACGGCCTGGCCTATGGCTTCCGTGCCATCTCGCGCATGCTGCCGGACGACAACGCCGTGGTGGCGGTGATCGACGGTGACACCGTGCTCGGCGACGGCGTGGTCCGCAAGACCGTGCCGTGGTTCAAGCTGTTCCCCAACGTCGGTGGCCTGACCACCAACGAGTTCTGCGAAGTGCGTGGCGGCTACATCATGAGCGAGTGGCACAAGCTGCGCTTTGCCCAGCGCCATATCAACATGTGCTCGATGGCCCTGTCCAAGCGCGTACTGACCATGACCGGGCGCATGTCGATGTTTCGCGCCAGCGTGGTGACCAACCCGGAATTCATCGCCGACGTCGAAAGCGACTCGCTGATGCACTGGCGTCTGGGCCGCTTCAAGTTCCTCACCGGTGACGACAAGTCCAGCTGGTTCAGCCTGATGCGCCTGGGCTACGACACCTTCTACGTGCCGGATGCCGCCATCAACACGGTCGAGCACCCGCCGGAAAAGAGCTTCCTCAAGGCCAGCCGCAAGCTGATGTACCGCTGGTATGGCAACAACCTGCGGCAGAACTCCCGTGCGCTGGGCCTGGGCCTGCGCCGCCTGGGGCTGTTCACCAGCATCGTGCTGTTCGACCAGCGCGTGTCGATGTGGACCAGCCTGCTGGGCCTGACCGTGGCGGTGATCGCCAGCCTCAAGTTCGGCATGGGCTACCTGCTGGTGTACCTGCTGTGGATCGGCATCACCCGCCTGATCCTCACCATCATGCTGCTGTGCTCCGGCCACAACGTCGGCCCGGCCTACCCGCTGATTCTCTATTACAACCAGATCATCGGCGCGCTGATGAAGATCTATGTGTTCTTCCGCCTCGACAAACAGTCCTGGACGCGTCAGCCCACTGCCCTCAAGCGTGACCTCGCCAGTTTTCAACAATGGTTCAACACCTGGTCCTCGCGGACCATGACCTTCTCGGCTGCCAGCATCTTCGTCGCTGTGCTGTTCATGGTCGTGTGAGCCCAACCCGGATCGGAACTAACAGGAACAAACCACATGAATACCGCCGTGAACGTCAACGTCGTGCATGAGTCCGAAGCCCAGCGCCAGCATGCCCGGGTACGCATCCCCGCCAAGCTGCGGTTCCTCGACCCTCAGCGCCAGGCCCACGATGTGAAGGTCGACGACCTCTCCGCCGGTGGCCTGAGCTTCCACACCAAGCAACCCCTGTCGGTTGGCGATGTGCTGCGCGGACGGCTGCAGTTCACGGTCGACAACCTCGGCCTGTCGATGGACATCGAGTTCCAGGTGCGCTCCTACCACCCGGACAGCGGCCGTACCGGCGCGCAGTTCCAGAACCTCGAGCCACGCGACATCGCCACCCTGCGCCACATCATCACCACCCACCTGTCGGGTGAGCTGATCAGTGTCGGCGACGTACTCAGCACCCTGCAGCGCGACAACTTCACCAAGGCACGCAAGCAGAAGGACGGCGGCAGTGGCCTGAGCGCATTCGGCCGCCTCAAGGCGGTCACCGTCACCCTTGGCGTGTTCGTGGTTGGTGTCGCCGCCTTCGGCTTCGTCGCCAAATCGCTGTACGGCATGTACTTCGTCAGCCACGCCGAAGCCGGCGTGGTGGCAGTGCCGACCACCACCATCACCATGCCGCGCGACGGCACCGTGAGCAGCCTGGTCGACAGCGGCGGGATGATCGGCAAAGGTGCGCCACTGGCCACCTTCACCACCAGCATGCTGGACATGCTCAAGGGCAACCTGGAAGACGCACAGCTGGAGCCGGCCAAGATCGAGGAACTGTTCGGCAAGCAGCTGTCCGGCACCCTTACCAGCCCCTGTGATTGCGTGGTCGCCCGCCAGCTGGTGGACAACGGCCAGTACGCGGCCAAGGGCCAGCCGATCTTCCAGCTGATCCCGCGCACCACCAACCCGATGGTCGAGGCGCGTTTCAGCTATCGCCAGTTCGACGAGGTCAAGCCAGGTACCCGGGTCAACTTCCAGGTCGCCGGCGAAGATGAAGTGCGCACCGGCCAGATCGTCAGCAGCGCCAGCCTCAACAGCGATGACCTGGCCTCCGACATCCGCGTGCAGATCAAGCCCGACGGCGCCATGCCTGCCGAACTGGCCGGGCGCCCGGCGTCGGTCAACAGCGACCGTGGCCCTTCGTTGAACTGGCTGATCGACAAAGCCATGGCCCGTGGGCTGTAAGAGGATCGCCGTATGATTCCCCACAAGAAAAGCGCCAGCCTGGGCCTGTGTGCCCTGGCTGCAGCCATCACCCTGGCCGGCTGTGCCGGCCTGCCCGACCAGCGTCTGGCCAACGAAGCCATGAAGCGCGGTGACACGGCACTGGCCGAGCGCAACTACAAGGCCCTGGCCGACCTGGGCTACAGCGAAGCGCAAGTGGGCCTGGCCGACATCAAGGTCGCCACCCGCGACCCGGCGAAAATCAAGGAAGCCGAGGCCACCTACCGCGCCGCGGCTGGCACCTCGCCGCGCGCCCAGGCGCGCCTTGGCCGCCTGCTGGTGGCCAAGCCCGACAGCACCCAGGCCGAACGCGAAGAAGCCGAGAAGCTGCTCAAGCAAGCCGCCGCACAGGGCGAAGGCAACACCCTGATCCCGCTGGCGATGCTCTACCTGAGCTACCCGCAGAGCTTCCCCAAGGTCAATGCACAGCAGCAGATCGACCAGTGGCGTGCCGCCGGTAACCCGGAAGCGGGCCTGGCCCAGATTCTGCTGTACCGCACCCAGGGCACCTATGACCAGCACCTGGGCGATGTGGAAAAAATCTGCAAGGCCGCGCTCGCGGCCACCGATATCTGTTACGTCGAGCTGGCCACCGTGTACCAGAAGCGTGGCCAGGCTGACCAGCAGGCTGCCCTGCTCGGCCAGCTCAAGGCGGCCTATGCCCGCGGCGCGGTACCGGCCACCCGGGTCGACAGCGTCGCCCGTGTCCTGGCCGACCGCAGCCTCGGCCAGACCGACGAAAAAACCGCCAAGGACCTGCTCGAGCAGGTGGCGCCGGCCAACCCGGCGTCCTGGGTCAGCCTGGCGCAGCTGGTCTACGACTTCCCCGAACTGGGCGATACCGACCAGCTGATGGCCTACATCGACAAAGGCCGCGAAGCCGAACAGCCACGCGCCGAACTGTTGCTCGGCCGCCTGTACTACGAAGGCAAGACCCTGCCTGCGGATGCGGTAAAAGCCGAGCAACACCTGCAGGCTGCCGCCGATGCTGGCGAAGTCAGCGCCCATTACTACCTGGGGCAGCTGTACCGCCGTGGCTACCTGGGCAACGTCGAGCCACAGAAAGCCGTCGACCACCTGCTGGCCGCCGCCCGTGGCGGACAGAACAGCGCCGACTATGCCCTGGCCCAGCTGTTCAGCGAAGGCCATGGCATTCGCCCGCAACCGGGTAATGCCTGGGTATTCGCCCAGCTGGCCCAGGTCAACCCGACGCCGCAGTCCACTGAACTGCTGCAGCAACTCGACCAGCAACTCACGCCTGACCAGCGCAGCCAGGCACAGACCCTGCTGGCGCAAGAGAAGCAGGCACGCGGCAGCATGAGCCAGGGCGCCAACAGCACCCTGGCCATCGAAGCCCTGCAAGACGACGAAAAAGAAGTAACCGGTGAGGACTCGCTATGACGCTCAATCCCTTCGTGAAAGCCGGCATCGGCCTGAGCTTCGCCCTGCTTTGGTCCTGCCCGACCCTGGCGGAAATGACCGCTGAAAAGAACTTCGGCCTGGATGTGAAAATCACCGGCCAGTCGGAAGACGACCGTGACCTCGGTACCCGCTCCGGCGGCGATGTCAACGGCCTGGGCCTCGACCTGCGCCCTTGGGTATATGGCGAGCGCGGCAACTGGAGCGCCTATGCCATGGGCCAGGCCGTCACTGCTACCGACACCATCGAAACCGACACCCTGCGCCAGAACGACGACGGCACCACCACCGACACCGCCGCCGACGGCCGCGAGCAGGACAAGAGCTACCTGGCCATGCGCGAATTCTGGGTCGGCTACAGCGGCCTCACCGCCTACCCCGGCGAGCAGCTGCGTTTCGGTCGCCAGCGCCTGCGCAGCGACGATGGCATGTGGCGTGACACCAACATCGAGGCGCTGAACTGGACCTTCGACACCACCCTGCTCAAGGCCGACCTGGGCGTAGCCCAGCGCTTCAGCGAATACCGCACCGACCTCACCGAGCTGGCTCCGGAAGACAAGGACCGCACGCACGTCTACGGCAACGTCGCCACGCAGTGGACTCCTGGCCACTGGGTCGGCGTACGCGCCCACCACACCCATGACGGCGGCAGCCTGAAGAACCCGGGCGAAACCGTCGACGCACTGGACAAGACCCGCACCGGCGACCTGACCTGGCTGGGCCTGGAAGCCAACAGCGATGCCTATAACTGGCGCAACGACCACACCGTCAACTACTGGGGCAGTGTCACCTGGCTGACCGGTGACCGCGACACCCTCAGCAGCCAGGTAGTGGGCGACCAGACCGTAGCCACCGGCAAGCAGAGCGGCGACGTCAACGCCTGGGCCACCGACCTCGGCATTCGCGTGCGCCTCGACCCGCAATGGCAGGTCGGTGCGGCCTACGCCCGTGGCAGCGGCGGTGGCGGCGACGACGGTTCGAGCAACTACGAGCAAACCGGCCTTGAGAGCAACCGCTCCAACTACACCGGTACCCGTTCGCGCGTGCACCGCTTCGGTGAAGCCTTCCGCGGCGAGCTGGGCAACCTGCAGGCGGCAACCCTGTTCGCTTCCTGGCAGCTGCGCGACGACTACGACGCCAGCTTCATCTACCACAAGTTCTGGCGTGTCGACGGCAACCAGAACATCGGCTCCAGCGGCATCAACGCGGTGGTCAACGACAACGGCGTGAACCGCCCGCTGGTCGATGGCGAGAAAGACCTTGGCCAGGAAATGGACGTGGTCGTGACCAAGTACTTCAAGCAAGGCCTGCTGCCGGCTTCGATGAGCCAGGCCATCGACGAGCCATCCGCCCTGGTGCGCCTGCGTGCCGGCGTGTTCAAGCCGGGCGACGCCTACGGCAAGGAAGCGGACTCGTACATGCACCGTGCCTTCGTCGACGTGATCTGGCGCTTCTGAGGCCGGTAGGGGACTTACCGTTATGAACCTTCACCCGCACCTACGTCACAGCCTGCTGGCCAGCGCCTTGCTGCTGGCCGCAGGCCTGGCCGCCGCCGCAGAGCCCACCACCACGGCCAAGGGCTTGCAGCAGGCCAAGACCTACACGGTCTCCAGTGCCCCGGTCGAACCACTGCACATGGACCCGCCAAAGCTGCCCGACCTGACCGGCTACACCGCCGAGGCGGTACAGAAGAAGATCGACCGCCGTCACAAGGGCAAGGTCAGCCTGCGCCGCATGTTCCAGGAAGACACCCTCAAGGAGTTCGTCGGTGGCGACAACAAGGCGGCCGAGTGGGTCCAGCGCCAGCATGGCATTCCGCAGGCGATCTTCGTCGATGACGGGCATGTCGACCTGGTCGAGCTGAGCAAGAAGGTACCCAGGCAGTACCTCAGCGAAGTCGAGCCGGGCGTGTACCTGGCGCGCCTGCCGATCGTGGTCGGGCAGAAGGGCATCCTCGAGATCGACGGCAAGGTCAAGCAGCTGCGCCTGTCCCAGGAGGGCGGTTCGTTCCTGGTCAACGACGGCAAGCTGTTCGTCACCGATACCCAGGTGACCGGCTGGCGCGAAAAGGACAACGGCCCGGCGACCTTCCGTTCGCCCAAGGAATTCCGCCCGTTCCTGCTGTCGTGGGGCGGCACCGAGACCTACATCGTCAACAGCAAGATGGCCAGCTTCGGCTATGCCAAGTCCAAGTCGTACGGCGTGAGCATCTCGCAGTACACGCCGAACATGGCCAAGCGCATGGGCCGCCCGGAACCCACCGGCTGGATCATCGGCTCGGAATTCAGCGACATGTGGTACGGCTTCTACTGCTACGAGACCCAGGACTTCGTGGTCAAGGACAGCACCTACCGCGACAACATCGTCTACGGCATCGACCCGCACGACCGCTCGCACCGCCTGATCATCGCCGGCAACACCGTGTACGGCACCAAGAAGAAGCACGGCATCATCATTTCGCGTGAGGTCAACGACAGCTGGATCATCAACAACAAGAGCTACGACAACAAGCTCTCCGGGGTGGTGATCGACCGTAACAGCGTCAACAACCTGATTGCCTACAACGAGATCTACCGCAACCACACCGACGGCATCACCTTGTACGAAAGCGGCGACAACCTGATCTGGGGCAACAAGCTGATCAACAACCGCCGCCACGGCATCCGTGTGCGTAACAGCGTGAACATCCGCCTGTACGAGAACGTCGCCATGGCCAACGGCCTGGTGGGCGTGTACGGCCACATCAAGGACCTGTCCGACACCGACCGCGACATCGCCCTCGACCCGTTCGACACCAAGGTGTCGCTGATCCTGGTCGGTGGCGAACTCGCCGCCAACGGCTCCGGCCCGCTGTCGATCGACTCGCCGCTGTCGGTCGAGCTGTACAAGGTGTCCATGCTCGCCCCGCGCAAGGCCAGCGGCATCAGCCTCAACGGCATCCTGGGTGAACGCCAGGACGAAATCCTCGACCTGCTGGTCCGCCAGAAAAAGGCTGTGCTGATCGACCCGGTCGAACGCCAGACCGAAATGATCGAATAAGGAAGCCCAGACCATGACTCCACACCTGATGAAACTGCTGGGCCTGTCCACTGCCCTCCTGGCCATCAGCCAGGGCGTGAGCGCCGACGAAGTGAAGGCCCCGACCTTCACCGCCGAGCCTTGCTGCCAGCTGTGCCCGGAAGCGCACGACCCCAGCCGCTACACCACCCGTTACCAGCAGAACTTCACCACGCTGGTGCAGGCCCAGGGTGACTGGCTGTTCCGTACCCGCGAAGACCTGCGCACCGAGTTCACCACCACCCCGGCCGGCTACAAGCGCCTGCAGCAGGTGCACGACGCGTTCAAGAAGCGCGGCGTGGAACTGGTAGTGGTGTACCAGCCGACCCGTGGCCTGGTGAACCGCAACATGCTCAACCCGGCAGAAAAAGCTGCCTTCGACTACCAGAAGGCATTGGGCAACTACCAGGCGATGCTCAAGCGCTTCGCCAGCATGGGCTACAACGTGCCCGACCTGTCGCCGCTGACCAACGAACAGCTGGCTGCCGCCGACCAGGGCAAGGACTTCTACTTCCGTGGCGACCAGCACTGGACGCCTTACGGCGCCGAGCGCGCGGCGAAGATCGTGGCCGAAACCGTGCACAAGATGCCGGCTTTCGAAGGCATCCCGCGCAAGGAATTCGAGACGAAGAAGTCTGGCCGCATGGGCAAGACCGGCACCCTGCACAACGTTGCCGGCCAGCTTTGCGGCACCAGCTATGCCGTCCAGTACATGGACCAGTTCACCACCGAGCCGAAGGGCTCCGACGGTGGCGGTGACGACCTGTTCGGTGACGCCGGCAACGCCCAGATCACCCTGGTCGGCACCAGCCACAGCGGCAAGAACTACAACTTCGCCGGCTTCCTGCAACAGTACATCGGTGCCGACGTGCTCAACGTCGCCTTCCCCGGTGGCGGCCTGGAAGGCTCGATGATCCAGTACCTGGGCAGCGAGGAATTCAAGAAGAACCCGCCGAAGATCCTGATCTGGGAATTCTCCCCGCTGTACCGCCTGGACCAGGAAACCATCTGGCGGCAGATCCTTGGCCTGCTCGATGACGGCTGCGATAACCGCCCGGCGCTGATGAGCGCCAGCACCACCCTCAAGCCGGGCAAGAACGAGTTGATGGTGAACGGCAAGGGCGGCGTGATCAAAGACCTGGTCAACCGCAACATCCAGATGGACGTGAAGTTCGAGGACCCGTCGGTGAAAGTCCTGCAGGCCACCCTGTGGTACCTCAACGGCCGCCACGAGGACATCAAGCTGGAAAAACCGGAAACCGCCGATACCGATGGCCGTTTCGTCTTCCAGATGCGCGAAGACGAGGACTGGGCCAGCCAGAGCCTGCTGGCCTTCGAGGTACAGGGCCCGGAAAGCGGCACCCAGAAAGTCGAGGCCAAGCTCTGCAAACGCAACAACTTCGCCGTGCCCGCGCAGACCGCGCAGGCCGGCCAGTGAGGCGACCATGACTGCGTTCAAGCGAATTTTCCGCCCTGCCCTGCTCGCCCTGGCCTTGTTCGGTGGTGCCGCGCATGCCGCGCTGGTACCGCCACAGGGGTACTACGAAGGGATCGAGAAGCTCAAGACCAACGACGGTAACTTCCGCTGCGAAGCCGTGCCCAAGCCGTACACCGGCGCCTTGCAGTTCCGCAGCAAGTACGAAGGTTCGGACAAGGCGCGGGCCACCCTCAACGTCAATTCGGAAAAGGCCTTTCGCAAGTCCACCGAAGACATCACCACCCTTGAAAAAGGCGTGAGCAAGATGATCGGCCAGTACATGCGTGACGGCCGCCCGGCGCAGCTCGAATGCGCCCTGGCCTGGCTGGGCAGCTGGGCACGTGCCGATGCGTTGATGTCCACCGACTACAACCACACCGGCAAGTCGATGCGCAAATGGGCGCTGGGCAGCATGAGCGGTTCGTGGCTGCGCCTGAAGTTCTCCAACTCGCAGCCGCTGGCCGCGCACCAGGCCGAGGCCGAGCTGATCGAGAAATGGTTCGCCCGCCTCGCCGAGCAGACCGTGCGCGACTGGAGCGACCTGCCCCTGGAGAAGATCAACAACCACAGCTACTGGGCAGCCTGGGCGGTGATGGCCACCGCCGTGGCCACCGACCGTCGCGACCTGTTCGACTGGGCCGTGAAGGAATACCGGATCGGTGCCAACCAGGTCGATGCGCAGGGCTTCCTGCCCAACGAGCTGAAGCGCAAGCAACGCGCCCTGGCCTACCACAACTACGCCCTGCCGCCGCTGGCGATGATCGCCAGTTTTGCCCAGGTCAACGGCGTGGATGTGCGCAGCGAGAACGACAACGCCCTGCAGCGCCTGGCGCAGCGGGTGCTGGCCGGCGTGAAGGACCCCAGCGTGTTCAAAGCCCGCAATGGCGAGAAGCAGGACATGCAAGACCTGAAGATCGACAGCAAGTACTCGTGGATGGAGCCCTACTGCAGCCTGTATGCGTGCAACGGCGACACCCTGCAACGCAAGCGCGGCATGCAGCCGTTCAACAGCTTCCGGCTGGGCGGCGACCTGACCCGGGTCTACGACCCGAGCGCGGAATCGAAAAAGTAACGCAAAACCCCTGTGGGAGCGGGTTTACCCGCGAAAAGGCCAGACCTGCCATGTGCGGTGCCTGTGCCGGCCTCTTCGCGGATAAACCCGCTCCCACAGGAATCTAGGTAGCCCGCCACGAACATGTGGGGGGTTTGGGGGGCGCTTTGCCCCGGATGCTGTGAACAAAAAGGAGAACCGGGATGGTCTTCTCGTCCAACGTGTTCCTGTTCCTGTTCTTGCCGATCTTCCTCGGCTTGTACTACTTGAGCGGGCAACGTTATCGCAACCTGTTGCTGCTGGTCGCCAGCTACATCTTCTACGCCTGGTGGCGAGTGGACTTCCTGGCGTTGTTCGCCGGGGTCACCCTGTGGAACTACTGGATCGGCCTGAAAGTCGGCGCCGCCGGGGTCCGCACCAAGCCCGCCCAGCGCTGGCTGCTGCTCGGCGTGGGTGTCGACCTGGCGATCCTCGGCTACTTCAAGTACGCCAATTTCGGCGTCGACAGCCTGAACGCGATCATCACCTCGTTCGGCCTGGAGCCGTTCATCCTCACCCACGTGCTGCTGCCGATCGGTATCTCGTTCTACATCTTCGAGTCGATCAGCTACATCATCGACGTGTATCGCGGCGACACCCCGGCCACCCGCAACCTGATCGACTTTGCCGCGTTCGTGGCGATCTTCCCGCACCTGATCGCCGGCCCTGTGCTGCGCTTCAAGGACCTGGTCGACCAGTTCAACAACCGCACCCACACCCTGGACAAGTTCTCCGAAGGCTGCACCCGCTTCATGCAGGGCTTCATCAAGAAAGTGTTCATCGCCGACACCCTGGCAGTGGTGGCCGACCACTGCTTCGCCCTGCAACACCCGACCACCGGCGATGCCTGGCTCGGTGCCCTGGCCTATACCGCGCAGCTGTACTTCGACTTCAGCGGCTACAGCGACATGGCCATCGGCCTGGGCTTGATGATGGGCTTCCGCTTCATGGAGAACT
Organism: Pseudomonas anuradhapurensis; assembly: GCF_014269225.2. Classification (NCBI taxonomy): domain Bacteria; kingdom Pseudomonadati; phylum Pseudomonadota; class Gammaproteobacteria; order Pseudomonadales; family Pseudomonadaceae; genus Pseudomonas; species Pseudomonas anuradhapurensis. The sequence continues at coordinate 4,444,497 of NZ_CP077097.1, forward strand.
TCAAGCAGCCGTACATCAGCCAGTCGATCACCGAGTTCTGGCGGCGCTGGCACATCAGCCTGTCGACCTGGCTGCGCGACTACCTGTACATCACCCTGGGCGGTAACCGCAAAGGCACCTTCAACACCTACCGCAACCTGTTCCTGACCATGCTGCTGGGCGGCCTGTGGCACGGCGCCAACTTCACCTACATCATCTGGGGCGCGTGGCATGGCATGTGGCTGGCCATCGAGCGCGCACTGGGCATCGACACCAACCCGCAGCGCTTCAACCCGGTGAAGTGGGCCTTCACCTTCCTGCTGGTGGTGGTCGGCTGGGTGATCTTCCGCGCCGAAAACCTGGAAGTGGCCGGCCGCATGTACGGCGCCATGTTCAGCTTCGGCGACTGGCAGCTGTCGGAACTCAACCGCGCCCAGCTCACCGGCCTGCAGGTCGCCACCCTGGTGGTTGCCTACATCACCCTGGCGTTCTTCGGCCTGCGTGACTTCTATCGCAATGCCAAGCCGACGCCCAAGGCCACCCCGGTGGCGGTCAACGCCGACGGTTCGATCGGCCTGGACTGGACCCGGGTGATGACCCGCGCCCTGGTGCTGCTGCTGTTCGTGGCCTCGATCCTCAAGCTTTCGGCGCAGAGCTACTCGCCGTTCCTCTACTTCCAGTTCTGAGGTGGATGACATGACCCGCACCTTACGCATCACCTATTCACTGTCGTTCCTCGGCCTGCTGGTAGGCATGGGCGTGTGGTCGACCGGTGGCCTGCAAAGCTTCCAGCGCACCGAGCAGATGACCCTGCTCAACGGCAAGCTGGCCAAGGCCGCCGAGACCCACTACGACGAGCACTTCCCGATCAAGCGGTTGGGCACCAACCTGTGGGCGGCGATGGATTTCAAGCTGTTCAATGAAGGCCGCCCCGGCGTGGTACTGGGCCGCGACCAGTGGCTGTTCAGCGACGAAGAATTCAAGCCAACCGCCGGGGCTGAGCAACTGATGGCGGAGAACCTGGCGCTGATCCGTGGTGTACGCGACACCCTGCAGCAGCACGGCAGCCAGCTGGTGCTGGCGATCGTGCCGGCCAAGGCGCGGGTGTACGCCGAATACCTGGGCAAGGAACTGCCGACCAGCCTGCATGACGACCTGTACAACCAGTTCCATGCCCAGGCACGCCAGGCCAACGTGTTCGCCCCGGACCTGATGGCACCGCTGGAGCAGGCCAAGGCCCGCGGCCAGGTGTTCCTGCGCACCGATACCCACTGGACACCGATGGGCGCCGAGGTGGCGGCCCAGGCACTGGCCGAAGCCGTCGGCCGGCAAAGCCTGCTCAACGGTGAGCCACAAGCGTTCATCACCGAAGCCGGCAGCACCGCACCGTACAAGGGCGACCTGACCAATTTCCTGCCACTGGACCCGCTGTTCAGCAACCTGCTGCCAGCCCCGGACAACCTGCAGAAACGCACCACCCGCCCGGTCGAGGCCGAGGGTGAAGGCGGTGATGCACTGTTCGCCGACAAGCAGATCCCGGTAGCCCTGGTAGGCACCAGCTACAGCGCCAACCCGCACTGGAACTTCCTCGGTGCGCTGCAGCAGGCGCTGCGCAGCGACGTGGCCAACTACGCCGAAGACGGCCACGGCCCGCTGCTGCCAATGCTCAAGTACCTGCAAAGCGATGCCTTCAAGAACGCCGCACCGCAAGTGGTGGTGTGGGAATTCCCCGAACGTTATCTGCCAATGAAGAACGACCTCAGCAGCTTCGACCCACAGTGGATCGCGCAGCTGAAGAACTCCCGTAAATCCGAAGAAAACCTGGCCTTGTCGTCCACCCGGACGAACCACTGATAGAGAGGAACACGCCAATGACTACCAAGACTTCCATTGCCAAAGCCCTCACCCTCGCGGCCGGCCTGTCCCTGGCCTCGATGCAGGCATTCGCCGGTGCCGACGCCGCGCTGTACGGCCCGACTGCACCAAAAGGTTCGACCTTCGTGCGCCTGTACAACGCTTCCAGCACCCCGACCGCTGCCTCGGTCGGCAATACCCAGATCAAGCAGGTTGGCGCCCAGGCCAGCAGCGACTTCAGCTTCCTGCCAGGCGGTGACTACACCGCCCAGGTCGGCGGCAAGAGCGTGCCGGTCAAGCTGGCCTCGGACAAGTACTACACCCTGGTCAACAGCGCCAACGGCAGCCCGAAGCTGATCGAAGAGCCGCCGTTCAAGAACAAGCAGAAAGCCCTGGTTCGCGTGCAGAACCTGAGCGACCAGCAACTGACCCTGAAGACTGCCGACGGCAAGACCGAAGTGGTCAAGCCAGTGGCCGCCAACGGCCGCGGCGAGCGTGAGATCAACCCGGTCAAGGTCAACCTGGCGCTGTACCAAGGAGACAAGAAAGTGGGTGACGTCAAACCCGTCGCCCTGGAGCGCGGCGAAGCCGCAGTGCTGTATGTAACGGGTTCCGGCAACGCCTTGTCGCCGGTGTGGGTAACTCGCCCCGTGGCTAACAACTGATTTCCCTGCCTCTAAACGACTATTGGAGAAACATGATGATCCCGGTAATTCTTTCTGGTGGTAGCGGTTCCCGTCTGTGGCCTCTGTCGCGCAAGCAGTTCCCCAAGCAGTTCCTGGCCCTGACCGGTGAGCACACCCTGTTCCAGCAAACCCTGGAACGCCTGGTGTTCGAAGGCATGGATACCCCGATCGTGGTCTGCAACAAGGACCACAAGTTCATCGTCCAGGAGCAACTGGCCGCGTTGAAGCTGGAGACCCAAGGCATCCTGATGGAGCCGTTCGGCCGCAACACTGCCCCGGCGGTGGCCATGGCGGCGATGAAACTGGTCAACGAAGGCCGCGATGAGCTGATGCTGGTGCTGCCCGCCGACCATGTGATCGATGACCAGAAGGCCCTGCAACGTGCCCTGGCCCTGGCCACCGTGGCCGCCGAGCGTGGCGAGATGGTGCTGTTCGGCGTACCGGCGACCAAGCCGGAAACCGGCTATGGCTACATCCGCTCCAGCCAGGATGCCCTGCTGCCCGAAGGCGTGGCCCGCGTTGCCCAGTTCGTCGAGAAGCCCGACGAGAAACGCGCTGCCGAATTCGTCCAGGCCGGTGGCTACTTCTGGAACAGCGGCATGTTCCTGTTCCGTGCCAGCCGCTTCCTCGAAGAGCTGAAGAAGCACGACGGCGACATCTACGACACCTGCGTGCTGGCCCTGGAACGCAGCCGTGAAGACGGCGATGTGCTGACCATCGACGAAGCCACCTTCGCCTGCTGCCCGGACAACTCCATCGACTACGCGGTGATGGAAAAGACCCAGCGCGCCTGCGTGGTGCCGATGTCGGCCGGCTGGAGCGACGTGGGCTGCTGGTCGTCGCTGTGGGAAGTACACGAGAAGGACGACAACGGCAACGTCACCAAGGGCGACGTGGTGGTACAGGACAGCCACAACTGCATGATCCACGGCAACGGCAAGCTGGTATCGGTGATCGGCCTGGAAAACATCGTGGTGGTAGAGACCAAGGACGCCATGATGATTGCCCACAAGGACAAGGTCCAGGGCGTCAAGCAGATGGTCAAGACCCTCGACGAGCAGGGCCGCAGCGAAACCCAGAACCACCTGGAAGTGTACCGCCCGTGGGGCTCGTACGACTCGGTGGACATGGGCGGCCGCTTCCAGGTCAAGCACATTACCGTCAAGCCGGGCGCCAGCCTGTCGCTGCAGATGCACCACCACCGCGCCGAGCACTGGATCGTGGTGTCCGGCACTGCCGAGGTAACCTGTGACGAGAACGTGTTCCTGCTGACCGAGAACCAGTCGACCTACATCCCGATCGCCTCGGTGCACCGCCTGCGCAACCCGGGCAAGATCCCGCTGGAGATCATCGAGGTACAATCCGGCAGCTACCTGGGCGAGGACGACATCGAGCGCTTCGAAGACGTGTATGGGCGCACTTCCACGCCGATCGAGCGTGGCGTTTCGGTGAAGACCATCGCGCAGTAAAACTGCAAGCTGCAAGAAAAAAGCGGGACGGAGGTGAATCTGCGAGCGCGGGTTCACCACCGCCCCGCTTTTTTCTTGTGGCTTGCAGCTTGCCGCTTGGCGCTTGGCGCTCCAAGATGTCTGAGTCCCCGGTCGGAATCAGCCCATCATGATCATCGGTGCCTTCCTCATTCTTACCTGGCTGGTGCTGCTGTTGCGCTATCCGGCCAAGGCCCTGCCGATCTCGCTGGCGGCCGTGTGCGGCCTGGGCCTGGTTGCCCTGTTCGTCGTCTGGCAGGATGCCCGCGAAACCTCGCGGTTGGCCCGCCTGGACCTGCGCCTGACCTACGCCCCCGAACACTGCCCCGCCGACCGTGCCCTGCAGGTACACATGAAGAATGGCAACGACGTCCCGTTGACCGAACTGCGCTGGCGGGTGGCGGCCTATGCGCCGGGCGATACCGTGAACCTGGCCGAGAACACCTACAACGCCCCGCGCTACCGTGGGCCGGGCGAGCTGCAACCGGGGGCAGAATGGAAAGACTGCCTGCCGCTGCCACCCCTGCGTTCCGGGTACCGGCCGCAGACTCTGGAGTTCCGGGCAGAGCACCTGCAAGGTACGTTTGCCAACTAATGTATCGCCTGTGCGGGCCTCTTCGCGGGTAAACCCGCTCCCACAGGGACTACACAGGTCTCAAATTCTGTGGTGTACCTGTGGGAGCGGGTTTACCCGCGAAGAGGCCCGCACAGGAAAAACCAATCCTCCCTGACAACAGGCCCCAACCATGCCCACCGTCCTGATCACCGGTTGTTCCAGCGGCATCGGCCGCGCCCTGGCCGACGCCTTCCGCGACGCCGGCCACCAAGTCTGGGCCACCGCCCGCAAACCAGAGGATGTCGCACAGCTGAGTGCCGCTGGTTACACCGCCCGGCAACTTGATGTAAACGACAGCGAGGCGCTGGCCCGCCTGGCCGAGGAACTGGAAAACCTCGATATCCTGATCAACAACGCCGGCTACGGCGCCATGGGCCCGCTGCTCGATGGCGGTGTGGATGCCCTGCGCCAGCAGTTCGAAACAAACGTCTTCGCCGTGGTTGGCGTTACCCGCGCATTGTTCCCACAGCTACGCCGCTCACGGGGCCTGGTGGTGAACATCGGCAGCGTATCAGGCGTGCTGGTCACCCCGTTCGCCGGCGCCTACTGCGCCTCGAAAGCAGCCGTGCACGCCCTGAGCGATGCCTTGCGCCTGGAACTGGCGCCGTTTGGTGTGCAGGTCATGGAAGTGCAGCCAGGAGCGATTGCCTCGCAGTTCGCCAGCAATGCCCAGCGCCAGGCCGAACAGGTGCTGGCGGCGGATTCGGCGTGGTGGCCGTTGCGCGAGCAGGTGCAGGCTCGGGCGGGGGCTTCGCAGGACAAACCTACTTCAGCGGCGGTGTTTGCCCAGGGCGTGCTGGCGGCGGTCGGGAAGTCGCCGGTGCCGGCGCTGGTGCGGTTGGGCAATGGCAGCACAGCGTTGCCACTGATGGCCCGGCTGCTGCCGCGGCGGTTGCTGGATTGGGCGCTGCGCAAGCGCTTTGGCTTACTGCGCCCGCTCTGATTGATGGGTTGCCTGTGCTGGCCTCTTCGCCGGTAAACCCACTCCCACAGGTACAGTGCAATCTTCGGAATCACACTCTCCCTGTGGGAGCGGGTTTACCCGCGAAGAGGCCGGTACAGGCAAAACAGATCAGGCAATGGAACGCAGCACCCCGCCATCCACCCGCAAGGCAGCCCCGTTAGTAGCACTGGCCTGCATCGATGCCAGGTACACCACCATGTTCGCCACCTCCTCCACCGTCGCCAGCCGCTTGATCAGCGAGGTCGGTCGGTGTTCGGCGAGGAAGTTCGCCTCCAGCGTTTCAGTCGACACCCCTTGCTCCGCGGCCAGCTTGGCGAAGAAGTCCCCCACTCCCTCCGAACGCGTGGGCCCTGGCAACACCGAATTCACCGTCACGCCAGTCCCGGCCAGGGTCTCGGCCAACCCACGCGACACCGCCAGCAACGCGGTCTTGGTCATACCGTAGTGGATCATCTCGGTCGGGATCTGCAGTGCCGATTCACTGGACAGGAAGATCACCCGCCCCCACTTGCGCTCCGCCATGCCCTGGGCGTAATGGCGCGACAGGCGCACGGCGCTGAGCACGTTGACGTCGAAGAAGCGCTGCCAGTCGGCATCGTCAATCTCGAAGAACGGCTTGGGCTCGAAGATGCCGAGATTGTTGACCAGGATATCGGTGTGCGGCACCTGGTCGAACAATGTCTGCGCACCGGCCTGGGTGCCGAGGTCGGCGGCGATGCCGATGATGCGGGCTTGTGGCAGGCGCTCGCGCACGCCTCTCAGGGCTTCGTCGACCCGGGCCTGGGTGCGACCGTTGAGGACCACTTCGGCGCCCGCCTCGGCCAGGCCGATGGCGATGGCCAGGCCAATGCCGGCGGTGGAGCCGCTGACGATGGCGCGCTTGCCGTTCAGGGTAATGTGCATTTGTGCCTCCTCGGTAATCAGGACAATTGCCGGGGCTGCCTTGCAGCCCATCGCGACGCAAGGCAGCTCCTACAGGGATTCGTGTCCGCCGGTAGGAGCTGCCTTGCGTCGCGATGGGCCGCCAAGCGGCCCCCGAAACTCACACCTTGTTGGCCAGCGGCTGATCGAATGCCTGCCAGCCTCCACCCAAAGCCTTGTACAGCCCCACCAGCGCCTGTGACACCGCCGCCGAGCTGTCGATCCACTGCTCCTCACTGGCCAGCAATGCGCCCTGCACCGTCAGCACATTGAGAAAGTCCACCGCCCCTTCCACATACTGGCGCTGGGCAGTTTCCAGGGCGATGCGGTTCTGCCGCACCGCCTCTGCCAGGTGGTCACGGCGCAACTGGCTGGCGTTGTACAGGCGTAGCACATCGTCGATTTCATGCCAGGCGCCGAGCACCACCTTGCGATAGTTCAGCGCCGCTTCCTGCTGCTGTGCCTCGCGCAGTTCCAAGGTGCCCTTGAGCCGGCCACCCTCGAAGATCGGCAACGACAGTTGAGGGCCGAAGGCGAAGCGTCGTGAGTCCCAGCCACCCAGATCGGACAGCTGCATGGCCTGCAAACCGACGCTGCCCGACAGCCGGATACTCGGGTAGAAATCGGCCTTGGCCACGCCAATGCTGGCAGTCGCAGCATGCAGGCGAGCCTCGGCCTGGCGAATGTCCGGACGGCGCTCGGCCAGTTCGGACGGCAGGCCGATGGCAAAGTTCTGCTGCGGCATAGGCAGTTCGCCGCCCTTGAGCAGTTCAGCCTGCAAGCTGCGCGGCGGTTCGGCGGCGAGCAGGCTGAGGGCGTTGACCAGGTCGTCGCGGCGGGCCTCGAGGCTTGGCAGGCGCGATTCGATCGAAGCCACCTGGGCACTGGCCTGGGCCACGTCAAGCCGGGTGGCGACGCCTTCGGCCTGGCGGGCCTCGGAGAGCTTCAGGCTGTGCCGGGCGACCTTGAGGTTGTCCTGGGTGACATCGATGGTGTGCTGCACGGCGCGCAGCTGGATGTAGTTGCCGGCGGTTTCCGCAAGCAGTGCCAGGAGCACGCCGCGACGGTCGTTTTCGGCCACTTCGACAGTAGCATCGGCTGCTTCGACCTGGCGCCGCACGCGGCCCCACAGGTCCAGCTCCCAGCCGGCCAGCAGGTCGCCCTGCCAGAGGTTGAAGGCTGCCTTGCCCGCCTTGCCGGACGGGTCGCTCAGGCCATCGGCACTGTTGCGCGCGCGGCTATAGCCGGCGTTCACCTCCACCGACGGTACCTCATCGGCAGCGACACTGCTGCGCAGGGTCCGGCTTTGCAGCAGCCGGGCGCTGGCCATCTGCAGGTCCAGGTTGCGCTCGGCAACGCGCTGGATCAAGGCACTCAGGCGGGAGTCATGAAAGCTCTCCCACCAGCGCAGTTCCAGCGGTTCGGCCTGCGCCTGGCTGGCCGCCGCCTCGCCTTGCAGCGGCGCCCACTGTTGCGGTGCCTGGCTGTCGGGGCGCTGGAAATCCGGGCCCAAGGTGCAGCCGGCCAGCCACACGGCCAGCAGCAACGGGCTCAAGCGTAATGCCGGTTTCATCGCGTGCTCACCTCTTTGCCATGCAGCGTGTCGCCACGGGTATCGATGGTCGCTTCCACCGACATGCCCACGCGCAGGCGGGTTAACAGCGGCTGACCGTCATCGAAGACGATCTTCACCGGAATGCGCTGCACCACCTTGGTGAAGTTGCCAGTGGCGTTGTCCGGCTTGACCGCGGCGAAGGTCACCCCGGTGGCCGGGGCGATGCTTTCCACATGGCCGTGCAGCCGCTCGCCAGCGAAGGTGTCGACACTGATGCTCACCGCCTGGCCAGGCTGCACATGGGTCAGCTGGGTTTCCTGGAAGTTGCCGACCACGTAGGCCTGCTGCAACGGCACCACCGACAGCAGGCGGGCGCCCGGGTTGACGTAGGCGCCGACGCGCAGGGCGCGCTCACCGACCATGCCGTCCACCGGCGCCGTGATGCGGGTGTAGGACAAGTCGAGCTGGGCCTTTTCCAGCCCCGCCTCGGCACGCTTGAGCTGGCCATCGGCACTGGCCACCTGGGCACCGAGGATATCCACCTGTTTGCGCGCTGCCAGCAACGCCGCCTGGGCATTGGCCAGGCGTGCACGCGCCTGGTCGACCCTGCTGCGCGCCTGCTGGGCATTCTGCACGGTACCGGCGCCCTGCTCGGCCAGGCGGCTGTAGCGGTTCACTTCATGGTCGGCGAATGCGGCTTCGGCCTGGGCGGCTTTAACCTCGGCCTCGGCCTGGGCAATCAGTGCGGCCTGGCGCTCCAAAGTGGCCCTGGCGTCGGCGCTCTGCGCCTTGGCCACCAACAGCTGCGCCTGCGCGGCATCCAGCGCAGCCTGGTAGTCGCGGGCATCGATGGTCGCCAGTAGCTGGCCGGCCTTGACCTGCTGGTTGTCCTCCACCAGCACCTCCTTGATGAAGCCGGCGACCTTCGGCGCGACCACGGTGTAGTCGGCGACCACATAGGCATCATTGGTGCTCTGGCGGTGGTCGCTGCCGAACAGCCAGGGGCCGACGATGCCGGCCAGGACGGCCACGGCAAGCACCGAGCCGATGATCAGGGTCTTACGGTTGTTGGTCATTTCAGCAGTTCTCGAATTCACCCCAGGTTCAAGCCACCGCGCGCGGTGGGTAGACCCGGGTAGGCACGAAAGGAATCAGGCAGATCAAGGCCGTGGCAATGCCGGCCATGATCAGGTAGAGGTCGGCCGACGTCAGCACCAACGCCTGTTCGTGGATACGCTTGGCCAGGCCCACGGCGTTGTCGTCGACCAACGGGGCGTTGCCCAGGCTGTCCACCAGGTGGTTGGAATGAAAGTGCCGGCGTACGGTGCCCAGGGCGTCCAGCAGGCCACCGGCAACCACCGCTGCCAGGCCCTTCACGGTGTTGAACCAGCTGGAAGCGAAGGGGCCTTCCTGCGGGGACATGCCATTGGTGGACAGCATCAGCAGCGGCAGCACGGCCATCGGTTGGCCAAACACCTGCAGCAGGTAGAACGGATAGAAGTCGCCACGGATCCACTCGGCGGTCAGCAGGCTGCTGCCAAGGCAGGACACCGCCAGCAACGCCAGGCCGACGCCCAGCACCCAGCGGCAGTCCACTGCGCGGATGTTGCACAGCGCCGCCGTCAGTGGCAGGGCTACCAGTTGCGGCATCGCCACCAGCAGCATCAACGGGCTGGTCTGCGCCGGGCGATAGCCCTGCAGCTGCGCGAGGTAGGCCGAAGGGATGCTGCCCACACCGGAGAGCACGATCAGCACCCCGGCCAGGGTGACCAGGGCGAAACTCAGGTTGCGCCGCGACAGCATGCGCAACTGGAAGAACGGCAGCGGCTCGGACCACTCGTTGTACATGAACAGCACCAGCAACAGCAGGCCACCGCCGAGCAGCCAGCAGATCAGCGGCGAATCGAACCAGCCCCAGCGGTCGCCCAACGACAAGCCCAGCACGATGCAACTGATGGCAGGCAGGCCGAGCAGCACACCACGCCAGTCGAACTGCTTGAAGCGCTCCAGGCGAAGCGGGTCCTGCGGCAGGCCCCAGCCGACACAGGCCATCGCCAGTGCCGAGGGCAGGATGATCTGCCAGAACGCCCATCGCCAGCCGACGTATTCGGTCCACAGCCCCGCCAGCGGCGTGCCGAGGTTGGGCCCAAAGGTGGCGGTGAGCGCGTAGCAGGCCAGGCCATAGACCTTGATGCCCGGCGGCAGGAAGCGCAGGGCCACGCTCATCAGCATTGGCGGCAGCGCGCCCGAGGCGAAGCCCTGGAGCACACGCAGCAGCATCAGGCTGTGCAGGTTGGGGGCGAACGGTTGCAGCAGGCCGAGCAACGCGAACAAGCCAATGGCGCACAGGGTGAAACGCCGTAACGAGAAGGTGGTGGCCAGCCAGGGCGCGAAGGCCATGGCCGACACCGAGGCAGCGCTGTACACCGCCAGCAGCCAGGCGCCTTCGTCGGCACCGATACCCATGGCGCCGCGGATATCGGCCAGGGAGATCTTGGTCACCGATTCGTTGAGCCCTGCGCACAACACGGCCAGCAATACCCCGAACAGCCCGACCACTACCTGCAGGCCGAACGTGGCCTGCGCAGGGGCTGCCGGCGCAGGCGCGGCGAGCGCGGCAGATGGGGCGGACAGGGAACTCATGGGCAGACATCTCCGGCAACAAATTTGCGACTGGAGCAAGTCTAAGAAGGTCGAATGCTGACGAAAACTGACTTCTCGGTAGGTTTAAGTTGCGTCAGGCGCAATCCACATCAGCACTGCTTCCCGGGTATGCCGGCGAAGCAGCCAACCCGCGATCAAGGGTCGACACTGCAGCAAGCCTTCAAGATCTGCCGCAACCAGCGATGCGCCGGGTCATTGTGGAAGCGGGGATGCCATGCCTGCAGCACGGTCACCCGCTCCAACGGCACCGGGATCTCGAATGAACGCAGCGGTAGCCCAAGCTTGTGCACGCTGTTGAGAATATTCGCCGGCATCGGCAGGATCAGGTCGGAATCCGGTAGGGAAAACAGCGCCGAGTGAAAGCTCGGGGTAATCAACGCCACCCGCCGCTGCACCTTGCAGTTGGCCAGCTCGACATCGATCGGGCCGTTGGCACGACCACGGCGAGACACGCTGATCTGTGGATAACTGGCGAAACTGGTGGGCGTGATCGGCTGCTGGAAAATCGGGTGATCGCGCCTGGCCAGGCCCACATAGTAAGTCTGGAACAGGCTCTGCACCTTGATCTCCGGGCCCAGCTCCATGGTCGAACTGATGATCAGGTCGGTACGCCCGTCGCGCAGCACGCTGTCATCATCACCGCCGGGGCTTTCCGGCACGAAGCGCAGCACCGTGCGCGGCGCCTGTTCGTGCATGCGCCGTAGCAGCTGGGCGCCGTACAGGGCAATGAACAGGTCGTTGGTGCGGATGTTGAAGGCCCGGTCGAGCCTGGGCAGGTCGACTTCGTCGGCACTGCGGAACACCTCGCCGGCCTGCTCCACCAGGGTTGCCACCTGCTCACGCAGGGCCAGTGCCCGCGGCGTCGGCACCAGGCCACGGCCGGCACGCACCAGGATCGGGTCGCCCAGGGCATCACGGATACGCCCGAGGGTTCGGCTCATCGCCGCCGGGCTCAGGTTCATGCGCTGCGCCGCGCCGACCACGCTGCCTTCATCGAGCAGGGCATCGAGGGCGACGAGCAGGTTCATGTCCGGGAGTTGCATGGCCGTTTTCCGTGACAGCTGTGGGAATGGCGATGGTAGCAGGTTGGCGGATTGCACCAGACGCAATGCGCTCGTGCGTGGCGGGGCATTTATTAGCTGGCTGTGTTTGGCCATAAATGAGGCATTGGCACATCAGCCAGCCTCAGCCAAGGATCCCGCATGCCCAGCCCCGTCCTGATCGCCATCGACGCCTCCCCCGCTTCCACCGTCCTGCTCACCCTCGCCCGCCGCTATTGCCACCCAGGCGATCATGAATTGCACGTGCTGCTGGCCATCGACTCGACTTTCGCCGTGCACGACCAACCCGCGCCTTACACCACCGAGGAACTGGAGGAATACCCCGCCGCCTGCGAGGAACAACGCCTGGGTGACCGCGCCGTGGCCGAAGCGGTGGCGCTATTGCAACAGGCCGGCTTCGACAGCCAGGGCTGCGTGGTTGCCGGGCAGCCGGTCGAGGCAATTGTCAGCAAGGCACAGAAACTGAACTGCGAGCTGATCATCATGGGCCACCGCCACCTGTCGCGGCTGGGGCGGTTGCTGGACCCGTCGATCAGCGCGAAGGTGATCGACCGGGTTGAGGTGCCGGTGTTGGTGGGGGCTGCGGGTGGATGACTTGAGAGGTTTATCGCCTGTGAGATCGAGCGCCGCCCGCGCGGCGCTCGATCTCACAGGCGCCACACCACTCAAGGCGAACCCGGCTTCACCACCACCGTACAGGTCGTGCCCGCCGCCAGCAGGAACCCTTCCGGCACCTCATCGATGTGAATACGCACCGGCACCCGCTGCGCCAGGCGCACCCAGTTGAAGGTCGGGTTAACATCGGCAATCAGCTCGCGGCTTTGCGGGTTGTCGCGGTCGTAGATGCCACGGGCGATGCTCTCCACATGGCCCTTGATGCGCTCGCCGCTCATCATCTGCAGCTCGGCCTGGTCACCCACCTGCACATGCGGCAGCTTGGTCTCTTCGAAGAACCCATACACCCAGAACGAGTGCTCGTCGACCACCGCCATCACCGCTTCGCCGGTGCGCGCATAGTCACCCTTGTGGATATTCAGGTTGGTCACATAGCCGTCCACCGTGGCCACGATCTGCGTGCGCTTCAGGTTCAGCTCGGCTGCTGCCAGCTCGGCAAGGGCTTGCTGGTAATCGGCCTGGGCCGCGTTGGCGATGTTGCTGGCGTCGTCGCGGTTTTCCTTGGAGATCACCAGGTTGTCCATGTCGGCGCGGCGCTTGGCGTTGACCTTGCGCATTTCCCAGGTGGCCTTGCGCGAAGCGACCAGGGCCTTGGCCTGGTCGACTGCCAGCTGGTAGTGCTCGGGGTCGATCTGGATCAGCAGGTCGCCCTTCTTCACCCGCTGGTTGTCCTTGACCGGCACGTCCACCACATAGCCGGGCACGTCGGCGGCGACGTTGATGATGTCGGCGCGCACGCGGCCGTCACGGGTCCATGGAGTGGTCATGTAATGCAGCCACAACTGGCGACCGATCACCACGGCAGCGGTCAGCACCAGCAGGGTGGCGATCAGGCTGAAGAACTTTTTCATCGAAGGTTTCTCACCAGTAGAGCGACAGCGCCAGGGCGCCGAACAGACAGACGAACAGACTCAGGCGCAGCAGCGCCGGGTGCCAGAAGAAGCGGTAGCCATCATGGCTGGCGATGAACCGGTCCAGGCCCCAGGCCAGGCCCAGGGCGAACAGGAACATCAAGGTCATGGTGGGCATGTACACGCCATGGAAGGCGATTTCACGGGGCATGATTTCACGGAGCACGGTGCAGTCCTTTCGCCGGTGCCAGTGGCGACTGTGGGTCGAGCAGGGATGAACGGATGAAGTGCAGGTAGCTTTGCGCGCGACGCAGTACCGAGGTGTCGAAGTGCCGGGCGAACGGCTCGTCGGTGGCCTGTACGCGGGCAATGGCATGGTCCACCGCCACCAGGGCGCGTTCGTGGTTGCTGGCGCTGGGCTGCAGGAACAACCGTGCCAGCGCGCGGCCCATGACCCGGATGGCCTGGCGCCAGGGTTGCGACTCGGCGTAGGCCGGGTGCACCGGCGCGCGGGCCTGCTCCTTGCGCAGTTCGATGACTGCGTGGCCGATTTCCAGCACGGTGAACATCCAGCCCATCAGCTGGCTTTGTACCTGCGGCTTGCCGGCAGCCAGGCCATACGCCTGGTGCAGCAGGTCGCGGGTGCGGCTTTCGAAGGCCGAGCCCAGGCCGCGCAGGCGACCGCTGATGGCGAACAGCACCTGCTCGCGCAGTTCCTGCTCCAGGCGGCTCCACAGCCAGCGGCTGTTGGGCGGCAGGATGATCGCCCCGGCCGCAGCGCAGACGAACATGCCGATGACCATGCCGATGTAGTCGTTGATGAAGCTGTACGGGTCATACACGGTCAGGTTGTTCGGCACCGAGCCGATGGCGAAGAACACCAGCAGGCCGATGCCATAGCCGGCGTAGGCCGGGCGTGACGAGAGGAAGGCGCCGAACACGAATACCGGCGCCAGCACCATGCACAACAGCGGGAAACCGTCGATCCAGGGGAACACGAAGAAGGTTTCGAAGAAGCCGACGAAGGCGCCGATGGCGGTACCGCAGGCCATCTGGAACGACATGCGCTTGGGGTTGGGCGAAGCTGCCGACAGGCCGACGGTGACCGTGGCGATCAGGGTCATCATCGCCCCGCTGGGCCAGTCGCTGAGCAGCCAGTAACTGCCCAGCAGCAACAGCACCGCCGAGGCGCGCAGGCCGGCGGCCAGCGACACCAGCCAGCTGGTCTGCGCCACATAGGGCTCGTCCCATTGTTCGCGCTCGTGCCGGTGCGCGGCCAGCGAGGCGTGCGTCTCGGCATAGCTGTACATCTCGTCGACGAAGCGGTAGAGCAACTCGAAGGCCGTGTGGAAATCCAGCAGGTCGGCCTCGCTCGGCTCGGTCGTCAGGTACTCGGCGCGCAGGCTGCGCACCTGCGCCTGCAGGCCTTCCTTGTAAGCCGCCAGCTCCAGGGTCAGGCGCAACGCGTCGGCATCGGTCAGCGCCCGGCCGACGTAAGGTTGCAGCAACTCCACCAAGGTGTTCAGGCCTGGCTCGATGGCGCTGACGATCTGCAGCGGGCCACGCGCACGCAGGCGCTCCAGCAACCGGTGCAGGGCATTGAAGCGGGTGGTGATGGCCATGAACTCGCTGTTCATGCGCACCAGCCGGCCAGAGCGTCGGCGCATGTGCGGGTCTTCGAATGCGGTGACGTTGCGCAGGCTCTCAAGGCCCACTGCCTCGGCGACGAAACGCACGTTGCTGCTCTCGAAGCGGTCGCGCTGGCTGTCGCCGCGCAAGGCCTCGACCACTACTCCGGCGAATACGCCAAAGCGCTGGTACAGGGCGTTGCGCATGGCGGCACTGGCCGACTGCGGCAGGATCGCCGCGCTGACGAAGGTCGACACCAGGATGCCCAGGGCGATTTCCAGCACCCGCCATACCGCTGCCATGAATGCCTGGTCAGGGTGTTGCAGCACCGGCAGGCCGATCATCGCTGCGGTGTAGCCGGCCAGCACGAAACCATAGGCGCGGAAGGTGCGATAGCGCATCGCACCGGCCGAGCACAGGCCTACCCACAGGGCCAGACTGGGCAGGAACAGCTCGGTGTTCTGCGGAAAGATGGCGATCAGCGCCACCATCATCGCCGAACCGGCCAAAGTGCCCAGCACCCGGTAGAAGCTCTTGGCGAATACATGCCCGCTTTGCGGCTGCATCACGATGAACACGGTGATCATCGCCGTGCGCGGTTGCGGCAGTTCCAGGCGCATGGCCAGCCACAAGGTAATGAACGCAGCGGTCAGCACCTTGAAGATGTACACCCAGGTCACACCGTCGGTGCGCGCCCAGGCAAAGAAGCCCCGGCGCCATTCCAGGCTCTGCAGCCAGCGCACGGGCAAACTCGAAGTGCTCATTCGGCGTTATCCGGCTGCTGCTCGAAAATGGCCAGGGTGGCCGGGGTTTTCGGTGCCGCCTGGCGCTCTTCCTGCGGCACGTCCTGGCCAGCCTGCAAGCCACCACCCAGGGCGGTGACCAGTTCGGCATGGGCGATCAGGCGGGCAGCCTGCACCTGCTGCTGCACCTGCTGCTGGCGGAACAGCAAGGTCTGTGCGTTGAGCACGTTGAGGTAGTCGGTGAGCCCGCGCTGGAAGGCGATCATGGCGATGTCGTAGGTTTTTTGCGCGGCAGCGACCGACTCGGCGGCGAAGTGCGACTGCTCCTGCATCGACTCGCGTCTAATCAGCTGGTCGGAGATGTTCCTCAGCGCACCCACCACGGTCTGGTTGTAGCGCGCCACGGCCACGTCATAGCCTGCCGAGGCCACGCCCAACTGCGAGCGCAGGCGGCCACCGTCGAAGATCGGCAGGCTGATGGCCGGGCCGACGTTGTAGTTGAACTTGCGCCCGGTGAGGAACTCCAGCGGGCCACCGCCAGTGGCCATGAAGCCCAGGCTGCCGACCAGGTCGACGTTGGGGAAGAAGCCGGCGTGGGCGACATCGATGCCACGCGCCTGGGCAGCCACCTGCCAGCGGCTGGCGACCACGTCGGGGCGCTGACCGACCAGCTCGGCCGGCAGGTTCGACGGCAGTTTCAGCGGCGCGGCCAAGGCCAGGGTCGGGCGCTGCAATTGCGCACCCTCCCCCGGCCCCTTGCCGGCCAAGGCGGCCAGCTGGTTACGGGTCAGGGCAATTTCTTCATTGAGGCTATCCAGCTGGCGGTGGGTTTCCGGCAGCGGCGCTTCGGCCTGGCTGACTTCGAAGTGAGTGCCGATGCCGGCATCCAGGCGGCGCTTGGCCAGGGCCAGGATCTGCTCCTGCTGCTGCAGTTCGGCCTTGACGATATCGCGTTGGGCGAAGTGCAGGCTCAGCTGGATATAGGCGCGCACCACGTTGTTCTGCAGCTCCAGCTGCGCCTGGCGGGCTTCGGCCACACTCATGTGCGCCTGGTCCACGGCCTGCTCGCTGGCATTGCGTTCGCGGCCCCAGAGGTCGAGGGCATAGCTGAAACCGATGGCAGCGTTGTTGTCCCAGGTATTGGCCCCGGAAAGTGCACCAGGGCCGTAGAACTGGTCCTCAGGCCAGTTGTGGCGCTTGAGCGTGGCCTGGCCGTTGGCCTGGAGCTTCTCTGCCGACTCGACCACACCAGCCATGGCCTTGGCTTCGCGCACCCGCGCCGCCGCCATGGCCAGGCTCGGGCTGCCGGCCACGGCCAGGGCAACCCAGCGGTCCAGCTGGGGGTCGCCGTAGGCATGCCACCACTGCTGGTCAGGCCAGTGGGCGTCGCTGGCGGCTTCGCGTATGGCCGCGTCGGTGGTCAGGGTATTGGCTTGCAGCGTCTTGCTTTGCGGGGCTATGCCCCAGGTTCCGATACAGCCGCTCAAGGTGAGGGCAAGGGCACAGGCACTGAACGCATTGAGCGTTCTGATGATGCGACGCGGCACAGCTGCGATTTCCCGAGGAAGAGGTGATAGGGCCGGGCAATTCTAGGGGGCGCCAGCACTGGCGATAAGCGTGGATTCCTGCGAATCTTTGTTACCAAAACAGCGATAATCCGCCTTTGGTCGAAGGCAACTTTTCATCTTTTTTTCGTTACTTCGTGACACAATTTTGTCCTCTACATCGAGAGTGACCCATGGACACCCTGCAAAACATGCGTGCTTTCAGTTGCGTAGCCCAACTGGGCAGCTTTACCGCTGCCGCCGGGCAGCTGGATACGACCACCGCGAACGTGTCGCGGGCAGTCTCCAACCTGGAAGCCCATCTGCAAACAAGGCTGCTCAACCGCACCACTCGGCGCATTGCGCTGACCGAAGCCGGCAAGCGCTACCTGATGCGTTGCGAACAGATTCTTACCTATGTGGAAGAAGCCGAGGCCGAGGCCAGCGACGCCCATGCGCGCCCCGCCGGGCAATTGAAGGTGCACTCGATGACCGGGGTCGGCCAGCACTTCGTGGTCGATGCCATTGCCCGCTACCGCGAGTCGCACCCGGACGTGACCTTCGACCTGACCATGGCCAATCGCGTGCCCGACCTGCTCGACGAGGGCTATGACGTGTCCATCGTGCTGGCCACCGAACTGCCCGACTCGGGGTTCGTGTCGCAGCGCCTGGGCATCACCTACAGCATCGTCTGCGCCTCGCCCGCCTACATTGCCCGCCACGGCGTGCCGCACAAGCCCGCCGACCTGCTCAAGCATGCCTGCCTGCGCATGGTCAGCCCGGTGATCCCGCTGGAAAAATGGCTGTTCGACGGCCCGGAAGGCCAGGAAATGGTCAACATCACCAGCTCGCCGTTCATGGTGAATACCGCCGATGCCATGAAGACCGCGATTCGCAGCGGCATGGGGGTGGGCGTGCTGCCGATCTATTCGGCCATCGACGGCCTGCGTGACGGCAGCCTGGTGCGGGTGCTGCCCGAGTACCGCCTGCAGGAGTTGAACCTGTATGCGATCTACCCGTCGCGGCAGTACCTGGACGCCAAGATCAAGACCTGGGTCGAGTACCTGCGCAATTCGCTGCCAGAAATCCTCGCGGCGCACGAGGCCGACCTGAAAACCCATCAGGTGCTGATCGCCAATTAAAAAGCTGCTGCATTGCGGGGGCGGACAATGGTAGGTTGCTAACCAATGTCGGCCCTTTCGCGGGCACGCCCGTTCCTGCAGGAAATGCACAGGTCTGCAATCTGTGCGGGACCTGTGGCAGCGGGCCTGCTCGCGAATGCGCCCCACCGCCCCTCGCCTTGCAGAGAAGTAGCCCGATGAAAAAGACCGTCCTGGCCTTCAGCCGCATTACCCCGGCCATGGCCGAGCG
Organism: Pseudomonas anuradhapurensis; assembly: GCF_014269225.2. Taxonomy (NCBI): domain Bacteria; kingdom Pseudomonadati; phylum Pseudomonadota; class Gammaproteobacteria; order Pseudomonadales; family Pseudomonadaceae; genus Pseudomonas; species Pseudomonas anuradhapurensis. The sequence continues at coordinate 4,463,097 of NZ_CP077097.1, forward strand.
CCTGCAGCAAGATTTCAACGTGATCCTGCCCAACCCCAAGCTGGGCGACATCAATGCCCAGTTCAACGAAGCCCTGCCCGAGGCCCACGGCCTGATCGGCGTCGGCCGCAAGCTGGGCCGGGCACAGCTCGAAGGCGCGGCCAGGCTGGAAGTGGTGTCCAGCGTTTCGGTCGGCTACGACAACTACGACCTGGACTACCTCAATGAACGTGGCATCGCCCTGACCAACACCCCGGATGTACTGACCGAAAGCACCGCCGACCTGGGCTTCTCGCTGATCATGGGCTGCGCCCGCCGCACCGCCGAACTGGATGCCTGGACCAAGGCCGGCAACTGGCAGGCCACCGTGGGCCCGGCCCACTTCGGCAGTGACGTGCATGGCAAGACCCTGGGCATCGTTGGCCTGGGCAACATCGGCGCAGCCGTGGCGCGCCGGGGCCACTTCGGTTTCAACATGCCGATCCTGTACAGCGGCAACAGCCGCAAGGCCGCGCTGGAGCAAGAACTGGGCGCACAATTCCGCAGCCTGGAGCAACTGCTGGCCGAGGCAGACTTCGTGTGCATCGTGGTGCCGCTGTCCGATGCCACGCGCAAGCTGATCAGCACCCGCGAGCTGCAACTGATGAAGCCGAGCGCGTTCCTGATCAACATCGCCCGCGGGCCGGTGGTGGACGAGGCAGCGCTGGTCGAGGCGCTGCAGAACAGCACCATTCGCGGTGCGGGCCTGGACGTGTACGAGAAAGAGCCGCTGGGTGATTCGCCGTTGTTCAGGCTGCCCAACGCGCTGACCTTGCCGCACATCGGTTCGGCCACTGCCGAAACCCGCGAGGCCATGGCCAACCGGGCAATCGACAACCTGCGCGCGGCGCTGCTGGGTGAGCGGCCGCGAGACCTGGTGAACCCGCAGGCGTGGAAGGGCTGATGCTTGCCTGACCCGGCGCGGCTCCTGTAGGAGCGGCCTTGTGTCGCGATGGGCCGCAAGGCGGCCCCGGCAATATCAGCGAAGAAGCTGAATCGGGGCCGCTACGCGCCCCATCGCGACACAAGGCCGCTCCTACACAGGTCGCGACAGCCCGGTTGCCAACTTGGGCTTGGGCTTGCGAAACACCAGCACATTCCCCGCCATCACCGCCACCAGCCCCAACAAGGCCGGCGCCGTCCATTGATAGCCCTCGGCCACCGCCGACACGTTCAACGCCACCAACGGGAACAGCACCGTGCAGTACGCGGCCCGCTCCGGCCCCATGCGCCCGACCAGGGTCAGGTAGGCAGTGAAGGCGATCACCGACCCCGGGATGACCAGGTACAGTAACGAGCCGATATAGCGCGCATTCCACTCCATGCTGAACGGCACGCCGCTGATCACACAGAACAGCGCCAGCATCGCTGCCCCGTAGACCATGCCCCAGGCATTGGTGGTCATGGGCTTGAGCCCGGCCTTCTGCTGCATGCTCGAGAGCATGTTGCCCGCCGAGAAACACAAGGTGCCGAGCAAAGCCAGGCCAAGGCCATACAGGGTCTCGCGGCTGGCCGTGTGGTGCGACAGCTCCGGCCAGAACAACAGGCCCAGGCCGAGCAAGCCCAGGGCGCCACCGCCGAGCACATTGCCGGCAATCTTCTGGCCAAAGAAGATCCGAGCGTTTAGCGCGTTCCACAAGGTGGCAGTGGAAAACACCACGGCAATCAGGCCGCTGGCGATCCACTGGCTGGCGCTGAGGAAGCAGATGAAGTTGACGCAGAACAGGCACAGGCCCTGGGCCAGGCAGATCTGGTGACCACGGCGGTTCATCGGCTGCAGGCGGCGGGTGAACAGCAGGAAGGCGAACAGGATCAGACCGGCCAGGGCGAAGCGGTAGACGATCGAGACCGGAATGGCGACCACGCCCAGCTGCAGTTTGAGGGCGATCCAGGTAGTACCCCAGATCAGCACGGTAAGTAGATAGAGTGACAAGTTCATGGTGGCGGTTCCTTGGGCCTTTCAAGATCGGTGCCCGGCGCTTCGCGGCTTTAGCCGCGAATCGAGGGCACAGCCCTCGCCGAGGCATCCCAGTGTTCTCCGCTCGGACAACCGCGCGCTTGCACAAACTTGCGCATTTGTCCCGTGGGTAGCTGTAAGCCTGCGCAAGGCGCAGTAGGATGGCAGGCAAGAGGAACCGCCCATGACGCCATTCAGCCAACTGCAAGTGTTCAATGCCATGCATGCCTCGCCCCACGCCCGGTTGGAGCTGAGCGCGCACTTGGGCGACGGGCTGGCGGCGGCGTTGTGGAACAACCGCGACGATGCCCGTGACTACCAGGCACCCAGCCACCACACCCTGTCGTGCTATATCGCCGACGGCACCGGCACCTTCCGCCGCCAGCGCCCGGCCGACAAGGGTGCACCGAACAAGCTGTGCGTGATGCCGGCCGGGCAGGAATCGAACTGGGTGATCAATGGCGCGATCCGCCTGGCGCACCTGTACATAAGCGAGGCGCAGTTCGCCCTGGGCTGCGTGCGCCTGCTCGACCGCGAACCGCGTGAGCTGCAACTGCAGGAAGCGACCTTTCTCGACGACCCGCAGCAGGCCGCGCGCTTTCGCCAGCTGATCACCCTGGACTGGGACGAACCCGGCGAGCGCTTGCTGGCCAGCAGCCTGGCGCACGAAATCGTCGACCATGCATTGCTCAACCAGGTCGGCCTGCGCCAGGGCCTGCGTCTGAAAGGCGGGCTGGCACCGAACCTGCGCCGGCAAATGGTCGAATACATCGAAGCACACCTTGACCAACCCATCACCCTGGGTGAACTGGCCTTGCGCTGCAACCTGTCCGAATACCATTTCGCGCGCATGTTCCGCGCCAGCTTCGGCCTACCGCCGCACCAGTACCTGCTAGCCCGGCGCCTGCACCGGGCCTGCCAGTTGCTGCGGCTGGGGGGAATGCCGCTGGGGGAGATTGCCCTGCACTGCGGGTTTGCCAGCGCCAGCCATTTCAGCAACCGCTTCCGCCAGGCGATCGGTGCGACACCGGGCGAATACCGTTCGGCCATTGGCGGCTAAAGCCGTTCCACAGGGACCGCATTACCCTAAAGGGCTGCGCAGTACCTGTGGGAGCGGCTTCAGCCGCGAAGAGGCCGGCACAGGCTGGCCTAGAACTCGAAGGTGCTGGACAAGCTCACTTGCCGCGGATCGCCGATAGCCACGAAATACTGATTCACCGCCGAGCTGTAATAGACCTTGTCGAACAAGTTCTTGACGTTCAGCTGCAACAGCACCTTGTGCTCGTCGAGCCGGGTTTCATAGCTGGCGAAGGCATCGGCCACGGTATAGGAAGGCAGGTCGAAGCTGTTGCTCGAGTCACCCGCCCGCTCGCCCACGTACCGCGCCCCGGCCCCCATGCGCAAGCGGTCGCCGCCAAACAGGCTGCCGTAATCGTACACCGCCGACAGCGAACCGCTGTGCCGGGCCACGTTCTGCAGGCGGTTGCCCTTGAGTTCCGGGTCCTTGGTCACTTCAGCATCGGTGAACGCGTAGCTGCCGATCAGGCTCCAGCGCTCGCTCAGCTGCCCGGTCAGGTCCAGTTCGACACCCCGCGAACCGACTTCACCGGCATTGCTGTACAGCGTCTCGCCCGTGCGCTGGTCGAGGCTGGAAACCAGCACGTTGCGCTTGGTGATGTCGAACAGCGCCAGGGTACCGGTGAGGCGCCCCGGCATATCGAGCTTGGCCCCCAGTTCCCACGACTTGCCCTCCTCCGGCGCCACCGAACCGTCCAGCACCACGTTGCCGACCAGCGGCGCAATGGTCGAGTTGGGCTTGAACGATTCGCTGTAGCTGGCATAGAACGACAGCTGCTCATCGAGCTTGTACACCACGCCCGCATGCGGTACCCAGGTCTGGCCGTTGCTGTCGGTGTTGACCTGGAACGGGCGCCCGCGGCCAGCGTACTGGTCGTATTGCTGGAAGCGCGCACCGGCCACCAGGATCCAGTGCTCATCCAGGTGCAGCGCGTCCTGTGCGAACAGCGCATCGGTGCGCAGCTTGTCGGTCTGGTCGCTTTCCTTGGCACCGACCGTGGTGCCTTCCACTTCCTGACCATAGACCGGGTTGACATAGCTGAAGGTCGATCGGGCTTTCTGCCGGATCAGGTCACCGCGGAAGATCTTGCGGTCCTCATGGTCGACGCCGAACAGCAGGTCGTTCTGCAGCCCGGCCAGTTGCACAGTGCCGGCCAGGCTCAGGGTGGCGAACTGGTCCCGGCTCATGGCGTCGTGCGTGCCGTCGATGCTGCGCGACAGCGTGCCGCTTTTCTCAATGACCTTGGTCACCCGCACCTGGCTGGCATCGTAGGTTTCACGGTTGAAGCTGTAGCCAAAGTGCAGCTTCCAGTCATCGGCCAGCTGGTGATCGAGTTCCAGGCGGTACAGGTCGGAACGTCCTTCCATGTCGTTGAATGGCTCATCCAGGCGCCGCGTGGCCGGGATGTCCAGCGGGTGGCCATTGTTGCCGAACGCCGTGCCCCGATCGAACGGCGAGAGAAACTCGCGATGCTCATAGGCCAGTACCACCTGGGTGTCCTCACCCAGCCAGGCCAGCGACGGCGCCACCAGCGATTCGCGGCGCACACCGTAGTTGCGCCAGTAGTCCTCGTCCTCGTGGTCGACGATCAAACGGTAGGCGAAATTGCTGTCGCCCAGCGCGCCGGTGCTGTCAAAGCCGCCGCCGCTGCCATTCTTGCCACTGCCGTAGGTCGAGCCGCGCACGTTCAGGGCGTTGTACTGCTGCAGCTGCGGCCGCTTGCTGACCACATTGATCACCCCGCCCGGGTCCTGGATGCCATATAGCAGCGACGCCGGGCCCTTGAGCACTTCGACCCGCTCGGTGCTGGCATTGAGGTTGCGGCCCTGTACCACCGGCATGCCGTCGCGCATGATCGAACCATCGCGGTTATCACCGAAACCACGCTTCATCACCGTGTCGGCGGTGCCGCCGAAGTTGTTGCCTTGGGTGATGCCGCTGACGTTGGCCAGGGCGTCGTCGAGGTTGCGCGGGGCCTGGTCGCGAATGACCTGGGCCGGCACCACGTTGATCGCCTGGGGAATGTCCTGGCTCGGGCCTTGCCCGCGCATGATCGAGGCGCTGGCGGGGGGCTGGTAGCTGTAGTCGTCCAGTTCCGAGCTTATCGTGGTCGCCTGCAGGTTGAGGGCGCCGGAAGTGTCCAGCGCTTCCAGGGTGAAGGTGCGTGCGTCGACGCGACGCCAGGCCAACCCGCTGCTGCCCAGCAGTTGCTGCAGGGCCTGCTCGGCGCTGTACCGGCCGTTCAGCGCCGGGGCCTGCACGCCTGCCAGCTCCTGGGTGTAGACCACGCCCTGGCCAGTGGTGCGACTGAAGGCGTTGAGCGCCTGGGCCAGCGGTTGCGCCGGCTGGGCGAAGGCGTACGCTTGCTGTTGTTCGACGGCGCCAGCCAGTGGAGCGAAAACGAGGGCCGGCAGCGCGGACAGGCCGAGCAAGAGAGGGACGCAACGCGGGGTGAACTTCATGGACGCTGACCTGTGAGAGGGTTATGACTGCGAATGAATCGCACTTCCACTCATTACACGGATGTCACGTCCTGTTACCTCACCCGCTAGCTGAAAATATTTTTTTCCTATGCCGGCGACTATCGGATGACCGTCAACCGCCCTAGTACGGTCTGCTGCGAAAAGCCCATCACCTTGCCCAGCGAATCCAGCGCCAGCAACGGCTCTGCCACAGGGAAACTGCCACTGACCTTGCGCTGCCCCAGTTGCTCGTCGAGCAACAGGATGCGCCCCGGGTAATAGCGCCCCAGGTCTTCAAGTACCTGCGCCAGCGGGACCTGGTAGTAGTTCAGCCAACCCTGGCGCCAGGCCAGGCGGTTGTCGCTGTCCACCGTCCCAAGGTCGCCCAGCCGGCCTGCAACGTAGGCCACCTGCTGGTTGGCCGTCAGTTCGCGCCTTGCAGCGCCTGGTGCCGGGCTTACTGCTACCCGCCCGCTACGCACCGTGACCTGGGCGCCTTCGCCCTGCTCACGTACTTCGAACTGCGTGCCGAGCACCCGCACCTCGCCACCTGCTGCTTCGACCAGGAACGGTTCGCCGGTATGCGTGACCTGGAAGAACGCCGCGCCATGCAGTAACCGCACGCGGCGCTCGCCTCGGACAAAATCGACTGCAATCGCGCTCTGCACATCCAGCGTCACTTGCGTCTGGTCGGCCAGAATCACCTGGCGCACCTGCCCGGCGCTGCTGTAGTCGGCCTGCAGGTCCTGCAACCACAGGCCGGGTTGCCACCCCCCGGCGATGCCCACGGCCAGTACCAGGCAGGCCGCCAGCGCCAGTGCCGCGAACCGCTGCCGCCACGGGGACCGGGCCGCTGGCTGGGCCATGGCGTCAAGATAACGCTGCAAGCCTTGCTGTTCTTCGCCAGCCAGGCGCGCTGCAGCGCTGCCGCTGGCCTGCCACAGCGCCTGCGCCTGGGCGTAGGCTGCGCGGTGCGCGGGGTCGCTCAGCAGCCAGCGCTTGAACGCGGCGCCCTCGGCTTGCGCGGGCTGCTCGTTGATGCGGCTGAGCCATTGCAGTGCAGCCTGGGACTGCGCCTCGGTAATCTGCGGTAGACGGCTCATCGGCGGGCACTCCCTGGCCGGCGTGGAATGGACGCGGGCTCGGCCACACTCGCCTTGCACGCCTCGAGGGCGCGCATCATATGCTTTTCCACAGCACTCCGGGACAGTTGCATGGCCGTGGCGATCTCGCCGTACTTGCAGCCGTGAATGCGATTGAGCAGGAAGATCTGCCGGGTACGCTCGGGCAAGGCGCGCAGGGCAGCTTCGATGCGCTGCAGGTCGTGGTCGACCTGCACGGCGTGCTCCGGCGCCTGGGCTTCATCTGCCGACAACGCCGCTTCGACCACACGTTCGCGGCTGCCTTCACTGCGCAAGTGGTCGATCGCCAGGTTGCCAGCGCAGCGCAGCAGGTAGGTATCCAACGCCTCGACCTTGACCTCGGGGCGGCGCCAGAAACGCAGGAACAGCTCCTGGACCAGGTCCGATGCCGTGGCCCGGCAACCGACCCGACGGCTGACCAATGCCTCCATGCGCGCCCGCTGGGCCTGGAACACTTCGACAAAACGCGCACGCCCGCCGCCGTTGTCGGTGTCCGGCTCGAACATGTTGCCCTGTTCGCTCATCGGGTCACCCGGCGTACACCACAAGCAACGGCCCCAGCACCACGCTGGCGGCGGCCAGGCCCAGCAGCAGCCGGGGCAGGTATGGCAGGCCGAATACCCACACGGTCGCCCCGGCCATCAGTACCGCGCCCCATTGCACCAGGCCATGAGCCCAGCCAAGCAGGTGCACGCTGAGTACAAGCGAAGCCAGCAGCAGCAACCAGCCGGTGCTACGCAACAGACGCAGCTGGCCTGGGCGCGGCTTGCGCTCGAGCAAGTCGGTGAAGTGTTTCTGCATGGCCAGACACAAGGCAACCAAGCCTGCGAATGTGATCAGTGCGATACCCGCCATCAGCTTGCCCCCGCCGTTTCGACAGGTGGCATTCTGGTTGCTCGCCGGGCGTTTCTGGCAGCCGCCCTGGGCTTACGCGACAGCTTGCCGGCAAGCCAGGCGAGGAACAGGCCGGTCGCCAGCGCCGTCAGGTCGAAGCCGGCCATAGCCCAGTCCCCTGCTGGCAACGAATGGTTCAACCCCTGGCCGGTGGTCAGGGCATTGAGCAGCGGCAGCAGGGCAAAGGCCAGCGTGCCCAAGGCCAGTTGCTCGGCCCATGCCCGGCGCCCTCTGCGCAGCATGGCGTGCACCAGTGCCAGCCCCCAGGCGATGAAGAATACGTTGACCTCCCAGTCGGCCCGGCCTTGCACCCCTAGCGGGATCAGACGGTTGGCCCAGAAGAAACCGGCAACGGCCAGCAGCAGTCCGCTCATGCTGGCGATGTTGAGTACCTCGACCAGGCGCAGCTCGCCCGGCAGGCGTTCGTTCCCAGCATGCTTGAGCTGACGCTTGCCCAGCCACATCACCAGCCCGGTGCCGATCACCGCGGTACCCGCCATGCCAAAGAAGAAATACAGCCAGCGCAGCCAGGGCCCAGCGAAATTGCCCATGTGCAGGCCGGCAAAGCTGAACGCGGTCATCATCACCCCACTCTCCGGCTTGCCCTGGCTCAGCAGCGCACCCGTGGCGCCATCGAATGTCCAGTTGGCGCTGCGCCGATAGGCGACGTGGTCGGCCGACGATTGGGTGAAGGTTACGCGGGCATTGCGGTCGCCCGGGCTTTGCACCTGGATATCGCCAATATGCGCGCCCGGTTGCAGCTCCTGTACCCTGGCGTACAGGCCTGCCAACGGCACCAGCGGCGCGGCGACATGGGCTGCCGGAGGCGCATCGTTGCGGCCGAACAGGTCGTTGAAGTACTTGCCGCTGTCCTTGCCGTAGCTGGCCATGATGCCCGCCGGCATGACCATGTACATGAACAGCACCAGGCTGCTGTAGCTGATCATCAGGTGGAACGGCAGCACCAACACGCCGATGGCGTTGTGCCCATCCAGCCAGGAGCGCTGGCCCTTGCCGGGGCGGAAGGTAAAGAATTCCTTGAAGAATTTCTTGTGGGTGATGATGCCGGTCACCAGCCCCAGCAACATGATGAATGCACAGAACGTCGACAGCCAGCGGCCATAGGGATGCGGCATCTGCAGCTGGAAATGGAAGCGGTAGAAGAATTCGCCACCGCGGCTGTCGCGTGCCTGCAGCGGCTCGCCGGTCTGGGTATCGAGGGTCTGGCTGACAAAGCCACGTGGCCCGCCATTGGTGTCGCGATAGCCCACATTCAAGCCCGCCTCACGTGCGTTGGGCATGCGGATGAACCAGGTTCCCGAATGACCTGCGTTGTCCAGCAGGTAACGCTGGGCCACCTCCAGAGCATGGGTCGGGTCCAGTGCCTGACTTCGCACTTCCGGCCTGGACCAGTGGGTGATCTCTTCCTTGAAGTACGACAGCGTGCCGGTGAGGAAGATGGCGAACAACAGCCAGCCGAAGATCAGGCCGGTCCAGGTGTGCAGCCAGGCCATGGCCTGACGAAAGCCTTCTTTCATGCGCTTGTCATCCAGTAAGCCAAGCCGCTGATCACGCCCAGCAGCACAGTGGGCGCCAGCACACCCAACCAGGCACGCAGAGCACTGCGGCAGGCGAAGCACCAGATGAACGCCAACAGGTAGAAGACGAATGACAGCAACAGGCCTGTGAGTGTGGCATCGACCTGCGGCAATGGCACTACCAGAGCAATGCAGACACTGGCCATTGACGCCAGCAGGTAGCCGCCCAGCAAGGCGGCCAGGCTGCGTGAAGTCACGGCCAGGCGATAGCTGAGCGGGAGGCTGGCGATTTTACGCGTCATGGCGAACGGTCGGGCGTTATCGGGCATTCAATAATAATGATTTCAATTCTCATAAGCAAAGGCTGAGCACCGTGTGGTCAGCTGTGGCCCTGTATGCAACAAAAAATTTATTTTCAAAAAGGGCTTGAATTCGTTTCGCCGTTGCCTGACCTTAGAGTCAAGAGGCGCAGAAATTCCAAGGGTCTCAAGGGCCTAGGCGCGTCTCCATGCGAGCAAGCTGAATAAGGATTGAATCATGCAAATCCAGGTCAACAGCAGCAACCATTTCGAAGGCAACGCCCGGCTCGATCAGTGGGTCCGCAGCACTCTGCAGAACTCGCTGGAACGTTACGAAGACGACCTCACCCGCATCGAGGTCCACCTGCGCGACGAGAACGGCGCCAAGCCCGGTCCGCATGACAAACGCTGCCAGATGGAGGCTCGCCCCAAAGGCCATCAACCGATTTCCGTGACCCACACTGCCACTTCGCTGGACCAGGCAGTCGATGGTGCCGCCACCAAACTGAACCACGCGCTGGAACACTTCTACGGCAAGCTGCGCAGCAAGCGCGGCGCCCTGGAACTGAATGACCCGGACGCCTGATCGGTAATGCAAGCTACGCCCGGCCTCGTGCCGGGCGTTTTCATTGGTGTCGATCAATGGCACTGAACCAACTGCCGAAGGCGTCGGTCAACCCCTGCAGTCATTCATTGCAGAAGCACGACCATGAACAACCCATTCGAACGAATCAGTGCTGCATTCGCCCACGAATACCGGGTCAACCTGAGCATCGCCAACCTTGACGGCAGCATCATGCTGACCCTGTCCGACGACAGCGGCGTGGTCGCCAAGCGCCTCATCACCCAGGCCCAGCGCAATGACCCGGTGCGCCTGCAACGGGTGATCGACAGTATCCGCCTGGGCTTGGCCATCGAACACCAGCAGAACCCCTTGCAGGTGCTGGCCGCGCTGACCCGTGACGCTCAGCGGGAGCCGCGGCATTTCATGGCCAACTGAGGGCTACTTGCCCTCCTCCACTTCCTTGCCATTGGCGTCCAGCGCCTTGGTCGAGGGGTAGCGGTACGAGGCATAGCGCACCACCAGGATCGAGAACGCCAGCAACAGGATGCCACCGCACAGGTACAGCAGCCCTGCGTCCGGCGCCTTGTGGTGCGAGACATCGCCGATCAGCAGGCGAGTCAGCGCAGTGATGGCTACGTACAGCAGGAAGCGGATCGGCATGTGGTTGGTCTTGAAGTAGATCCCGACCATCGCCCCCAGCTCCAGGTAGATGAACAGCAGCAGGATGTCATCGACGCTGACCCCGCCCTTGCCGAGCATGTCCAGGAACGTCATCACCGCCGCATAGGCGGTAATCGCGCCAATGCCGAACAGCGCCAGGTAATGGAATGCCTCGACGCACAGGTTGCCCAGCGAGTCGGCCGAGCCGTGCAGGCCCTTGCGCAGCTTTTCTGCCCATTTGATGTTCACGATGTTCCATTCCCCGATACGTCTTGAAGGATGATGCGCCACCGGTGTGACGCTTGTGCCATGCAGTTAAAGGGCCAGGCCCTTGCCTTGGAAGGCGACCGATTGCCGCAAGGCACGCGCGCACGGGCAGAAGAATCGGCTTGCACGGTAGTGGCAAATGCCATTACTGTATATGGATACAGTAGATCGTAACGTAACCAGCAAAAAGGCACAGAGGTGATGAATGGCCGTCGAAGTGGTATACCGCAGCAGCCGCGACCCGGAGCGCTTGTTCATGGATAAGGCCGAAGCAGACCGTCACGACAAGATGCTCGAACTGGCCGAGCGCCTGGCCGAAGTGCTGCACAAGGCCGTGCCCTCGCTGACCGAGCAGCAGGTCGAGGAAGCCGGCATCTACATGGCCAGAAACCGCGATGTGTTCGCCCGGGCGTTCAAGAGCCAGCCGGATGCGTTGGCCGAATTGCTCGAGGCGCCAGCAGCCGAGCAATAGCTGCGCTGGCCTTTGTAGGAGCGGCCGTCAGCCGTAGAGCAGCCGTTCCGCCAGCATCTGCGCCACCCGCGCCGGCGAGCGTTTCTCCGCCTGCGCATGGCCAAACACTTCGGTCAGCCGCGTGGGGATGCGCGCCAGGTGCGCGGTGATGGTACCCAGGTTCTCGCCACGATGGGTAAGCGCCACATAGATCAACCCACCGGCGTTGATCACATAGTCAGGCGCATACAAAATCCCGCGCGATTCCAGCTGGTCGGCCACCTGCAAGGTGGTCAACTGGTTGTTCGCCGCCCCCGCCACCGCCGCGCAACGCAGTTGCATCACGCTCTGTCCGTTCAGCACCGGCCCCACGCCGCAGGGCGCGAAGATGTCGCAAGGGGTGCTGATCAATGCGTCGTTGGTGACCGGCTTGGCATCGAATTGCTCGACCGCCAGCCGCACCCGCCCTGGGTCCAGGTCGCTCACCAGCAAGTCGGCCCCCGCCGCATGCAGTTGCTCGGCCAGCGCATAACCGACATTGCCCAACCCTTGCACCGCAACCCGTAACCCTTGCAGGTCATCACTGCCAAGCCGAAACGACGTGGTCGCCCGAATACCAGCGAACACCCCCATCGCCGCATGCGGGGATGGATCGCCGCAGGCCGTGGTGCTGGTCACATGGGGAGTACTCTGGGCAATGCAGTCCATGTCCAGGGTCGAGGTGCCGCTGTCCACGGCAATGATGAAGCGCCCTTGCAACGTATCGACGAAGCGGCCAAAGGCCTCGAACAGTGCCGCGCGGTTTTCCACATGCGGGTTGCGCATGATCACCGCCTTGCCGCCGCCCAGCGGCAGGCCGGCCAGCGCAGCCTTGTAACTCATGCCCTGGGCCAGGCGAATGGCGTCGGTCATGGCGCTTTCGTCGTCGGCATACGGCAGGTAGCGGCAGCCGCCCATGGCCGGCCCCAATTGTTCACTGTGGATCGCCACCACGGCCTTGAGGCCGGTGGGCGGGTCGGTGAACAGGTGCAGCGACTGGGTACGGGTGCTTTGCATCAGTGCGAACATCGACTGGCTCCCCTGAGAGGTGCTCATTCCAGTATAGGCTTGGCCCTTGAGCCGACGCCGCCGCCGGACCACTGGACGAAACCACCCGCCGCGGCTAATACTCAAGCGTGTGTGGAGAAGCCCCATGAAGCCACGTCAAGCCTGCCTGGCCTGCCTGGAACGCGAGCCCGTCGCCCTGCTGGAAGCCGCATTGTGGATTGCCGCCGAGCATGACCGCAGCGTCGAGCCTGCGGCCAGCCTTGCCTTACTGCATGACTTGCAACGCGCGATCAGTGCCAACCTGCCGATGCTGCCGCTGTGCGAGCTGGCCCAGCCACTCCTGCGCCAGCTCAATGCCCTGGGCTTCCAGCAAGATGAGTATCACCCCCTGCGCCCACATGCCGCGCTGATGGACAAGGTGCTGCAGCGCCGTCGCGGCCAACCACTGGCCCTGGCCATCCTCGCCCTGGAACTGGCCCGGCGCCTGTCCATCCCGCTTGAGGGCGTGGGCTTCCCCGGCCACTTCCTGCTGCGCGTGCCGGGAGCCGACCACCTCCTCGATCCCTGCGGCGGCCGACGCCTCTACCCCAACGATTGCCGCGAACTGCTGGCACGTCAGTTCGGCGCGCAGGTAGCACTGACTGCCGAGCACATGCGCAGTGCCAGCCCCGCGCAGATATTGCAGCGCCTGTCACGCAACCTGCGCCAGTTGCATATCAGCAATGACGACCACCTGGCGGCACTGATCGATGCCGAACGGGTCATGCAACTGGGGCCGGCGCAAGTCGGCGACTATGTGACTCGTGCCTCGCTCTACCAGCATCTGGATTGCCCGCAGGCCGAGCGCTTCGACCTGGAACATGCCTTGCTACTGACGGAAGACCCGGTCCAGCGCCTGAAGCTGTCCGAACGTATCGGCAAGCTTCCGGCGGCGAACCGGTCCATTCACTGAGCCGGGCAGTCCGGCTGCCGGGAAGGGTGTGCCTTGGCGAACGCCGGGTGGCCGGCGGCCAGGGCGGCAACCCGCAGGATGCGCGGGAAGCCGTCGAGCTCGATGTTGAACCGTTCGGCCGCATACAACTGCGGGATCAGGTAGACATCCGCCAGGCCTGGCTCATCGCCGAAACAGAAGCCGTGGTCGCCGATCAGTTGTTCCACCGCTGCCAGCCCTTGGCTGATCCAGTGGCCAATCCACTGGTTGACCTGGGTCTCGTCGTGCCCGGCCTGGCGCAGCCGGTTGAGCACGCTGACATTGTGCAACGGATGGATGTCGCAGCCGATGATCGCTGCCACACCACGCACCTTGGCGCGCGCCTGCGGCGTGGCAGGCAGCAGCGCGGGCTGTGGATAAACCTCTTCCAGGTACTCGATGATCGCCGGTGACTGCACCAGCAGCTCACCGCCGTCAGTGCGCAAGGCTGGCACACGGCCCTGCGGGTTGACGGCGACATAGGCAGCACCGCGTTGCTCACCCTGCAGCAGGTTGACCGGCAGGGACTGGTAGGCCAGCCCCTTCAACGCCAGGGCAATGCGTACCCGATAGGACGAGGTGGAACGGTAATAGGTGTACAGCTCCATGCCCTGCCTCCTCAGTTGGCCGCGACGACCGTGCCGCGGCACTCGCCGAAGCCGATGCTGGCCACGCCATCACGCACGCAACGGCCACGCAGGATGATTTCGTCGCCGTCCTCGAGGAACTTGCGTACCTCGCCACTGGCCAGTTCCACCGGATGTTTGCCGCCTTCGGTGATCTCCAGCAGGCTGCCGAACGAACCGGGCGTGGCGCCCGACAGCGTGCCCGAACCGAACAGGTCGCCCGGCTGCAGCTGGCAGCCATTGACGCTGTGGTGCGCCACCAGCTGCGCCACGGTCCAGTACATGCTGCGGGTATTGCTCAGGGTCAGGCGATGCGGGGCCATGCCCTGCTCGCGCATGCGCTCGGTCAGCAGCAGCACTTCGAGTTCGATATCGAATGCACCGGCGGCCTGGTCGCGCTTGTCCAGCAGGTACGACAGTGGCTGCGGGTCGCCTTGTGGGCGTGGCGGCTGGGCGCAACGGAAGGGTTCCAGCGCTTCGGCAGTGACTACCCACGGTGAGATGCTGGTAACGAAACTTTTCGACAGGAACGGGCCCAGCGGCTGGTATTCCCAGGCCTGGATATCCCGCGCCGACCAGTCGTTGAGCAGGCACAGGCCGGCCACGTGCTCGGCGGCATCGCCAATCGGGATCGCCTGGCCCATGTCATTGCCCTGGCCGATCCAGATGCCCAGTTCCAGCTCGTAGTCCAGGCGCGCACAGGGGCCGAAGCTCGGTTCGCTGTGCCCGGCCGGCAGGGTCTGGCCCTTGGGGCGGCGCACGTCGGTGCCGGACGGGCGAATGGTCGAGGCGCGGCCGTGATAACCGATCGGCACGTACTTGTAGTTGGGCAGCAGCGGATTGTCGGGGCGGAACAGCTTGCCGACGTTCTTGGCGTGTTCGATGCCCACGTAGAAGTCGGTGTAGTCACCGATCTGCGCCGGGACATGCAATTGGCAGGCGCCGGCCGGATACAACGCAGGCTGCAGCGCCGCCTGGTGCTCGCTGTGCTCGCCCAGCAGCACCAGCAGGCGCTCGCGCAGGGCCACGCGCGCGCCGCGGCCGAGGGCGAAGAATGCGTTCAGAGCGCCACCGCGGGTGGCCTCGACAGCGGCCTTGGCGGCGCCGTCGAACAGGCCGGCAGCCAGCACCGCCTCAAGGTCGAGGATCGCATCGCCAATGGCCACGCCACAGCGCCTGGCTTCACCGGGCCGGCTGAAAATGCCCAACGGCAGGTTCTGCAGCGGGAAGTCGCTGTGCCCGTTGGCGTGCTCCACCCAGCTACGGGCAATGGCGGTCTGGTTCATCGGTTATCTCCGGTTCGGGTTGAAGGTGCTCGGCAGGGTGGCCCAGCAACTATCGTAGTCGGCCTGCAATTGCGGGCATTCGAGGGCCTGCACGCTCGGGCGCAGCACTTGGCTGGTCTCGAACATGAAGGCCATGGTGTTGTCGATCTTGTGCGGCGCCAGGTCGGCGGCAATGGCCTTTTCACAGGTTTCGGCATCGGGACCGTGGGCGCTCATCACCCCGTGCAGCGAGGCACCGCCCGGCAGGAAACCTTCGGCCTTGGCGTCGTAGGCACCGTTGATCAAGCCCATGAACTCGTTCATCAGGTTGCGGTGGAACCATGGTGGACGGAAGGTGTTCTCGGCCACCATCCAGCGTGGCGGGAAGATCACGAAGTCCATGTTGGCCATGCCGTGCACGCTGGTCGGCGAAGTCAACACAGTGAAGATCGACGGGTCCGGGTGGTCGAAGCTGACCGTGCCGATGGTGTTGAAGCGCCGCAGGTCGTACTTGTATGGCACGTTGCTGCCGTGCCAGGCGACCACGTCCAGCGGCGAGTGCTGCAGTTCGCAGGCCCAGTGCTCGCCCAGGAACTTCTGCACCAGCTGCACCGGGCCTGCGGCCTCTTCGTAATGCGCCACCGGGGTGAGGAAGTCGCGCGGGTTGGCCAGGCCGTTGCTGCCGATCGGGCCCAGGTCCGGAATACGCAGCGGTGCGCCGTGGTTTTCGGCAATGTAGCCACGCGCCTGGGCGTCGAGCAGCTCGACGCGGAACTTCATGCCGCGCGGGATCACCGCGATTTCCAGCGGTTCGACCTGCATGACCCCCAGTTCGGTGGCGATGCGCAGGCGGCCCTGTTCCGGCACCAGCAGCAGCTCACCGTCGGCGTTGAAGAACACCCGTTCCATCGAGCGGTTGGCGCGGTAGATGTAGATGCTGACGCCGGCCGGCTTGTCTGCTGCCGAGTTGGCCACCATGGGTAGCCAGCCGTCGATGAAGTCGGTCGGTTCGCTGGGGATCGACTGGGGGTTCCAGCGCAGGCGGTTAGGGGTGATGGCCCCCAGCGGGCCGCTCAGCGGCTGGCGCGCCAGGCGCTCGAAACGCGGATGTAGCGCAGACGGGCGAATGCGGTATAGCCAGGTGCGGCGCAGCTCGCTGCGGGCCATGGTGAACGCCGTGCCCGAGAGCAGCTCGGCATACAGCCCGTAAGGGGCCTTTTGCGGCGAGTTCTGCCCGACCGGCAGGGCACCTGGCAGGGCTTCGCTGGCAAACTCGTTGCCAAAGCCGCTGAGGTAGTGAAGGTCGGGTAACGTATCGCGATTCATCGATGCCTCCGGGCTCTGGCCGAGCCGTTGCTGGCAGCTGGCCGCCGGTCCCGATCGGGTTGGCAGCACGTCTGCATTGTTTTTATCGTAATCAGATTACGAATAACGTAATTTGCTACGAACAAGTCGTCAAGCTATAAAGGCGCGACGCGAAGAATCCGGAAACAGATGTCCATGGCCAAAGCCAGTTCCCCCGCCGACAACGGCAAGCAGAAAGTCCGCTCGGCAGAGGTTGGTACCGACATTCTCAAGGCCCTTGCGGAACTCTCCCCCTCCACCTCGCTGTCGCGCCTGGCAGAGCATGTGCAGATGCCGGCGAGCAAGGTGCACCGTTACCTGCAGGCCCTGATTGCCAGCGGCTTTGCCGAGCAGGATGCAGCCACCAACCATTACGCCTTGGGGCGCGAGGCCCTGCGGGTGGGGCTGGCGGCGCTGGGCAGCATTGATGTGCTCAAGGTTGCCGCGTTGCCGCTGTCGCAACTGCGCGATGAACTGAACGAGAGCTGCTTCATTGCTGTATGGGGCAACCAGGGCGCGACCGTGGTTAGCATCGAGCCGGCAGTACGCGCGGTTACCGTGGTCACCCAGATCGGTTCGGTATTGCCGCTGCTCACCTCATCCACCGGGTTGGTGTTCGCCGCCTACCTGCCCGAGCGCGAAACCGTGGAATTGCGGGACCAGGAACTGGCTGCGCTGCAGCACAGTGCCGCCGATTACCAGGCAGTCCTGGCCGGCATCCGCGAACGTGGCCTGCATCATGTGCACGGGCTGCTGATGCCGGGCGTGGATGCGCTGTCGGCCCCGGTGTTCAATGCCATGGGGCAGATCGCGGCGGTGATGACCGTGGTCGGGCCAACCTCGATCTTCCATGCCGACGAGCACGGCCCGGCGGCGCAAAGGCTGCTGGCGGCAGCACGGGAAACCAGCTGGCGCATGGGCTATACGCCTGCGGCACTATTGCCCGATGCGTAAAGGTGAATGTCATAAGCCGCTATTTTTCCCACAGGATCAAGCGCTTATTCTTAACTCACTGGCCGGCATGAAGGGCTCTCCCCCCCCGCCTTTCAGGCCTGCGAGGTTCACCGACGTAGATTTTGAAGCTCCTTGATCTGACGTCTCGATTGGCCGCTGCAGCTTGCAGCGGCCTTTTTTATCTGCCCTGAGAATAATCTTCACCTGTGCCCGCGAAGAGGCCGGCACAGCCAGCGAAGGTTTCAGCCCAACGGGTATTTCTGCAGGTTGGCCATCATCTGCTGCAAGGCCTGCAAGCTGTCCTGCGGGTGCACCGCCCCTTCGAAGTCGCCGATGCGTGCCCAGTTCTCCGCCACCTGCTCCGGGGTAAAGCCTTCACGCGGATCGAAACCCACGCCCAGGCTACGCTCCCACCGCACCTTGCCCACCCAGCCGCCGCCCACTTCGAACAGGTCCCCGCTGCCCTGGCACTGCTCGCTGCCCAGGTACACCACCAGCGGGCTGACCAGTTCGGGCTTGAGCCGCTCGAACACCTGGGGCGGGACCAGCCCCTCGGTCATGCGCGTGCCACCGGTAGGTGCGATGGCGTTGACCAGGATGCCGTGCTTGCGCCCCTCGATCGCCAGGGTGCGGGTCAATCCGTACAGGCCCAGCTTGGCCATGCCATAGTTGGCCTGGCCAAAGTTGCCGTAGATACCGGACGTGGACGCGGTGAAGATCACTCGCCCCCAGTTCTGCTCGCGCAGGTGCGGCCAGGCGGCGCGGGTGACCTTGTAGGCCCCTTCGACATGCACCTGGTAGACCTGCTCCCAGTCGCTGTCTTCCATCTTGTGAAAGGTCTTGTCACGCAGGATACCTGCGTTGTTCACCAGCACATCGACCCTGCCGAAGCTGTCCAGGGCCTGCTCGACGATACGTGCGCCATCGCTGACCGAGTCATGGCTGGCAATGGCGCTACCGCCAGCGGCGCGGATCTCCTCGACAACCCGGTCAGCGGCGCAGGCGCTGGCACCTTCACCATGGGTGGAACCACCAAGGTCGTTGACTACCACCCGGGCGCCACGCGCAGCGAACAGCAACGCATGGGCACGGCCCAGGCCGCCGCCGGCTCCGGTGACGATCACCACGCGATCTTGCAGACGGACAGGCTCGCTCATGCTCATGGCTCCAGGCAGGTTCAGGTCCGCCGAGTGTCCGCCGCCGAAGGCGAACGGACAATCAAGCGCCTGCCGGCTGAATGCCTGACAATAACGCAACGCGATGGTCGAAAGGCCTGGTCAGGACCAGGCCATCTTCTGCGGGTAATTGCGCAGCGGTCGTTCGCGAAACACGAGGTAATGGCGTAGCACCTGGACCGGCGCCTCGGTATGCGGATAGTGGCCGATGCCTTGCAACTGAACGGTGTCCGGCGCTGGTACCAGTTGCCGATAGCGCTCGACCATATGCGCGCCGGACAGCGGGTCGACCATGCCAGTGATCAAGCGCAGCGGCACGCCTTCGCGTTGCATCGCGCCAACCCAGCGGTCGCGGTACAACCTGCGCTCCGGCATGTAACCAACCAGTTTGTGCAGCACGCGCGTGCCATGGTTGGCGGTGATCAGGCTCCAGAAATCATCCAGTACACTTTCACTGGGATGGGTGCAAGGGCCATAGACCTGGATAAGGTTGCGCACCAGGTCGTCGCGCCCGAACGAGCGCCCTACCAGCCAGCCCACACGGCTGAGCAGCAGTTTCTGGATCAGCAGCATGCGGCAACTTTCCGGAAACAGCCCGCTGTTGAGGAACACGCAGCTGGCGATGCGGGCGCGCTGTTCGTAATGCCGCGCCAGCAGTTCCTGGGCCACGCTGCCACCGTAGTCGTGGGCCAGCAGGTGCACCGGCTGGTCGACCTGCAGTTCGGCGAGCAAGGCCTGCTGCAGGTCGGCCTGCTCCATCAGGCTGTAGACATGATCGACCGGTTTGGCCGAATCGCCAAAGCCGAGCATGTCGCAGGCGATTACCCGGAAGCGTTGGGCCAAAGGCCCCCACAAGTAATGCCAATCCCAGCTGGCGGTGGGGAAACCGTGCAACAGCAGCAGGGGCTCTCCTTGCCCTGCGGTCCAGTAGCGGATGCTCTGGCCCCGGAAGGTGAAACCCTGTCCCCGGGTACGCCAGACGCACAATGGAATTTCGGCCATGGGCATCAGAAAGGTCCCGGTGAAGTGGTGTTGGCTGAACAAGGCAAGGCTGTGCTCATAGCATGTCACCTCGGCACTTACATGTGCTCTCTGAGTCGAGGCTGAGTCTAGCCAGCAGCCCAGGGCCTTGAACTTGCATTGCCAGCCAGCTTGATGACTGAGCGAGTCAGTGGCACGAACGGTCAGAGCAGCATGGCCAGCAGCGGCGCCGCGAACAGGTTCAGCAGGCCGGTCAGGACCATTACCAGGCCCGCCACCGAACCCTCCTCGCGACCCACCTCGTGCGCACGGCTGACCCCTGCACCATGAGCACCGACACCAAACAGCGCCCCACGTGCCAGCGGCGTACGCAACGGCAACCAGCGCAGCAGAACGCCGCCGAACATGGCCCCGAGCACGCCGGTGAACATCACGAATACCGCAGTCAGCTCCGGTACGCCACCGAGGTCATGCGCCAGCGGCATGGCAAAAGGCGTGGTGATCGAGCGCGGCACCAACGACAGGCTGGTCGCACTGTCCAGCGCGAGCAGATGAGCCAGCCCCCAGGAACTGGCGATCGAGGCACTGCTGCCGGCAACCATGCCCACCATCAGTGCCGGCCAGTGGCGCGCGAGCATGGCCCGCTGCTGCCAGATCGGCACCGCGAAGGCCACGGTCACCGGGCCGAGCACACTCATCAGCCAATGGGTATTGCGGGCATATTCGGCATAGGCGGTGTGCAGCGGCACCGCCACCGCCAGCAGCAGGACCGGCACCAGGATCAGCGGCGACAGCAGGTAGCGGCCACTGCGCCGGTACAACCAGCGGCTGCCCAGATAGGCCAGCAGGGTCAGGGCGAGCCAGAACAGCGGCATGGGTTCAAGGCTCATGGCGCAACCTCCAGCGGCACACCAGCTCCACGGTCAATGCGGTCACCACCATCACCATCAAAGTGCTCACGGCAATCACCAACAAGATGCGCCAGCCTTCGTCACGGATCAGGGCGCCGTAATCGAGCAGGCTCATCAACGCCGGAATGAAAAACAGCAGCATTTCGGCCATCAGCCAGCCTGCTCCCAATTGCAGCATGGCCGGCTTGAGCACACCTGAAGCGAACAGCAACAGCAGCAATGCCAGGCCCATCACACCGCCCGGTATCGGCCAGCCCAGCCAGGCGGCAAGCTGGCCGCCGAACAGGAACAGGGAACAAAGGATCGCCAGCTCGATTAGCAGGCGCAGGGCTTTTTTCAATAACGCGGGTTTCATGGGGGGAGTCCTCGACAGGCCCTCATTTTAAGATTCGGCTGCCTAGGCCAGAAGCGAATTGTTAGACTACAAGCCATTCCAGAATGGAATTGCGACCATGGAATTCAAACAGCTGCGCAGCTTTATCGAAGTCGTCCATCGCGGTGGTTTCACCCAGGCGGCGCAAACCCTGCACATCAGCCAGTCGGCCGTGAGCAAGCAAGTTGCCCAGCTGGAGCAAGATCTGGGCCAGCCATTACTGGAGCGCCAGGCTTCACAACTGCACCTGACGGCGGCCGGGCGCATCGTGCTCGAGCGTGGCGAAGCCTTGCTGCGCCAACGCCAGGCATTGCTGGGCGAACTGGACGACCTCAGCCAGATGGGCCGCGGCGAACTGCGCCTGGGCTTGCCGATGCTGGGCAGCGACGCGCTGTTTGCCGGGTTGTTCGCCGAGTATCGGCGTCGTCACCCGAACATCGCCATCCAACTGCTCGAGGGCGGTAGCCGCAGTGTCGAGCAGGCAGTCAGAAGTGGCGAGCTGGAGCTGGGCGGCAGCCTGACACCTGCTGACGAGGCGTTCGACTACCAGCCTTTCTGCAATGAGCCACTGGATGCCCTGCTGCCGGCCGGCCACGCACTGGCGGGCCAGGACGGAGTAGACCTGCAGCAGTTGGCCGACACGCCGTTTCTGCTTTACCAGCGCAGCTTCGTGCTCAATGACCGGTTGCTGAAGGCGTGCCAGCAACAAGGCTTCACCCCCAAGGAAGGCGGTCGCAGTGGCCAGGCAGACTTCCTTGCCGCGCTGGTGGCGGCGGGCCAGGGTGTGGTCCTGCTGCCCCGTGTGGTGGCAAAAGCGCTGCAACGCCCTGGGGTAGTGCGTTTGCCGCTACGCTCGCCGCAGGATCTGCGCTGGGACATCGCCTTCATCTGGCGCCGCGGGGCGTACCTGTCACGGGCAGCGCAGGCGTGGTTGGCATTGGTGAACGAGCGGTCAGCGCTCGACCGCCAGCAATGAGTGGCCCTTGCTGGCCGCTTCGCGAGTAAAACCACCCTCACAGCCACCGCACGGTTTTCACCGGCTGTGACGGTTCTGCGGGAGCGGGTTCACCCGCGAAAAGGCCGGTACAGGCGACAGCAAGCGTCAGGCTTGCAGTGCAGCAGCCAACTCGGCCAGCCACGGCTCGGCATCCGCTTCCGGGGTCACCGTCTCACTGGCGTCCAGGCGCAGCATCGGCTGTACTTCCCGCACGCCCAGCTCGGCGAACAGCTCGCGCATTTGCTCACCGCCACCGCAATAGGTATCGCCATAGCTGGAGTCGCCCAGCGCGATCACCGCACCCGGCAGGCCGCGCCAGGCCGCTGGCAGCGTATCGCGGATGCTGGAGTACAACGGCATGAGGCTGTCCGGCAGTTCGCCCATGCCGGTGGTCGAGGTGACAGCCAACAGGGCATCGGGGGCGAAACCTTCGAGGTCCTGCAAGGTGGCGCGCGCCGCATGCCAGGCCTCCAGGCCCGCGGCCTTGAGCAGTGCTTCTGCGTGACGGGCGACTTCTTCGGCGGTGCCGTAGACCGATCCGGAAATAATGGCGACTTTCATCAAGTAGAGGATTCCGAAACTGAGTGAAAACGTAGGATACTAGCATTCAGTGCTGGCAAAAGGCTGCCTCTACTCTAGTCGCCATCTTCAGCCCTTCTTCGCCAATGGCCCGAACATGATCAACGCGCAACTACTGCAATCCATGGTCGATGCATCCAATGACGGGATTGTGGTCGCCGAACAGGAAGGCGACGACACCATCCTGATCTACGTGAATGCCGCCTTCGAACGCCTGACCGGCTATAGCCGTGACGAGATCCTTTATCAGGACTGTCGCTTCCTGCAAGCCGATGACCGCGACCAGCTTGGCCGCGCCCGCATTCGCAAGGCGCTGGCCGAAGGCCGCCCGTGCCGCGAAGTGCTGCGCAACTACCGCAAGGATGGCAGCGCCTTCTGGAATGAACTGTCGATCACCCCGGTCAGGCACGACGCCGAACAGCGCACCTACTTCATCGGTATCCAGAAAGAAGTCAGCCGCCAGGTCGAACTGGAACGCGAGCTGGCCGAAATGCGCGCTCGTCCGAAACCCGACGAACGCAGCTGAACCAAGCGCGACGCTCGCGGTCAATCCCGTTGAAGAAATTGTCACCCTCGAGTTCGATCATGCAAGCAGAAGCGCTCCTGACTCAGGACGAGCTGGACTTCATACAGAGCATGCAGCATTCGCCGCAACTGAACCTGGCCGACCCCATGTCGAGCCTGCTGGTCAATGGCGACCGCCGAATCCAGAGTTTGCTCACCCGTCTGGTAGCCAACGAACAAGTCACCTTGCAGGCCCAGTTCAACAACCAGCAGATCAGCTTCCCGCTGCAACTGGTGGAGGACGAGTTCCACGCCCTGCACCTGCAACTGGGCTCGCCGGAAATCTACGAAGACGGCCCCAGCTTGCGCCCGTGGCGCCTGTCGATGGAGCAGCCGAGCGCGTTGCTCGATGCCCAAGGCCAGGACAGCGGCCTGTGGGTTCGTGACATCTCGTTCAAAGGTACGCTGCTGGAAATCCGTGGCCTGCCTGCCGCGCCCGCCCGTTTCGAACTACGCTTCGCCCCCGAAGGTATCAACCCCATCGAACTGCTGGGTGTGTTGAGCCGGCGCATCGGCCCGGACCTGGCTGCCTACGACCTCAGCCAAAGCTCGGCAGAAGAGATCGAACGCCTGCGCGACTACATTCTGCAAGCCCACCGCCGGGCTCACCCCGAGCTGCACACTCAAGTATCGAGCTGACCGGCCAGAAATTGCCGCAATCGCTGGCGCATCACACTGCCCTGCGCACCCAGGCAGGCTATCGGGCTGCCTGCCAGGCTGTCCTGAGCCAGCTCCGCCGCTTCACCAGCCAGTAGCAACGGGCACTCCAGCCCAGCCACCAGGCGCGCCAGGCGGCGACCGAGTTCTGTGGTAAGCGACTGGTGGGAGAACAACACCAGGGCATCCGGTTTCAGGCGCTCGCAGACCAGCGCCAGCTCCGCCAGCGGTTGGCCGCTGGGCAACAGGGTAACTCCCACTTCGTCGCTGCCCAGCATCAGGCTGGTCACCAGCAATTCCAGCTCGTGACATTGCCCCGGAAGCGGCGCCAGCAGCACCGTGCGCCGGCGCGGTGCCTGGGCAAGCTGCAAGCGGGCGAACACCCGCCCACGCAGGAACTGGTCAAGGAACAGCCACTCGCTGGCCTGCCCGTAACTGCCCTGCCCGACCGCAAGGTCATGCCACACCGGCATGAACACTTCGCTGAATACCTGGTCCAGGGTAGTTGCCGCGAAGACCTCGTTGAACAAGCGGTCCAGGCCCGCCGCGTCAAACCGTTGCAGCGCCTGGCGAATCTGCTGTTGCCAACGCGCCCAGGCGTCCGTCACCCCGCCTGTCGGCCCGGCCAGGGCATGGTCGCGCGCGAGAATGCTGGCGACCTTGCTCACCGCCACGCCGCGCTCCAGCCAGCCAAGGATGCGCCGCACGTCATCGATGTCGGCCTGCGAATACAGGCGATGGCCACTGTCGGTGCGGGTTGGCTGGATCAGGCCATAGCGGCGTTCCCAGGCGCGCAAGGTTACGGCATTGACGCCGGTCAGGCGGGAAACCTCACGGATCGGAAACAGGTCCTGCTGCATCAGGCCCGCATCAATCATTGGATTACGTCCCTGTTCGTTCATCTTCACGGAGTACCCTGTGGGCGGAAGTCGAGCAGTAGTCTACTACGACGTCGACGGCCACAGGGATCGACCGTTTGCCGGCTGACAGTTGCCGATGCACGCCGATACGCGATAATCCGCGCCCGATTCTTGCATGCACGCCTGTGTCGCCCACCACCCCGGGCGCTTCAGCCAGAAGGGCCAGCTACCCGCCAGCCCTGTTGCCAGGAGATACACGATGTCTACCCCACCCGTCACCCTGATGGTGTCGCGCCGCGCCGCCCATGGCCGCTACCAGGACCTGCTGGCCTGGCTGCATGAAGGCGAGCAGTTGGCTACCGACTTCCCCGGCTACCTCGGCTCCGGCATCCTTGCCCCACCCAGCGATGGCGATGAGTTCCAGATCATCTTCCGCTTCAGTGACGAACCCACACTGCATGCCTGGGAGCACTCCGCTTCGCGCCGGGCCTGGTTGCAACGTGGCAACGGCCTGTTTGAACGCCCCAGAGAAGCGCGCGTAAGCGGCATTGATGACTGGTTTTGCACCAGCATGGTGCAAAAACCACCGCGCTGGAAGCAGGCCGTGGCCATCTGGCTGGCGTTTTTCCCGGTGTCGCTGGTATTCAACCTGGTGTTCGGCCACTGGCTGGCAGCGCTGGACCTGGTGCCTCGGGTACTGCTCAGCACCCTGGCCCTGACGCCTGTGATGGTCTACCTGTTCATCCCGCTGTCCACCCGCCTGCTGGCCGGCTGGCTACAGGCCGCGCCGCGCAGTGGAGCAGTACTGCGCAGCCGCTGAGCGCAGCGGTACAAGAGGAAATTTCTTGAGGTATGCTGGGCGGCAACGACAGACCAGACAAGTTGACCGCCCGAACATGAACAGCCCAATTCTCGTAACCGGAGCCAGCCAGCGTGTCGGGCTGGCCCTGGCCCTTGAACTGGCCCAGGCCGGCCACACGGTGGTCAGTGCCAGCCGTAGCGCCCAGCCAGGGGCGACCCACCCGAACATCGTGCAGTTCCAGGCCGACCTGTGCCAGGCGGCCGACCGCCAGGCCCTGATCGACTACCTGCACAGCCATTACGACGGCCTGCGCGCAATCATCCATAACGCCTCGCTGTGGCTGGACGATGGCCTCGACAACCTCGAAACCATGTTCCGCCTGCATGTCGAAGCACCCTACCACCTCAACCTGGCACTGGGCGACCTGCTGGCCAGGGAGGAAAAGGCCGACATCATCCACATTTGCGACGAAACCTCTTCGCGCGGCAGCAAAAGCCATATCGGTTATGCCGCAACCAAGGCGGCGTTGCAGAACATGGTGCTGTCGTTCGCCGAAAAATATGCGCCCAAGGTGCGTGTGAACGGTATTCTTCCCGGGCTGCTGATCCTCAAGGAAGGAGGTGACGAAGCCTACCGCCAGCAAACCCTGAAGAAGGCCTTGCTGGAGTTCGAACCAGGCGCCGGTCCGCTGATCGAGACGGTCAAGTACCTGCTCGCCAGCCAGTACAGCACCGGCAGCCAGGTGGTCATCAACGGTGGCCGCCACCTGAAGAACCGCATGACCTGAGAGAAGCCCATGACCCCACAGCAACAGCTCGAACTCGAGGCCGCCGCGTTCCGGCGCCTGGTCGAACACCTGCAAAAGCGCAGCGACGTGCAGAACATCGACCTGATGAACCTGTCCGGCTTTTGCCGCAACTGCCTGTCCAAGTGGTACAAGGCGGCGGCTGACGAGCGCCAGCTCGAGGTGAGCCTGGATGATGCCCGCGAAGCGGTGTACGGCATGCCTTATGCCGAGTGGAAAGCCCAATACCAGAAAGAAGCCAGCGCCGAGCAGCAAGCGGCGTTCGAAAAAGGAAAACCTCGTGACTGACCTCGACACCCTGCGCGCCAGCCTGGCCAGCGGCAAACACCTCTTTGCCGACACCCTGGCGTTCATTGCCGACCATTACAGCTACCAGCCACAAGCCTTCGACAACGGCGGCGTGGCGAATGCCGCCGGGCAGAACGAAGGCTCGTGCAAGACCCTGGGCCTGGCGCTGCTGGAAGGGCTGAGCGACCAGGAAGCGCTGCTGGCCTTTGGCGAGCACTACCGTGACGTGCTGGCCACGCCCGAGGGCAGCGACCATGGCAACATCCGCGCGCTGATCAAGCATGGCCTGGCCGGTGTGAAGTTTGCCGGGCAGCCGCTTTCGCGCAAGGCTTGAGATAGCCGGGGCTGCTTTGCAGCCCGTCGCGACACAAGGCCGCTCCTACAGAAGACCGCGTTCGCTTGTAGGAGCGGCCTTGTGTCGCGATAGGGCCGCAGAGCGGCCCCAAAATCTCGAAACCAACCTCAGTGGATGATGGTTCCCGGCACCTCACCCGGCAACCCACCCTGCTGCAACCACTGCAAGGCCACCGGCCACAAACTTTCGCAAAAGCGGTCATGAAAGAACGCGAAGTGGCCAATTTCATCGACCGAGATATCCACAGGCGCAATGCGCAGGTGCTGGCGCTTGGCGCCCTGCAGATAACCCAGCAAACGCTCGGTCGCCGCCACGGTACCAAAGGGGTCATCGGTCAGGCTGATGGCCAACGTCGCCGCCCGCACCTGGGCGAACGGTAGTGCCTCCAGTGCACGCCCGCTGGGTCGGTGCTCATAGCGTGGGGTACGGGTGGTCCAGTCGTGCACCACGCCGGATGGCGTGTCCTCCAGCCAACCCAGGCGCTTGCCGGGAAAGTAACCGAACACCCGGGTGAGCAGCGGCATTACCACATGCCACTTGCCGAACAGTTGCCAACGCTGGTCAGCCGCGTAATCGCGCCAATAGGCGAATTGCGCACCAACCATCACCACCCGGCGAACCTTGCTCGCCGAAGGTGCCAGCCCCACTGCACAGCCGCCAAAACTGTGCCCCACCACGTCCACCGGCTGGCCGGGGAAATGTTCTGCGGCATGCACCAGCATGGCTTCGAAATCCAACCGGCCCCAATCGCTCCAGGAGGCCTGGAAGCCGCGCAGCGATGGTGGGCGGGATTCGCCGATACCACGGTAGTCGTAGGTCAGCACATCGCAGCCCTGGGCGAACAGGTAGTCGGCAAAGCGCGAGTAATAGCGGCAGCGTACCGAAGTGGCAGCATTGATGATCACCAGCGGCCGCTGGCTGTCAGGTTGGGCGTGGCGCCAGCGGAAGCCGCCGAGGCTGTAGCCGTCGGCTGCGGTATGGCAAAAGGCGGTGGCAGGTTGGGCAAGGCTGCTCATGGCACATTCCCTGTTCTGGTGCGCCAAAGCTAGCAAAAAATCGTCAGCCTGTGCTGGCCTTATCGCCGGCAAGCCGGCTCCCACAACTATTGCACAAGCCCAAAGGCCTGGGGACACTCGGTGGGAGCTGGCCGGCGATGAGGCCAGCGCAGTTTCAGCTTACAGCTCGACGCAGTCGAACTTCACATCGGTAGCCACGTCTTCGTCGTAGTTGACGTCAGCACGCTCGAAGCCGAACAGGTTGAGGAACTGCTTCTTGTAACCGGCATAGTCGGTCAGCTCGAACAGGTTCTCGGTGGTCACCTGTGGCCACATGGCCTTGCAGGCATCCTGCACGTCGTCACGCAGTTCCCAGTCGTCCAGGCGCAGGCGGCCCTTTTCGTCGACCTCGGCCGGCGCACCGTCGGCGCGGTACATGCGGTCGCGGAACATGCGGTCCAGCTGGTCCTGGGTACCTTCGTGAACACCCTTTTCCTGCATGATCTTGAACACCATCGACAGGTACAGCGGCATCACCGGGATGGCCGAACTGGCCTGGGTAACCACCGACTTCAGCACCGCCACGTTGGCACCGCCGTTGATGTCAGCGGCCAGTTTCTGGTCCAGGCGCAGGGCGGTTTCGTCCAGGTCCTGCTTGGCCTGGCCCAGCGCACCGTGCCAGTAGATCGGCCAGGTGATTTCGGTGCCGATGTAGCTGAAGGCCACGGTGCGGGCGCCTTCGGCCAGCACGTTGGCGCCCGCCAGGGCATCGATCCACAGCTGCCAGTCCTGGCCGCCCATGACGGTAACGGTGTCTTGGATTTCCTGCTCGGTGGCCGGCTCGATGCTGGCCTCGATGATGGTGTCCTTGTTGGTGTCGATGGCGGTCGACTTGTATGGCTGGCCGATCGGTTTCAGCGCCGAACGCACCACTTCACCCGTCTGCGGCAGCTTGCGCACCGGCGAGGCCAGCGAGTAGATGACCAGGTCGACCTTGCCACCCATTTCGTTCTTGATCAGCTCGATGACCTTGGCGCGCGCTTCGTCGGAGAAGGCATCACCGTTGATCGACTTGCTGTACAGGCCTTCGGCCTTGGCAAACTTGTCGAAGGCGGCAGCGTTGTACCAGCCAGCGGTGCCGGCCTTGGTCTCGGTGCCTGGTTTTTCGAAGAACACACCCAGGGTGTCGGCCTTGAAGCCGAACGCCGCGGTGATACGGGCTGCCAGGCCGTAGCCGCTGGAAGCGCCGATGACCAGGACCTTCTTCGGGCCATCCTCGCGCACGCCCAGCTTGCGGGTGGCTTCGATCTGGTCACGGACGTTGAGCTCGCAGCCCTTCGGGTGAGTCGTGGTGCAGATGAAACCGCGAACCTTAGGATGAATGATGGCCAATGTCTGTACCTCGTCAGGTTTATGCCGGGGAAGCGCCACCATCGGGCGTTTCCGAATGAATTGATCAGAGGGTGAGACTACCCTCGCTGGTTATCCGACACATATTACGGGCTGATCAGGGGGATGCAAAACGGAGCTTCGCCGGTACCGGCCCTTTCGCAACGGTTCGGCGCGCAACAGCCGGTGCACTTGGTCGCGGGGCCGATGCGCGTCGGCTGTGCGCCTATTCATTGGTTTTCCACATCAATCGCAAAGAAAAACAAACTTAACAAATGAGCCCAAGCCACCGATGCTTGAAGCACTACGCCCATCGCACGGAGAACAACAACATGAACGACGTGGTTATCGTCGCTGCAACCCGTACCGCCATCGGCAGTTTCCAGGGCGCCCTCGCCACAGTGCCTGCGGTAGACCTCGGTGCCGCCGTGATCAAGCGCCTGCTGGAGCAGACCGGGCTGGAGCCGGCGCAGGTCGATGAAGTGATCCTCGGCCAGGTGCTTACCGCCGGTGCCGGGCAGAACCCCGCACGCCAGGCTGCGATCAAGGCCGGCCTGCCCTACAGCGTACCGGCGCTGACCCTGAACAAGGTCTGCGGTTCGGGCCTGAAGGCCCTACACCTGGCAGCCCAGGCCATCCGTTGCGGTGATGCCGAGGTGGTCATCGCCGGGGGCCAGGAGAACATGAGCCTCGCCCCCTATGTGATGCCCTCGGCCCGTACCGGCCAGCGCATGGGCCACGGCCAGCTGGTCGACAGCATGATCAGCGACGGCCTGTGGGATGCTTTCAACGACTACCACATGGGTATCACGGCGGAAAACCTGGTGGACAAGTACGGCCTCAGCCGTGAACAGCAGGACGCGTTTGCCGCCGAGTCGCAGCGCAAGGCGGTGGCGGCGATCGAGGCGGGCCGCTTCGATGCCGAGATCACTCCGATCGTGCTGCCGCAGAAGAAGGGCGAGCCCAAGGTCTTCGCGCGAGACGAACAACCACGCCAGGACACCACCGTCGAATCCCTGGGCAAACTGCGCCCGGCGTTCAAGAAGGATGGCAGCGTCACCGCCGGCAATGCTTCCAGCCTGAACGATGGCGCCGCCGCCGTGATGTTGATGAGCGCCGCCAAGGCCAAGGCCCTGGGCTTGCCGGTGCTGGCCAGGATCGCAGCCTATGCCAGCGCTGGCGTAGACCCGGCGATCATGGGTATCGGCCCGGTTTCGGCGACCCAGCGTTGCCTGGATAAAGCCGGTTGGCAGCTGGCCGAACTGGACCTGATCGAAGCCAACGAGGCCTTCGCCGCGCAGGCGTTGGCAGTGGGCAAGGCGCTGGAGTGGGATGCTGCGCGGGTCAACGTGAATGGCGGGGCAATTGCCCTCGGCCATCCGATCGGGGCGTCCGGGTGCCGGGTGCTGGTGACCCTGCTGCACGAAATGATCAAGCGCGATGCAAAAAAAGGCCTGGCTACCCTGTGCATCGGTGGTGGGCAAGGCGTGGCGTTGGCGATCGAGCGCTGATTACGCCGCCGTATCTGCAGCGCCTGTGAGACCGAGCGCCGCCCGCGCGGCGCATCGCGAGCTGCGCTCGCTCCTACGTCTGTTTCGGGCCAGTAACGCCTATGACAGTCGCGCGCGACCGCCTGGTTCATATGACGCGATCATTCCGTCATGCGCCAAAACGTTCGCGCGCAAATGCCCCAGAAATAATTGGCCCGAAACAGACGTAGGAGCGAGCGCAGCTCGCGATGCGCCGCGCGGGCGGCGCTCGGTCTCACAGGCGCTGCAGTTATCACGGCAAACACCTCGCTGCCCGCTCAAATCACCTACCTAGGCCAAGGTACGCAGCTCGCGGGCAGCGGCAACCATATTGATCAACGCTGCCTCGGTCTCCGGCCAGCCACGGGTCTTCAGCCCGCAATCCGGGTTGACCCACAGGCGCTCGGCGGGAATACGCCGGGCAGCCTTGCGCAACAGCTTGACCATTTCCTCGCGGCTCGGCACCCGCGGCGAGTGAATGTCATACACCCCCGGGCCGATCTCGTTGGGGTAGGCAAACCGCTCGAATGCCGCCAGCAATTCCATGTCCGAACGCGAAGTCTCGATGGTGATCACGTCGGCATCCATTGCCGCGATCGACTCGATCACGTCATTGAACTCGCTATAGCACATGTGAGTGTGAATCTGGGTTTCGTCACGCACGCCCGAAGCACACAGGCGGAACGCCTCGGTAGCCCACTCCAGGTAATGGGCCCAGGCGCCGTGGCGCAGCGGCAAGCCTTCGCGGAAGGCTGCTTCGTCGATCTGTACGATCCGGATCCCCGCCGCTTCCAGGTCGAGTACTTCGTCGCGGATCGCCAGTGCCAGCTGACGCGCCTGCACCTCGCGGCTGACATCCTCGCGTGGGAACGACCACATCAGCATGGTCACCGGGCCGGTCAGCATGCCCTTCATCACCTTACCGGTCAGGCCCTGGGCATACGTGATCCATTCCACGGTCATGGCCTTCGGCCGGCTCAGGTCGCCAACGATCACCGCCGGCTTCACGCAGCGCGAGCCATAGCTCTGTACCCAGCCGAAGCGGGTAAAGGCATAGCCATCGAGCTGCTCGGCGAAGTACTCGACCATGTCGTTGCGCTCGGCCTCGCCGTGTACCAGCACATCCAGGCCCAGGTCTTCCTGGATTTTCACCGCGTGGCGGATCTCGCTGTGCATGGCCTCGACATAATCGGCCTCGCTCAGCTTGCCTTGCCGGTAGGCCTGGCGTGCCAGGCGAATCGCCGACGTCTGCGGGAACGAACCAATGGTTGTGGTCGGGAACGCGGGCAGGCCGAGCCGCGCACGCTGCTTGCCGATACGCTGGGCAAACGCCGACTGGCGCTGGCTGTCGGCGGGCTTGATGGCGGCCAGGCGGGCTTGCACGGCGGGTTTGTGAATGCGCGGTGAAGCCGCGCGGCTGGCCTGTACGGCCTGGCTCTGCGCCAGGGCAGCGGTAACCTCCGCGGCCTGCGGGTCATCGATGGCCTTGGCCAGTAGCGCCACCTCCTGGCACTTCTGCACGGCAAAGGCCAGCCAGCTTTGCAGCTCGGCATCCAGCTGGTCTTCACGGTCCAGATCCACCGGGCTGTGCAGCAGCGAGCAGGACGGTGCTACCCACAGCCGGTCGCCGAGGCGTTCATGGGCATGGCGCAGTACCTCCAGCGCCTGCTCCAGGTCGCAGCGCCAGACATTGCGGCCGTTGACCAGGCCCAGCGACAGCACCTTGTAGGCCGGCAGGCGGTCGAGGATGGTCGGGTACTGCTCGGGTGCCCGCACCAGGTCGATGTGCAGGCCATCGACCGGCAGGTTGGCAGCCAGGCCAAGGTTGTCCTCCAGGCCGCCGAAGTAGGTGGCGATCAGCTTCTTCAGCGGCGCACGCTGGATGATGTTGTAGACGCGCTCGTAGGCGTTCTTCCAGTCCTGGGGCAGGTCCAGGGCCAGGATCGGCTCGTCCAGCTGCACCCACTCCACGCCTTGGGCAGCCAGGCGGTTGAGGATCTGGTCATACAACGGCAACAGACGGTCGAGCAGCTCCAGCTTGTCGAAATCGCCGCCCTTGGCCTTGCCCAGCCACAAATAGGTCAGCGGGCCGATCACCACTGGCTTGACCGTATGGCCCAGGGCCTGGGCTTCGTCCACTTCTTCGAACAGCTGTTCCCAGCTGAGGACGAACTGTTGGTCGGCGGTGAATTCGGGGACCAGATAGTGGTAGTTGGTGTCGAACCACTTGGTCATTTCCTGGGCGTGGGCGCCGCCACAGCAGCTGTCTCCGACGGCACCACGGGCCATGGCGAACAGGGTTTGCAGGGTTGGCCTGGCGCCGTCACGGCTGCGAAAGCGCTGCGGGATCACGCCGAAGGTCAGCGAGTGGGTCAGCACCTGGTCGTACCAGGCGAAATCGCCGACCGGCAGCAGTTCGATTCCGGCGTCTTTCTGCACTTGCCAGTGGCGGGCACGCAGCTCGCGGCCGACGGCGCGCAGGCCGGCTTCGTCGAGTTCACCCTTCCAGTAGGCTTCCTGGGCCTTTTTCAGCTCGCGGTCGCGGCCGATACGTGGAAAGCCCAGGTTGTGTGCCAGTGCCATGTCTTGTCCCTCAGCATGCAGAAATGAATGAGGGGATTTTCCGGGTGCTGGCATCTTGAGACAAACTCATTAAATTTGAGATGAACTCAAGATTTTCTCATGATCGAGAATTTGTGCTGTCTGTACTGGCCCCATCGCGGGCATGCCCGCTCCCACATGCGTCCAGGTTCATGCAACACCTGTGGGAGCGGGCGCGCCCGCGAAGAGGCCGGCACAGGCACACACATGTCTCATTCAGAGCATGACCCCACCCGCCTTCTGCCGCACAATGCCACCCTGACCACACCAGGTGCCCGGCCCCATGAGCCTGCTGAAAACCGCGCTGCGCGAAAACACCTTCGTCTGCGTCATGGAATTCGTCCCCAAGCCCTCGGCAGAACGTTTCGCTGCCATGGAGGAAATCCTGGCGCGCGCGCACCTGTGCGGCTGGCCAATGACCGTGGCCATCGGCGACCGCGTCGGCAGCCCGCTGGACATGTCACCGCTGGATGCTCTCGCCTCGTTCAGCAACCCGGTACCGGCCCTGCCGCACTTCTCCGGCAAGGACCGCGAACGCCATCACCTGCTCGCCCAACTGCAACGCATGGATGCGGCCGGTCTCGACCAGTTGCTGCTGCTCACCGGCGACCGCCTGCCCGGCCACCAGCCAGGCCAACGCCCGGTGCGCTACCTGGAGTCGGTCGCCGCCCTGCAGATTGCCCGCCAGGCCTGCCCGCACTGGCTGCTCGGCGCGGCCCTCAACCCGTTCAAGTACTGCGAGGAAGAAGGCGGCGCCCAGTACTTCAAGGCCGAGAAGAAACTGGCGGCCGGCGCCGACTTTTTCACCCTGCAACTGGGCTTCGATGCCGGCAAACACCAGGAAGCCATGCACTGGATGCGCCGCCAGGCCACGCCCAGGCCGATGCTGGCCTGCCTCATGAGCCTTACCCATGGGCGGGCGGCGATGCTCGACCATGTCGCCGGGGTGACCGTCACGCCGTCCATGCGCGACCTGCTCGAAGCTGAAGCGGCCCAGTCCAAGGCCTTTGCCCAGGCACGCAGCGTCGACCGCCTGGCCTTGCAGATCATCGGCGTCAAGCTGATAGGCTATGCCGGTGTGCACCTGTCAGGTATTCACGAACTCAAGCAGCTGTTCGCGCTGGAAGCACGCATCGAGCACTGGCAAGCGCAGATCCAAACGCTGGAACAATGGGCACCTGCCTGGCAAGCCAGTTGGCAGATGCCTGGCCTGCCGGCGGTCAGTTTCCACCCGCCACAGGCGAGCTGGCGCCAGGGCGAGTCACGGGTCGATGCGTCGTTCAAAGAAAAAGCGCGCTATCACTTGATGCATGGCATGCATGCGCTGCTGTTCAGCCGCCGCAATAGCCTGAGCAAGGCATTTGGCTGGGCCGTGCGCCAGCAGTTGTGGAAGACGCGCCTTGGCGCGCAGGTGCTGCACAAGGTGGAACGTGCGGTGAAGCGACCGCTGGTAGGCTGCGACACCTGCGGCCGTTGCCGCCTGGAAGACACCCTGTACATCTGCCCGGAAACCTGCCCCAAGGGTCTGGCCAACGGCCCTTGCGGCGGAACCGCGCTGAACCGCTGCGAGTTCGGCGATCGCGAGTGCATTCACAGCGTCAAGTACCGCACGGCCAAGGCGGTACGGCAGACGACGGTGCTGAGCGAGCGTCTGATCCCGTGCATCGAGGTCGAGACACGCCACCGCAGCTCATGGCCGCAATGGTTTCAGGCGCAGACACCGCGCCAGCTCAGTCCGCAGCCAGCGCCTCGAACCCAGCCCGAATCGTAGCTTCGGGCAGTTCGTCGGCGATGAACACCATCACGCTTTCGCGGGTTTCACCCTCGGCCCATTCGACATCCCAATCGAAGCCGTAGAGCTTGAGCACGCCCTGGAACACCAGCTTGCGCGCCTCACCGGCAATGTTCAGCACCCCCTTGTAGCGCAACAGTTGCGTGCCGTGGGTTTCCAGCAAAGCGTTCATGAAGTCGCTGAGGCGGTCGATGTCCAAAGCGGTTTGCGTGCGCAGCACCAAGGTGGAGATGCGGTCCGGGGTAGCGGGCTTGAGCAGCGGGCGTAGCGCTGGCTTCAGGTTCGCGCCCAGATCGGGGTTGAGGTTGAAGCCACGCACATCCAGCAGTTCCGCCAGGTCGATGCGGCCATGCTCGACCACGCGGATCTCGGCCCGGCCATTGATACGTGCCAGGCGTTCGCCCAGCGCCTCGACCACAGCCGGCTCGACCAGGTCGGTCTTGCTCAGCAGCAGGCGATCGGCAAAGCCGACCTGGGCCTGGGCGATGGCCTGGGTCAGGTGCAGCTCGGCATGCGCGGCATCGACCAGGGTGATGATGCCGTCGAGGATATAGCGCTCACGCAGCTCTTCATCGATGAAGAAGGTTTGCGCCACCGGCGCCGGGTCGGCCAGGCCGGTGCATTCGATCACCAGGCGGTCGAAGGCGATCTCGCCTGCATCCAGGCGTTCCAGCAGCAGGTACAGGGCACGGGTCAGGTCGCCATGGATGCTGCAGCACACGCAGCCGTTGGCCAGCGTCATCACCTGCACCGGCTCGTCGCCGAGCAGCTGGCTGTCGATGCCAGCCTCGCTGAATTCGTTCTCGATCACGGCGATCTTCAGGCCATGCTCGGCCTTGAGCATGTACTTGAGCAGGGTGGTCTTGCCAGCGCCGAGGAAGCCGGTGAGTACGGTTACGGGAATAGGCGTCTGCACGCAGAACATCTCCTGTGCAGTGGAATGGACGGGGGGAGCGCGAGCCCTGCAGGAGCGGTCTTGTGTCGCGATCGGGCCGCAACGCGGCCCGATCGCGGCACTAGGCCGCTCCTACGCAGTACTGCGCTAGCCTGGACTTAGCAGCACTTGGGCCCGGACTTGCCACCATAACGCGCTTCCTGGCGTTCACGGAAGAACGCCTCGTAGCTCATCACCGGCTGGTCCGGGTGCGTCTTCTGCATGTGCTCGACATAGTTGTCATAGTCGGGCATGCCGACCATCAGGCGGGCTGCCTGCCCCAGGTATTTACCCAGTCGACCCAGGTCGTTGAACATCGCAGCAGTCCTCTCAAGCGTCAGGCAGGGCCTGGAACGGGGTTTCCTTGTCGGTACGCTCCTTGCGGCCGAGGGCGGCGAAACCGACCTTGACGGCAAAGAACAGCACACTGAACACCACCGCCAGGAACAGCACGGTCAGGCCGGCGTTGGTGTAGGCGTTGAAGATCACGTGCTGCATCTGCCCGATATCCTTGGCCGGGGCCAATACCTGGCCGGCTTCCAGCGCGGTGCTGTACTTCTTGGCCAGGGCCAGGAAGCCCACCGCCGGGTTCGGGTCGAACAGCTTGATCAGGCCTGCGGTGGTGGTGCAGATCAGCAGCCACACGGCCGGCAGCAGCGTGACCCAGACATAGCGCTGGCGCTTCATCTTGATCAGCACCACGGTGCCGAGCATCAGGGCGATACCGGCCAGCATCTGGTTGGAGATACCAAACAGCGGCCACAGCGTGTTGATGCCACCCAGCGGGTCGATCACCCCCTGGTACAGCAGGTAGCCCCACAGCGCCACGCAGCCGGCGGTGCCGATCAGGTTGGCAGTCCACGACTCGGTGCGCTTGAGCGCCGGCACGAAGCTACCCAGCAGGTCCTGCAGCATGAAGCGCCCGGCACGGGTACCGGCGTCGACCGCGGTAAGGATGAACAGCGCCTCGAACAGGATCGCGAAGTGGTACCAGAAGGCCATGGTGTTCTCACCCGGCAGCACCTGGTGAAGGATCTGCGCGATCCCCACCGCCAGGGTCGGTGCACCACCGGCACGCGCCAGGACGGTATGCTCGCCGATGTCGCGGGCCGTGGCCTCGAGCTGTTCCGGGGTAATCAGGAAGCCCCAGCTGCTGACCGTTTGCGCCACCGATGCCACGTCGGCACCGACCACGGCGGCCGGGCTGTTCATGGCGAAGTACACGCCAGGCTCGATCACCGAGGCGGCGACCATGGCCATGATAGCGACGAACGATTCCATCAGCATGCCGCCGTAGCCGATGTAGCGGGCGTTGGTTTCGTTGTCGAGCAGCTTGGGCGTGGTCCCCGAAGAGATCAGCGCGTGGAAGCCGGACACCGCACCACAGGCAATGGTGATGAACAGGAACGGGAACAGGGTGCCCTTCCACACCGGCCCGGTACCGTCGGTGAACTGGGTCAGCGCCGGCATTTTCAGCTCGGGCGCGATGATCAGGATACCGATGGCCAGGCCGACGATGGTGCCGATCTTGAGGAAGGTCGACAGGTAGTCACGCGGCGCCAGCACCAGCCATACCGGCAGCACGGCGGCGACGAAGCCGTAGCCCACCAGCATCCAGGTGATCTGCACGCCAGTGAAGGTGAACGCCGGGCCCCACACCGGATCTGCGGCAATCTGGCCCCCAAGCCAGATCGAGGCCAGCAGCAGGACCACGCCGACCACCGAGATCTCGCCGATGCGGCCCGGGCGGATGTAGCGCATGTAGACGCCCATGAACATCGCGATCGGGATGGTCGCCATCACCGTGAACATGCCCCACGGGCTTTCGGCCAGGGCCTTGACCACGATCAGCGCCAGCACCGCGAGGATGATGATCATGATCAGGAAACAGCCGAACAGGGCGATGGTGCCGGGGATGCGGCCCATCTCCTCGCGCACCATGTCGCCCAGCGAGCGGCCGTTGCGGCGGGTGGACAGGAACAGGACCATGAAGTCCTGCACCGCACCGGCCAGCACCACGCCGGCGATCAGCCACAGCGTGCCGGGCAGGTAGCCCATCTGCGCGGCGAGTACCGGGCCAACCAATGGGCCTGCACCGGCGATGGCGGCGAAGTGGTGACCGAAAAGAATGTGTTTGTTGGTCGGAACGTAGTCCAGGCCGTCGTTGTTGAGCACCGCCGGGGTGGCACGGCGCGGGTCGAGTTGCATCACCTTGGTGGCGATGAACAGGCTGTAGTAACGATAGGCGACCAGGTAGATGGCCACTGCCGCGACCACGATCCACAAGGCATTGATCGCCTCGCCGCGACGCAGGGCGACCACACCCAGCGCGCAGGCTCCTATGACTGCCAGCGCCAGCCACGGAATGTGGCGTAGCAGGCTATTATTGTTGTTCATGGTTTGCTTCCAGCTGGTGGATTGGAAAAGACCGCCCATCGAGTCTAGGGCGTGTCATCGCGCATTGCCACACTTGCTTTGGCCTAGAGCCTCTGCGGCCAGATTGCGGTACCTGATGCACAGATCAAACTCACTATAGTCAGGATGTCATCCGAGGGCCTTCCCATGAGCGATCACGACGAGCGTCGGCGCTTCCGCCGCATCGACTTCGATGCCCCCACCGAACTGCGCCAGGGCGACCGCCGCTGGCCGGTAAAACTGCTGGATGTGTCGCTGAAGGGCCTGCTGGTCAAGCGCCCCGAGCCGTGGGATGCCGACCTTACCCAGGACTTCGATGCGGTCATCCACCTGGACCGCGATGTGCGCGTGCAGATGCAGGTGGAACTGCGCCATGAGGAGCCCACCCGCCTGGGCTTCATCTGCCTGTACATCGATGTCGAGTCGATGTCCCACTTGCACCGTCTTGTGGAACTGAACCTCGCCGACAGCACCGAAATGATGCGCGAACTGCGTGAACTGATCGAATAATGGGATCTCTTAGCTAGCTAAGAAAATCCGCATCTTGTGTTTCCTGTCTACCCAGACAGCTTTAAGCCTGGGTCGCGACGTATTGTACACACCTCTCTAATCCAGCCTTTTCCAACATGGTACGCCTCCTGCATTGGGTTCTGGTGCCCAGCGCCAGCGCCCATGTGCGCGCTCGGATCAAAAAATTGTATACAATTTTTGTGGCATTCATTTGTCGGAAATGTCTACAGTAGCGACACAACAATAAACAGAGAGCCTGCTCCATGACTACGTCCCCTAGCACGTCTCCCGCCAAGCGCCCCGAGGACGAAAACCTCGGCCTTGGGGCCAACCTGGCCTATGGTCTGCAGCATGTGCTGACCATGTATGGGGGGATCGTCGCGGTACCCCTGATCCTGGGGCAGGCCGCGGGCCTGAACGGCGCCGAAATCGGCATGCTGATCGCCGCTTCGCTGTTTGCCGGTGGCCTGGCCACCCTGCTGCAGACACTGGGCCTGCCATTCTTCGGTTGCCAGCTACCGCTGGTGCAGGGCGTGTCGTTCGCTGGCGTGGCGACCATGGGGGCGATCCTCAGCAGCGAAGGCGGCGGTGGCCTGCCAGGCGTACTGGGCGCAGTCATGGCCGCGTCGCTGATCGGCTTTCTCATTACCCCGGTGTTCTCGCGCATTACCAAGTTCTTTCCGCCGCTGGTAACCGGTATCGTCATCACCACCATCGGCCTGACCCTGATGCCGGTGGCCGCCCGCTGGGTGATGGGCGGCAATAGCGCCTCGCCAGAGTTCGGCAGCGTGGCCAACATCGGCCTGGCGGCGCTGACCTTCGCCATCGTGCTGCTGCTGAGCAAGCTCGGCAGTGCGACCATCTCGCGCCTGTCGATCCTGCTGGCGATGGTGGTCGGCACCCTGATCGCCTGGGCGCTGGGCATGACCGACTTCAGCAAGGTCACCGAAGGCCCGATATTCGCCTTCCCCGCGCCGTTCCACTTCGGCATGCCGGAGTTCCACATCGCCGCGATCCTGTCGATGTGCATCGTGATCATGGTGACCCTGGTGGAAACCTCGGCCGACATCCTCGCCGTGGGTGAGATCATCGACACCAAAGTCGACTCCAAGCGCCTGGGCAACGGCCTGCGCGCCGACATGGCGTCGAGCATCCTGGCGCCGATCTTCGGCTCGTTCACCCAGAGCGCGTTCGC
The DNA here is from genome assembly GCF_014269225.2 of Pseudomonas anuradhapurensis. Classification (NCBI taxonomy): domain Bacteria; kingdom Pseudomonadati; phylum Pseudomonadota; class Gammaproteobacteria; order Pseudomonadales; family Pseudomonadaceae; genus Pseudomonas; species Pseudomonas anuradhapurensis. The sequence goes on from NZ_CP077097.1 coordinate 4,503,341, forward strand.
CCAGAACGTGGGCCTAGTGGCGGTGACCGGGGTCAAGAGCCGCTACGTGGTGGCCACCGGTGGCGTAATCCTGGTGGTACTCGGCCTGCTGCCGATCATGGGCCGGGTGATTGCTGCCGTGCCGACGCCGGTACTGGGGGGCGCCGGCATCGTGCTGTTCGGCACCGTGGCAGCCAGCGGTATCCGCACCCTGTCCAAGGTCAACTACAAGAACAACGTCAACCTGATCATCGTCGCCGCCTCGCTGGGCTTTGGCATGATCCCGATTGCCGCGCCGACCTTCTACCATCACTTCCCGAACTGGTTCGAGACCATCTTCCACTCGGGCATCAGCTCGGCGGCAATCATGGCCATCCTGCTGAACCTGATCTTCAACCACTTCACCGCTGGCAACTCGGAAAACCAGTCGGTGTTCGCTGCAGCCTACGAGCGCACCATCCAGTACTCGGACATTTCAGCGCTGCGTGATGGCGATTACTTCAAGGATGGCAAGCTGTTCGATGCCGAAGGTAATGAAGTGCCGATGCTGGAGCTGGATGAACATGGCAATGAGACGGTCAGGCGCACGCCGGTCGCCGAACATTGACCACTGACTGAGCGGTGAGGTGGGGGGCCGATGCGCATCGTCGGCCCCTTTTTTGTTTGTCTGAACCGGCGATAAGGCCGGTCCAGGCTACGAGTTACTCGAACAGTGCATCCAGTGCCTGCTCCAGCCGGGTAACGGCAATCACCTGCAGCCCCGCCGGGGCCTCTTTCGGCGCGTTGCCCTTGGGCACGATGGCCCGCTTGAAGCCATGCTTGGCCGCTTCCTTCAAGCGCTCCTGGCCACTGGGCACCGGCCGTACCTCGCCCGACAGGCCGATCTCGCCAAACACCAGCAAGCCATGGGCCAGTGGCCGGTTGCGCAGGCTCGACATCACCGCCGCCAGCAACGCCAGGTCGGATGCGGTTTCCAGTACCTTCACCCCGCCTACCACGTTGAGGAACACGTCCTGGTCATGGGTTGGAATGCCACCATGCCGGTGCAACACCGCCAGCAGCATGGCCAGGCGGTTCTGGTCCAGGCCCAGGGTCACCCGGCGCGGGTTGGCCAGGTGGCTGTCGTCGACCAGTGCCTGCACCTCCACCAGCATCGGCCGGGTGCCCTCCCAAGTCGCCATCACCACGCTACCAGGTACTTCTTCCTGAGCGCGGTTGAGGAAAATCGCCGACGGGTTGGATACTTCCTTCAGGCCGCGGTCGGTCATGCCGAACACGCCCAGTTCGTTGACAGCACCGAAGCGGTTCTTCACAGCCCGCAACAGGCGCAGGCGGCCATCGGATTCGCCTTCGAAATACAGCACGGTGTCGACCATGTGCTCGAGAACGCGTGGGCCGGCCAGCGAGCCTTCCTTGGTCACGTGGCCCACCAGGAAGATCGCCGTGCCGCTCTGCTTGGCATAACGCACCAGCAACGCAGTACTCTCGCGCACCTGGGCCACGCCGCCAGGTGCCGATTGCAGCTGCTCGGTGAAAATGGTCTGGATCGAGTCGATCACCATCACCCGCGGCTTTTCCTGGCGCGCCGTGGCGATGATGGTTTCGATACAGGTTTCGGTCATCACCTTGAGCTGGTCCTGCGGCAGGCCCAGGCGTCGCGAGCGCATGGCTACCTGCTGCTGCGATTCCTCACCGGTAACGTAGAGTGCCGGCATGCCGACGGCAATGTTGCACAAGGTCTGCAGCAGGATGGTCGACTTGCCGATACCGGGGTCACCACCGATCAGCACCACCGAGCCATCCACCAGGCCCCCGCCCAGCACGCGGTCCAGTTCAGTGCTGCTGGTGGTGAAACGCGGGATTTCCTCGACGCTGACTTCGGCCAGGGTCTTGATCTGCGCCTGCTGCCCGGCCCAGCCGGTGCGGCCGTTGCCGGGCGCGGCGGCAGCGCCGCTTTCGATCATGGTTTCGACCAGGGTGTTCCAGGCCCCGCATTCGCCACACTGGCCGGCCCATTTGGGAAAGGTGGCACCGCATTCGGTGCAGCCATACAAGCGCTTGGCCTTGGCCATGGCTGGGGTCTCCTGGGAAAAACCGCCATGATAGCCGAGCTGGACGTGTCTCGAACGCCTCGAGGTGCGACAAAACTATTCGTTCTAACCGCAGTCGGAAGCCCTGAACATAACGCATGAAGCGTTTAAGTGGCTTACACTGCGTAAACCTTACCTTTTGTTACAAGGAACCAAACATGGGCATGATCAGTGAGTTCAAGGCCTTCGCGGTCAAAGGCAATGTCGTCGACATGGCGGTCGGTATCATCATCGGCGCAGCCTTCGGCAAGATCGTCTCGTCCTTCGTTGGTGACGTGGTCATGCCGCCACTGGGCCTGTTGATCGGTGGTGTCGACTTCAGCGACCTGGCCGTTACCCTGAAGGCCGCCGAAGGTGATGCACCGGCTGTGGTACTGGCCTATGGCAAGTTCATCCAGACCGTGATCGACTTCCTGATTGTGGCGTTTGCCATCTTCATGGGGGTGAAGGCAATCAACCGGCTCAAGCGTGAAGAGGCCGTGGCGCCGACTGCACCACCCGTGCCGAGTGCCGAAGAGACCCTGTTGACCGAAATTCGCGATTTGCTCAAGGCGCAGAACCAGAACCGCCTGCCTTGAGAGCACCAGGGGCTGCCTTGCAGCCCCAATCGCCTTACCAGTAGGCTTCCACCGCCACCTGCCCCGGCCGCTTGCTCAGGCTCAGCTGCAAGTCCCGCGCCTTGAGTACCTTGCGTGTCTCGTCGACCATTTCCGGGTTACCACACAGCATCACCCGCGAATGTTCCGGTGACAGCTCCAGCCCCGCAGCCTTCTCCAACTCGCCATTCTCGATCAGCGTGGTAATGCGCGCACTCAAGGCCCCGGCATGCTGCTCGCGGGTGACCACCGGAATGAACTGCAACTTGCCGGCAAATTCGGCCAGGTAATCGCGCTGCTCCAACCCGGCGATTTCATCCACATAAGCCAGCTCTTTCGCTTCACGCACCGAGTACACCAGCTTGATATTGTCGAAACGCTCCCAGGCCTCGAAGTCCTGCAGAATCGACATGAACGGCGCAATGCCGGTACCGGTTGCGAGCAACCATAAATCGCGGCCACCGACGAAGCGGTCCAGGGTCAGGAAGCCGAAGGCCTGGCGGTCGATCAGCAAGGTATCGCCCACCTCCAGCCGGCTCAGCTCGCTGGTGAATTCGCCCCCTGGTACCACGATGGAGAAGAAATCGAGATGCTCGTCATGGGGGGCGCTGACCATCGAATAGGCGCGCCATACCACACTGCCATCAGCCTTGGTCACGCCCAGGCGGGCGAACTGGCCGGAACGGAAGCGAAACCCCGCATCGCGCGTGACCCGCAGACTGAAGAGGTTCGGCGTCAGCGGCTGAACATCGAGCAGGGACTGGCGGGTGAACTTTTCGGCGCTAGCGGTCATATCGGGCTCCAGGTTTGGCATGCGCACAGTGTCGCGCAAAGTGGCGCGGATAAAAACCACTGCTTTGTAGGGCCTCACCAACGGTGAACCTGCCTAGGTCGCGGATAATCCTGCTCGCTGTAACAAAAAAATCCCAACGCCTTGGTAGGTCTTTTCCTACAATCAATCGGGTCCCCAAACGGATTGGACTGCTACTGCGTCAGCAAGGAGTGTCAGATGCGTCACTGGAAACCCGAATATCTTCATGCGTTCGTCAGTGAGCGTAGACCCCAAAGACTGTTTGATATCGCAGTGCACCTGGCCCAGAACCTGGACATGGTTTACCTGGGACTGAACGTTCGCATCCAGATCGCGACGCAAACGCCACGGTTGTACCTCTACAGCAATTACCCGAAAGAATGGATCGAGCGTTACCAGCGCGATGAGTTCTACAAGCAGGACGCCGCCGCCAATGCGAGCCACAGCTCGACCATGCCCGTGCTCTGGAATGACGACCTGTATCGTGAAGCCCCGAAGTTTCGTCAAGCAGCCTGCCAGTATGGCCTGTGCCATGGCTGGACACAGTCATTGCACGACTTGCAGCACAATGAAAGCCAGATCAGCGTGGCCAGGCCCACCGGCACCATCGGCATTACCGAACTCTACGACAAGGCTGGCAGTGTGCAGTGGCTGTGCCATACCCTGCATGCGGTGCTTGGTGAATACCACCTGAATGCACTGTGCCCCCCGCAGCCCAAGATGAGCAAACGGGAACTGGAAGTATTGAAATGGTCAGCCGCCGGCAAGACCGCTGCCGACGTGGCCTGCATCCTGTCACTGTCGCAAAGCACGGTGAATTTCCATATCCGCAGCGTTATCACCAAGACCAGCGCTGCCAACAAGGCCGGCGCCGTCGCCATTGCCGCCCTGCGCGGCTGGATCTGACCAGCAAACCTGCGACCCCGGGCAAAGCCCTGTAGAATCGCCCGGCAAAGCCCGGGGCGAACCGCAACGGGCAGATCGTTCCCGAGCCAGACGCCATGCCCCTGTTGACCACTCCCTACGCCGAACTCGACCTGATCCGCCAGCCGGATCAGGCCAACGACCCCTTGCAGGCTTTCGATGCAGCCGACGAATACCTGCTTGCGCAGATGCACGCACAGGCCCCGGCGGCCGATTGCCGGGTGCTGGTGCTCAATGACAGCTTCGGCGCCCTGGCTGCCAGCCTGGCGGGCAAGCTGCACGTGGTCAGTAGTGGCGATTCGCACCTGGCGCACCTGGCCCTGGAAAAAAACCTGTCGCGAAATGGCCTGCCGTTCGACAGCGTGCCCTTCGTCCCGGCCAGCGAAACCTGGCAAGGCTCGTTCGATCGAGTGCTGCTGCGGGTGCCCAAGACCCTGGCCTTGCTCGAAGAGCAACTGATCCGCCTGCAAGGCCACCTGGCGCCGGGTGCACAGGTGATTGCCGGGGCGATGATCAAGCACCTGCCCCGGGCTGCCGGTGACCTGATGGGGAAATACATCGGCCCGGTGCAGGCCTCGCTGGCGCAGAAAAAGGCCCGCTTGCTGACGGCGACGCTGGCCACGCGGCCGCTCGCCCGGTCGCCCTACCCCAGCCGCTATCGCCTCGACGCGCCGGCCGTGGAGCTGGTCAACCACGCCAACGTGTTCTGCCGTGAAGGCCTGGACATCGGCACCCGCGCCTTTCTGCCGCACCTGCCACGCGACCTGGGCCGTGCCCGGGTGGCGGACTTGGGTTGCGGCAACGGTGTGCTGGCGATTGCCAGCGCCCTGGCCAACCCGGATGCGCATTACACCTTGGTCGATGAGTCGTACATGGCGGTGCAATCGGCGCGGGAAAACTGGCAGGCCGCACTGGGCGAGCGCCCGGCGGTGTTCGAGGCAGCCGATGGGTTGGCCGGGGTAGAAAAACAGTCGCTGGAGGTGGTGCTGTGCAACCCGCCGTTCCACCAGCAGCAGGTGGTGGGCGATTTCCTTGCCTGGCGCATGTTCCAGCAGGCGCGTGAGGCATTGGTGGTGGGCGGGGCGCTGTATATCGTGGGTAACCGGCACCTGGGTTATCACAGCAAGCTGACGCGGTTGTTCCGTGGCGTGGAGCAGGTGGCGGCTACGCCCAAGTTCGTCATCCTGAAGGCTCGTAAATAGGCCGTTGGGGCTGCTTTGCAGCCCATCGCGACACAAGGCCGCTCCTACAGGGAGACGCGACTGACTGAATGATCGCGATCCGGCCTTGTGTTGCAAAAGGGGCGCAAAGCGCCCCCTTGGTTCAATGGGTGGTCAACCCCGCTGCCCCCATGAACAGGCGCATCACCCAGGCCGCAACACCCAGCGCTGCCACGCTCATCGCCCAGATCAGCAGCAGCCAGCCCAGCCGCTGCCACAGGGGCTTTTTCTCCTCCAAGCCATGCTTGCCAGCCATCATGCGGCCTCCCTAGTGATAGCCGTCTTCGTGGGTAACCTTGCCGCGGAACACGTAGTAGCTCCAGAAGGTGTACATCAGGATGAACGGCAGGATGAACAGCGTACCGACCAGCATGAAACCCTGGCTCTGCGGTGGCGCCGCGGCATCCCAGATCGAGATCGACGGTGGGATGATGTTCGGCCACAGGCTGATGCCCAGGCCGCTGTAACCAAGGAAGATCAGCACCAGGGTGAGCAGGAACGGCGTGTAGTGCGCATTGCGCGCCACCGCCTTGAGCAAGCCGTAGAAGGTCACCAGCACCAGGATCGGCACCGGCATGAACCAGACCAGGTTAGGCATGCTGAACCAGCGGTCGGCGATCTGCGGGTAGGCGATTGGTGTCCACAGGCTGACAATGCCGATCACCGCCAACAACACCAGCGCCAGAGGGCGGGCAATGTCGTGCATCTTCTGCTGCAGCGCCCCTTCGGTCTTCATGATCAGCCAGGTGCAGCCCAACAGGGTATAGGCAACGATCAGCCCCAGGCCGCAGAACAGGCTGAACGGGGTGAGCCAATCGAGCGTACCACCGGCGAAATGCCGGTCGACTACCTTGAAGCCCTCCAGGAACGCGCCCAGGGCCACGCCCTGGAAGAAGGTGGCCACCAGCGAGCCCCAGATGAACGCCTTGTCCCAGATATGGCGCTTGTCGTCCTTGGCCTTGAAGCGGAACTCGAAGGCCACGCCGCGGAAGATCAGGCCGATCAGCATCAGGATCAACGGCAGGTACAGCGCCTCCAGCACCACCGAGTAGGCCATCGGGAACGCGCCGAACAGCCCGGCACCTCCCAGTACCAGCCAGGTTTCGTTACCGTCCCAGACGGGGGCGACGGTGTTCATCATCACATCGCGGTTACGCTCGCCCTTGACGAACGGGAAGAGCATGCCGATTCCGAGGTCGAAACCATCCATCACCACGTACATCATCACGCCGAAGATGATGATCACGGCCCAGATCAGCGAAAGGTCGATACCCATGGCTCAGTTTTCCTTGCTCAGGCTGGCGGAGTTGGCCTCACGGCCATCATCGGCGGCGGACAGCGGCCGCGCCGGCGTGCGTTTGGTGCCGGGGCCACCGCTGCTGTGCTCGTCGCCTTCGCCGGTCTGCGGGCCTTTGCGCACCAGGCGCATCATGTAGCCGAGGCCGGTACCGAACAGGGCGAAATACACCACCACGAAGGCCACCAGGGTGAAGCCGAGCTGGGCGTAGCTGTGGTTGGACACACCGTCCGCCGTCCGCATCAGGCCGTACACCACCCACGGCTGGCGGCCAATTTCGGTGGTGAACCAGCCGGCCAGCAAGGCGATCAACCCGGACGGCCCCATCCACAAGGCCAGGTGCAGGAACGGGCGCGAGGTATAGAGCGTGCCGCGCTTGCGCAGCCAGAGGCTCCACAGGCCGACAAAGATCATCAACAGGCCCAACCCGACCATGATCCGGAACGACCAGAAGACGATGGTCGAGTTGGGCCGGTCCTCCGGCGGGAACTCCTTCATCGCCGGCACCTGCTTGTCCAGGCTGTGAGTCAGGATCAGGCTGCCGAGCGCCGGGATTTCAAGCTTGAAGCGGGTGGTCTCGGCCTGCATGTCAGGAATGCCGAACAGGATCAGCGGGGTCGGCTCGCCGGGCACGTTTTCCCAGTGGCCTTCGATCGCGGCGATCTTCACCGGCTGGTGCTTGAGCGTGTTGAGGCCGTGGAAATCACCGATCACCGCCTGGATCGGCGCCACGATCAGGGCCATCCACATGGCCATCGACAGCATCTTGCGCACCGCCGGGTTATCGCGCCCGCGCAGCAGGTGCCAGGCCGCCGAGGCACCGACGAAGAACGCCGTGGCAACGAACGCGGCGGTGGCCATGTGCATCAGGCGGTAGGGGAACGAAGGGTTGAACACCACCGCCAGCCAGTCCACCGGCACCACCCGCCCATCGATGATCTCGTGGCCTTGCGGGGTTTGCATCCAGCTGTTGGAGGCGAGGATCCAGAAGGTCGAGACCAGCGTGCCGAGCGCTACCATCACCGTGGAGAAGAAATGCAGGCCGCGGCCGACGCGGTTCCAGCCGAACAGCATGACGCCGAGGAAGCCTGCTTCGAGGAAGAACGCGGTCAGCACCTCGTAGGTGAGCAAGGGGCCGGTGATGGCGCCGGCAAAGTCGGAGAAGCGGCTCCAGTTGGTGCCGAACTGGTAGGCCATGACCAGGCCGGAGACCACGCCCATGCCGAAGTTGACGGCAAAGATCTTCGACCAGAAATGATAAAGGTCACGGTAGACCTGGTTGTCGGTCCGCAACCAGAGGCCTTCGAGGACGGCCAGGTAGCTGGCCAGGCCAATGGTGATGGCCGGGAACAGGATGTGGAACGAAACGGTAAAGGCAAACTGCATTCGGGCGAGCTCTAGTGCCTCTATTCCGAACATGGTGCTTCCTCTTCAGATAATCCGGCGTCCGGGCTGCTGGCCCCGTCGCCCACTGCCCCCACGGTTATCGAGTGCGGCGTGTTGGAATTGTTCTGTTCGATCGCAGGGATTCCGGCCCGTAGGGCCACATCGTCGGCCAGCCGTTGCAAAAGCAACGATTGATCCAGATCAACGAATGCTAGGAAGCATAGTCCTGAATGGCGCGCCGGGCCGTGCGGTTGATTGCCGCGTGACCGGTTGCCCCACCCTCTTCAAAAAGGCCCGGAAAAGTGCCGCTCCGGGCAAACAGCAACCATTTGTTACAAACAGATGATACGCTGCGAGCCCCTCTACCGCGCCGAGGCCCCCAGGTTTCCGATGCCCGATTCCGCTCCGCAGTTACTGCGTCACCACCGACCTTTCCTGGCCTTCTGGCTGGCCCGCGTGTTCACCGCCAGCGGTTTCCAGATGCTCACCGTGGCCATTGGCTGGCACCTCTACCAGTTGACTGGCAACGTACTGGACCTGGGCCTGGTCGGCCTGGTCGAGTTCGCCCCGCGTGTGCTGTTCATGTTGCACACCGGGCATGTCGCCGATCGCTACGACCGGCGCAAGGTCGCCGCCCTGTGCCAGAGCCTGCAGGGCCTGATCGCCCTGGCACTGGCAGTGGGCAGCGCCACCGACAACGTCACCCGCGAACTGATCTTCGCCCTGGCCTTCCTGCTCGGCGCCACGCGCTCCTTCGAGATGCCGGCGACCCAGGCGTTGCTGCCCAATGTGGTGCCAGCCGGGCTGTTTCCACGCGCGGTGGCGGCATCGGCATCGGCTACCCAGTCGGCCACCATCGTGGCGCCCGCCCTGGGTGGTTTCCTGTATGCATTCGGCAGCCTCTGGGTGTACGGCCCGACCGTGGCCCTGTATGCCATCGCCTGCATATTGACCCTGAGCCTGGAGGCACGCGGCCAGGTAGCCCAGCGAGGGCGTGCCAGCATCGAATCGCTGCTGGCCGGCATCCGCTTCATCCGCAGCCGGCCGGACATCCTCGGCGCCATCTCGCTCGACCTGTTTGCCGTATTGCTCGGTGGGGCCACCGCGCTGCTGCCGGTGTTCGCCAAGGACATCCTGCTGACCGGGCCACTGGGCCTGGGCCTGCTGCGCTCGGCGCCGGCGGTGGGGGCGTTGCTGATGTCGCTGTGGCTGGCGCGTTTCCCGTTCGAGCGCAACGTGGGGCGAACGATGTTCACGGCAGTGGGTGTATTCGGCGTGGCGACCATTGCCTTTGGCCTGTCGACCTCGTTCTGGTTCTCGCTCGCGGTACTGGTGGTGCTGGGTGCAGCGGACATGATCAGCATGGTCATCCGCGGCGCCTTCGTGCAGCTGGAAACACCGGATGAAATGCGCGGCCGGGTCAGCGCGGTGAATGGCCTGTTCATTGGTGCCTCGAACCAGCTCGGCGAGTTCGAATCGGGGGTGACGGCGCACTGGTTTGGCACAGTGCCGGCGGTGGTGATGGGTGGTATTGGCACCCTGGTGGTGACCGGGGTGTGGATAAGACTGTTCCCGACACTGGCCAAGCGGGATCGGTTGCATAACGGTTGAGACACAGCCTGTGCCCGCGAAGGCGCCGGTACAGGCTATACAGCACCCATTCCCCAACAGCCATAGGCCCCCGCCGAGCATGCTGGTATGATGCGCGGCTTTTTTCCGCCCCGCACAAAACCACGGCAACCGGTACGGTCTGTGCTTTGCTGTTGGGGTCGATAGATTGATGGCGCCTGGGGCGCCTCGGGGAGCGGGCATGCTGGAAAGGCTGTTTCAACTAAGAGCACACAACACCAATGTGCGCACCGAGATTCTCGCGGGCGTCACCACCTTCCTGGCCATGGCCTACATCCTGTTCGTCAACCCGAGCATCCTCGGCGAGACCGGCATGGACAAGGGCGCGGTCTTCGTCGCCACCTGCCTGGCCGCGGCCATCGGTTCGGTGACCATGGGCCTGATCGCCAACTACCCGATCGCCCTGGCACCGGGCATGGGCCTGAACGCATTCTTCACCTACACCGTGGTGCTGCACATGGGCCACACTTGGCAGGTGGCACTGGGCGCGGTGTTCCTGTCGGCGGTGATGTTCTTCCTGTTGTCGATCTTCCGCATCCGCGAATGGATCGTGAACAGCATCCCGCTGCCACTGCGTTCGGCCATCGCCGCGGGTATCGGCCTGTTCCTGGCGCTGATCGCCCTGCATAACGCCGGCATCGTCGTCGATAACCCGGCCACCTTGGTGGGCCTGGGCGACCTCAAGCAGCCGGCACCGATCCTCGCTACCCTGGGCTTCTTCCTGATTGTCGGCCTGGAGTCACTGAAAGTGCGCGGCGCGGTGCTGATCGGCATTCTTGCCGTGACCATCACCTCGATCGGGATGGGCGTGACCCCCTTCGGCGGCATCGTCTCCATGCCACCGTCGCTGGCCCCGACCTTCCTGCAGTTGGACATCGCCGGGGCGCTGGACGTCGGCCTGGTCAGCGTGATCTTCGCCTTCCTGTTCGTCGACCTGTTCGACAACTCCGGCACCCTGATCGGCGTGGCCAAGCGCGCCGGGCTGATGGGCAAGGATGGGCACATGCCGAAGATGGGCCGTGCGCTGATTGCCGACAGTACCGCAGCCATGGCCGGTTCGTTGCTGGGCACCTCGACCACCACCAGCTACATCGAATCCGCCGCCGGCGTGAGCGCCGGTGGCCGCACCGGCCTGACCGCCATCGTGGTCGCCGTGCTGTTCCTGCTGGCGCTGTTCTTCGCTCCGCTGGCCGGTAGCGTGCCGGCTTTCGCCACCGCCCCGGCGCTGCTGTTCGTCGCGGTGCTGATGGCTTCGGGCCTGGCGGAAATAAACTGGGACGACGTCACCGAGGCCGCACCGGTGGTGGTGACCGCCCTGGCAATGCCGCTGACCTACTCCATCGCCAACGGCATCGCCTTCGGCTTCATCGCCTGGACCGCCGTCAAGCTGATTTCCGGTCGCCACCGCGACCTGAACCCGGCCCTGGTGATCCTTTCCATCCTGTTCGTCATCAAGCTGGGCTGGTTCAACGCATGAGTGCTGTTTTCGACCCCTCCTCCTATGCCACCCAGCTGGACGCCAAGGTGGCCCGGCTGCGCGAGCTGCTGGCGCCGTTCGCTGCGCCGGAGCCGGCTGTCTTCGACTCGCCGCGCGAGCACTACCGCCTGCGCGCCGAATTCCGCCTGTGGCGTGAAGATGGCCAGCGTCACTACGCCATGTTCGCCCCGGGCGAGAAGCACAAGGCGATCCTGATCGACGACTTCCCCATCGCCAGCCAGCGTATCAACGCCCTGATGCCGCGCTTGAAGGCGGCCTGGCAGGCCAGCGAAGAACTCGGCAACCGGCTGTTCCAGATAGAGTTCCTCACTACCCTGGCGGGCGATGCCATGGTCACGATGTGCTATCACCGCCCGCTGGACGAGGCCTGGGAGGTGGCTGCACGGCAGCTGGCGGGCGAACTGGGCGTCAGCGTGATCGGCCGTTCCAAGGGCAAACGCCTGGTGATCGGCCGCGACTACGCGGTGGAAAAACTCGACGTGGCAGGCCGCGTGTTCAGCTATCGCCAGCCGGAAGGCGCATTCACCCAACCGAACGGCGCGGTGAACCAGAAAATGCTGAGCTGGGCCTTCGAGGCGCTCGGCGAGCGCGAAGACGACCTGCTGGAACTGTATTGCGGCAACGGCAACTTCACCCTGCCGCTGGCCACCCGCGTGCGCCAGGTGCTGGCCACCGAGATCAGCAAGACTTCGGTCAATGCCGCGCTGAGCAATCTCGATGAGAACGGCGTGGACAACGTGCGGCTGGTGCGCCTGTCGGCGGAAGAACTGACCCAGGCACTGAATGACGTGCGGCCGTTCCGCCGGCTGGAAGGCATCGACCTGAAGAGCTATGACTTCGGCACGGTGTTCGTCGACCCGCCGCGCGCGGGGATGGACCCGGACACCTGCGAGCTGACCCGGCGTTTCGAGCGGATCCTGTACATCTCCTGCAACCCGGAGACGCTGGCGGCGAACATTGCCCAGTTGCACGACACCCACCGCATCGAGCGTTGTGCGTTGTTTGATCAGTTCCCGTATACCCACCACATGGAGAGTGGGGTTCTGCTGGTTCGGCGCTGACCTGCAGATAGCCGGGGCTGCTTTGCAGCCCATCGCGACGCAAGGCCGCTCCTACCGGCGCAGCTCAAATTCCCTGTAGGAGCGGCCTTGCGTCGCGATGGGCCGCAAAGCGGCCCCAGGCCTCACTCAGAAGTCGAAGAACACCGTCTCCCCTTCCCCCTGAATGCGGATATCGAAGCGATACGCCGTTTTCCCGTCCACCTCGCAGCGCTTGGCCACCAGGGTCTCGCGCCGCTGCGGCTGCTCGATCAGGTTGAGCACCGGGCACTTGGCATTGGCCTGCGCTTCATCATCGAAATACAGGCGCGTGTGCAGGTGGATGTTGATCCCCCGGGCAAACAGGCTGATGTTGATGTGCGGTGCCATTGGCACACCGGCAGCGTTTTTCACCACGCCTGGCTTCACCGTATGTGCCGTCCACTCGCCAGCGTCGAAGGTGGTAGCCGTGCGGCCAAAGCTGTTGAAGGCGTTTTCCAGGTTGTAGGCATCCTGGTATTCACCATTGGCATCGGCTTGCCACAGTTCCAGGAACGAGTCCCGCACCAGGTGGCCATTGCCGTCATACACATGGCCGAGCAGCAGGATATGCTCGCCAGGCGCATCAGGCTTGGCCAGGCGGTTCCAGATCTCCTGGTCGCGGGTCGGGTTGCCGGCCGCTTCCAGGGCCAGGCCGATGTGCACGTAGGGGCCGGCAGTCTGCGAAGGGGTTTCCGGCAGCAGTTCGATTGGCATGGCGGGGTCCTCAGCAGTTTTCGAAGTGGGTCTTGCGCTGGCCGCGCAGCACGATGTCGAAGCGGTAGGCCAGGCAATCCATCGGGTTGGCGTTGCTCATGTCGAGCTTGGCGATCAGTTGCTGCACCGCTTGCGGGTTGGCGATCGACTTGACGATCGGGCACATCGGAATCAGCGGATCACCCTCGAAATACAACTGGGTGATCAGCTTGGTGGCGATCGAAGGGCCGCTGATGGCGAAGTGGATGTGCGCCGGACGCCAGTCGTTCGGCCCGTTGCGCCAAGGGTACGGGCCCGGCTTGATGGTGCGGAAGCTGTAGTAGCCGTCACGGTCGGTCAGGCAGCGACCGACACCCCCGAAGTTCGGGTCCAGCGGTGCCAGGTAACGGTCGTTCTTGTGCCGGTAGCGGCCGCCGGCATTGGCCTGCCACATTTCCACCAGGGTATTCGGCACAGGCTTGCCGTACTGGTCGACGACGCGCCCGGCGACGATGATGCGCTCACCGATCGGCAGGCCACCGTTGTTGAAATTCAGCAGCAGGTCATGGTCGTGGGCACCGAAGCCCAGGTGGGAAAAGTCCGGGCCGGTGGTTTCGCTGATCGACTGCGGAATGCTGACCAGTGCCTGGCGCGGCGAACGGGCAATGGACGTCTTGTAGTCAGGCGTAAGGGCTTTCGGGTGCCAGTTGCGATCACGGATCACGAAGCGGCTGGTGTCCTGGGCGGGCATGCCGGTTTCCTCTCTTGGAATTATGTGAACGCCTGGGCGTGGCAGGCGGACTTGCAGTTTCGGACAAGCTGCGCACGGTGAATATTGAAATCAGCCGCCTGAGACATAACCAGATGGTTATGAGTGAACACGTTGGCCTGACACCGGCCGCAGTGGTGAACTAATCTTTGTCTTCTTGTTTCACGCTCCGGAGAGCATTTCATGGAATGGCGAAAAGGCCGACGCAGCGACAATGTGGTCGATGCCCGAGGCGAAGGTGGCGGTGGCGGCGGCATGCGGTTCGGCGGCGGCAAGGGGCTGGGGCTTGGCGCGGTACTGCTGATTGTCGGTATCGGCTGGCTCACCGGGCAGGACCCATTGCAGATTCTTGGCCAGCTCACTGGCCAGATGGAGCAGCAGCAACGGCAGGCGCCCAGCAGCGTGGGCGGCAAGGCGCCGCCGGCCAACGACCAGCAGGCCGAGTTCGTCGCCTCGATCCTGGGTGACACCGAAGACACCTGGAAAGCCCTGTTCGCCGAGGCTGGCAAGCAATACCGCGACCCCAAGCTGGTGCTGTTCAGCGGCCAGGTCAATTCGGCCTGTGGCTTTGCTTCTGCGGCAGTAGGGCCGTTCTACTGCCCCGCCGACCAGCGGGTGTACCTGGACATGTCGTTCTTCCGCGAGATGGAAACCCGCTTCGCGGCCGCCGGCGACTTTGCCCAGGCCTACGTGATCGCTCATGAAATCGGCCACCACGTGCAAACCCTGTTGGGTGTGTCGGCCAAGGTCGACGCCGCACGCCGCAGCGGCCAACGCCTGGAAGGTGACAACGGCTTGCTGGTGCGCCAGGAGCTGCAGGCCGACTGCCTGGCCGGGGTGTGGGCCTACCAGGCGCAAAAGCGCCTGAACTGGCTGGAGCCGGGTGACGTCGAGGAAGCTCTGAACGCCGCCAATGCGATTGGCGATGACCGCTTGCAGCAGCAGGGCCGCGGGCGGGTAGTGCCGGACTCGTTCACCCACGGCACTTCGGCACAGCGGGTACGCTGGTTCAAGGCCGGGTTCGCCGAGGGTGAAGTGAACAGTTGCGATACCTTCAGCGCCCGTAACCTCTGACACCTCTCGCCAGGCCGGCGCAAACGCTGTAGGAGCGGCCTTGTGTCGCGAAAGGGCCGCAAAGCGGCCCCAGGATTTCAGCGTTGACGCGACTATTGCAGGGGCCGTTTTGCGGCCCTTTCGCGACACAAGGCCGCTCCTACCCCAAAAGCGCTTGTACATCTTTTTGCTGAAAAAGCGTTTCAGCTTCCCTCATCACGGCCGATAACCCCTGCACGAATCAGCAGGCATCCAGAACAACAACGCCTGGCGATCGAAGACAAATCGAGCGAAAACAACTTCTGGAGAGCGTGCATGAACAGCTGGTTCGCCAACATCAGCGTCAACCTCAAACTGGGCCTGGGCTTCGGTCTGGTACTGATTCTCACCGGCCTGCTGGCCCTGACTGGCTGGACCAGCCTGGGCAGCCTGATCGACCGCAGCAACTGGATGGGTGATATCGGCCAGTTGAACAAGGACCTGACCGACCTGCGCATTGCCCGCCTGCAGTACATGATCGCCAACGGTGATGATGCCGCCGCCGCCAACACCCAGGCCAAGCTGGACGCCTTCAGCAAGCAGCAGGCGTACCTGGCCAGCACGTTCAAGAGCCCCGAGAACGTCAAGTTGCTGAATGAGCTGGGCGAAACCATCAGTGCCTACAAGGTCTCGCTGAACAAGATGCGCCAGGGCTACGACGCCACCCGCACCGCGCGCGCGGCCATGGAAAGCTCGGCCAGCAAGGCCGACCAGGCCATGGACGCACTCAGCCAGGAAGTCACCGCCCGCGCTGAAGCCGACAGCGTGCGCCTGGCCCAGTACCAGTTGATCAGCAAGGCGCGTCAGCAACTGCTGCAGGTACGCATCGACGTCCGCGGCTACATCGCCGACAACAGCGCTACCAACGAACAGGCCGCCCTGCGCCAGCTGGATGCTGCCCTGGCCGGCATCGACAGCCTCAAGCGCCAGTTGCCCGGCGAAGACTCGCGCCTGCAACAGTTCGAAGGCTCGGTGCTGGCCTACCGTGACGCTGTGCGCCAGTTCCGCGACGCCGTCGCCAACATCACCACTGCACGCGCCGAAATGACCGTGCAAGGTGCCGACATCGTCAAGCGCAGCGACGCGCTGTACCAGATCCAGCTGGAACGCCGCGACATCGAGAGCAGCCAGGCCCGTAGCCTGCAGGCTATCGCCACCCTGCTGGCGCTGCTGGTCGGCGTGCTGGCGGCAGTGCTGATCACGCGGCAGATCACCCGCCCATTGCGTGACACCCTGACAGCGGTGGAAAAAATCGCCAGCGGCGACCTCACCCAGCAACTGCGGGTTACTCGCCGCGACGAACTGGGCGTACTGCAGCAGGGCATCGCGCGCATGGGCAGCACCCTGCGTGAGCTGATCAGCGGCATCCGCGACGGTGTCACCCAGATCGCCAGCGCCGCCGAGGAGCTGTCGGCGGTGACCGAACAGACCAGCGCCGGCGCCAACAGCCAGAAGGTCGAGACCGACCAGGTGGCCACCGCCATGCACGAAATGGCAGCCACCGTTCAGGAAGTGGCGCGCAACGCCGAACAGGCATCGCATGCCGCCACGGGTGCCGATGACGAAGCCCGTGCCGGCGACCGCGTGGTAGGCGAGGCGATTGGCCAGATCGAGCGCCTGGCCGAAGACATGCACCGCTCCACCGAGGCCATGAACCTGCTGCAGCAGGAAAGCCAGAAGATCGGCAGCGTGATGGACGTGATCAAGTCGGTGGCCGAACAGACCAACCTGCTGGCGCTGAACGCTGCGATCGAAGCAGCGCGTGCCGGCGAGGCCGGGCGTGGCTTTGCCGTGGTTGCCGACGAAGTGCGCGGGCTGGCCCAGCGCACGCAGAAATCCACCGAAGAGATCGAGGAACTGATCGCCAGCCTGCAGCACGGTACCCAGCAAGTGGCCGCGGCCATGCACGGTAGCCGTACCCTGACCGACAGCAGCGTCGAGCTGGCACGCAAGGCCGGGGCCTCGCTGGAAAGCATCACCAGCACGGTGTCGAGCATCCAGTCGATGAACCAGCAGATTGCCGCGGCAGCGGAGCAGCAGAGTGCGGTGGCGGAGGAGATCAGCCGCAGCATCCTCAATGTGCGCGATGTGTCCGAGCAGACGGCGGCGGCCAGTGACGAGACGGCAGCGTCCAGCGTGGAGCTGGCGCGGTTGGGCGGGCAATTGCAGACGTTGGTCAGCCAGTTCCGCGTCTGACCCTGGAATTCGGGGCCGCTTTGCGGCCCGTCGCGACACAAGGCCGCTCCTGCAATCTCCTGTAAGGAACGGCCTTGTGTCGCGATGGAGGGCAAAGCCCTCCCGGCGATGGAACAGGTATTACTCGACGATCATCCCGACCCCACGCCCACGTGGGTCCGAAGCAGTCTCCAGCTTCGCACCGTTCACCCGGATCGCCTGGATGTCGCCCATCTCCCAGCCCTGATCCTCCAGCACATAACCCATCTTCTTCAGCTCGTCAGCCACCGGCCCGGTCAACGGCGCGTAGCTGTCAAAGTAGATGGTGTCCTTGGGCAGCAACTGATGGTGCACACGCTGCGCCGCCACCGCCTTGTCCAGCGGCATGCCATAGTCGTACAGGTTGTTCATGACCTGGAAGATCGAGGTGAAGATCCGCGAGCCGCCTGGCGTACCAATGACCAGCTCGACCTTGCCATCGCGGGTCATCAGGCTGGGGCTCATCGACGACAGCATGCGCTTGCCCGGTGCGATGGCATTGGCATCCCCGCCTACCACGCCGAACGCGTTGGCCGCCCCCGGCTTGGCACTGAAGTCATCCATTTCGTCGTTCAACAGGAAGCCGGCACCTTTCACCACCACGCCACTGCCGTAATCAAGGTTCAGGGTGTAGGTATTGCTGACCGCATTGCCCTGCTTGTCGACGATCGAGAAGTGCGTGGTCTGGTGCGGTTCCAGGCCCGGCTTGACCTTGTCGGTCGCGGAAATGGCCTTCGGGTTGACCTGCGCGGCACGCTTGGCCAGGTAGTCCTTGGCCACCAGCTGCGCCACTGGCACCTGGGTGAAGGCTGGGTCGCCGAGGTAGTCGGCGCGGTCGGCGAACACCCGCTTTTCGATCTCGGCCAGCAGGTGGATATACTGCGCCGAGTTGTGCGCCACGCCCTTGAAGTCCGCGGCGCGGTCTTCCTTGATGCCCAGCAGCTGGGCCAGGGCGACGCCGCCGGAGCTTGGCGGAGGCGCGGTATAGACCACATTGCCACGCCAGCTGACAGCCATCGGTTCACGCCATACCGCCTTGTAGTCCTGCAAGTCCTGCTTGGTGATCAGGCCCTTGTCGGCCTGCATCTGCGCCACCAGCAGGTCGGCGGTCTCGCCCTGGTAGAACTCGCTCACGCCCTTGTCGGCGATGCGTTCCAGGGTCTGCGCCATCTCTGGCTGCTTGAACAGCTGACCGACTTTCATGTTGCCGAAGTAGTCGTTGAAATTGGTCGCGGTCTTGAACATGCCCTGGGCATCGTTGCGGTACTGGTACTGCTTTTCTGCCACCTTGAAACCGTTTTTCGCATAACCGATGGCCGGAGTCAGCAGCTCGCTCCAGGGCAGCTTGCCGAATTTCTGGTGCGCCTCCCACAAGCCCATTACCGTGCCGGGTACGCCAGCTGCGCGGGCCCCGACCAGGCTGAGGTTCTCGATGACCTCGCCCTTGTCGTTCAGGTACATGTTGCGCGTAGCGGCCTTGGGCGCGACTTCACGGTAGTCGAGGAAATAGGGTTTGCCGTCGACGAACAGGGTCATGAACCCGCCGCCGCCAATGTTGCCCGCCTCGGGGTAAGTCACCGCCAGGGTGAACGCCGTGGCCACTGCCGCATCCACCGCGTTGCCGCCCTTCTTGAGGATATCGGCGGCCACCTGTGCACCATATTGATCGGGCGCGGCCACTGCGCCGCCCTCCAGGGTGGCAGCATGAACCGAGGAACAGCTCAGGATCGCGGCTGCAACAGCCAGGTACTGGAACGGAACCATACGCATGACACTTCCTTGGTGTTGTTTTTGTTGAGCAGTCAGTAAGGCCGAAGCGTTTCCACTGCGCAAACAATCGTAGGAAGTTTCGCCGCCTGTAGACAGAATATGTCGCGTCCAGGCAACTCAGCAGGCGTACATCGCCAGCTTGCGCTGGATGAAATCAAGGAAGCACTGGATACGCAGCGCCAGCTGGGTATTGCGGTAGTACACCGCATGGATCGGCTGGCGATAGCCGTTGTTGGCTTCGCTGAGCAACACTTGCAGGCGCCCGCTGCGGATGTCTTCGTGGGTCATGAAGTGCGACAGGCTGACGATGCCCTCGCCCGCCAGCGCCAGCTGGCGCAAGGTCTCGCCGCTGGAGGCGATCAGCGCCGGGCGGATGCTCCAGCGATCCCCCTGGGCATGGCGCAGTGGCCAATGGTTGAGCGACTCGGGCTGGCTGAAGCCGAGCAGGCAGTGGTTGGCCAGGTCCTCGACCCGCAGCGGCGTGCCATGCTGTTCTAGGTACGCCGGGCTGGCCAGCACCTGCACCGGGCTGCAGCCCAGGCTGCGCGCGTGCAGGCTGGAGTCGGCCAGTTCGCCGATGCGGATGGCCACGTCGGTACTCTGCTCGAGCAGGTCGATGATCAGGTCATCGGTGTTGAGTTCCAGTTCAATGCCGGGGTATTGGCGGCGGAACTCGCCGATCCACGGCAGGATGGCATGCAGCATGAACGGCGCAGCGGCGTTGATGCGCAGACGCCCGGTAGGGGTCTGGCGGTTCATCGACAGGCGCTCTTCCATCTCGTCCATCTGCTCCAGGATCAGGCGAGAGCGTTCGAGGAAAAAGCGGCCCTCTTCAGTCAGGTCCATGCGCCGGGTGGTGCGGTTGACCAAGGTGGTGCCCAGTTTGCCTTCCAGGCGTGACAGGGTGCGGCTGACGGCGGACGGAGTCTGGCCCATCTGCTCGGCAGCAGCGGAAATCGAGCCGCAGTCGATGACGGTGACGAATACCTGGAGCTCTTCGGATCGGGTTTTCACATCGGGGCCTGTGGTTGTTCTCTGCAGGGACTAGATAGCCGCTTGTCGCGGCCAAGTCCAGCGCTGCCTGTACCGGCCCTTTCGCGGGCTCGCCCGCTCCCACAGGGATCAGACAGGCCTGAAAGCTTGTGGAGTACCTGTGGGAGCGGGCAAGCCCGCGAAGAGGCAGGCAGGTCGAACACTTATTGCGCCTTGCCAAACACCTTGTCCAGGTGTGCCGTATAGGCCGCCAGCGCCGTCGGCACATCCGGGCGCTTCATTACATCCACCGCCAGGAAGGTCGGCAAGCCAGTCATGCCGAGGAACTGGTTGGCCTTGTGGAACGGGAAATACACCGCATCCACACCCTTGCCCTCGAAGAAATCGCTGGGGTCGTCGAATGCCTGCTGCGGTGCATTCCAGGTCAACGACAGCATGTACTGCTTGCCGTGTACCAGGCCACCACTGCCGTACTTCTGCGAGTGGTCCGAACGGGTACGGCCATCGTTGGCATACAGGCTGCCATGGCCTGCGGTGAACACCTCGTCGATGTATTTCTTCACGGTCCATGGCGCGCCCATCCACCAGCCTGGCATCTGGTAGATCACTACATCGGCCCAGAGGAATTTCTGCACTTCTTCCTGAATGTCATAACCGCCATCGATGAAGGTCTGACGCACATCGAAACCGGCGCGGTCCAGGTGAGCCACGGCCGCTTCGTGCAGGGTGGTGTTGAGACGGCCATCGGAGTGAGCGAACTGCTTGCCGCCGTTGAGCAAAAGGATCTTTTTCATGTGAGCCTCGCGAAAAATTCAGGTCGGCAGGTTAGGGGCTCGCGGGTAGGGGATACAGTGGCGCAGGGGCAAAATACAATTGACCACAAGTCACGAATGGCTGGCACATTATTGCCGTAGAATCGCCTCATCTCCCGTCAACGAGTAGCGACCCATGACTGAGCAGTACGCCTTCATCCTCAAAGCCAAGACCCGTCCGGAAATGGCCGAGGCATTCGAAACCCTGTTCCGCGCCTACGTCGAGCCAAGCCGCCAGGAACCGGGCTGCATCGAGTACCACATGCTGCGCGACAAGCAGGACCCGAGCCTGTTCGTGTTCTTCGAGGTCTGGGCCGACAAGGCCGCGCTGGATGTGCACTCGGCGCTGCCGCACATGACCGCGTTCTTCGACAAGCGCATGGACTACCTGGAGCGCGATTTCGACATCCAGATGATCGACATGCTCAGCGCCTCGTCCGCTAGCCGCTGATGAGCAAATGGCCGCCAAGTGCGGCCAGGCCGAAGAAGAAGCAGCGCTTGAACAGCAGCGCGCTGATGCGCTGGCGCAGCCATTGCCCGGCCAGCATGCCGAGCAAGGCCGGCGCCAGCATCAGCAACGAGGCCCCCAGGGCCTGGCCACCCAGGGCATCCTGCCCGGCCAGGCCGACGGCCAGGGCCAGGGTGGACACCGTGAACGACAGGCCCAGGGCCTGGACCATCTGCTCACGGTTCAAGGCCAGGCTCTGCAGGTAGGGTACGGCCGGTATCACGAATACCCCTGTCGCTGCGGTTACCACGCCGGTTACCAGGCCGCAGGCCGGCCCCAGCCAACGCTCGCGGCTTGGCGCCAGGCACAGGCCCGCCCCGACCAACCCGTACAGCGCATAGGCCAGCAGGGCCGCGCCCAGTGCATGTTTGGCCCACGGGCCGCTGTTGATCCCCAACCAGGCGCTGCCCAGCAAGGTACCGATGAAGAGCATTGCCAGCATCGGCCCCAGACGTACCAGCAACGCCCGCAGATGCCCGCCACTCGCCAGCTGCCAAAGGTTGGTGAAGGTCGAAGGCACAATCAGCAACGCGGCAGCCTGCGCCGGAGGCATAGCCAGGCCCAACAGGCCCATGGCGATGGTCGGCAAGCCGAGGCCAATCACCCCTTTCACCGTGCCGGCCAGCAGAAAGGTCATCACCACCAGCGATGCGAGGGCTGGGCCAAGGTTCTGATAGAACGCGAGCAAGGTTTCCATCAGCCGATGATGGCGCGCGCCGGCCTGGCTGAAAATCTGTCATATACTCAGGCAGACTCTTGCCAGGACATAGCCAGATGCATTTCGACCTGATCGACCTCAGGCTGTTCCAGCACACCCTGGAGTGCGGCAACATCACCGCCGGCGCCAGCCGCAGCCACCTGTCGCTGCCAGCAGCCAGTGCGCGCATCCGCGCCATGGAGGCATCGTTGGGCATCCCCTTGCTGGAGCGCAATCGCCGTGGCGTACAGCCGACACCGGCCGGCCAGGCCCTGCTGCGGCATGCCCGGCTGATAGCGCAGCAGGTCGAACGCCTGCAGTTCGACCTCGGCCAGTATGCGCAAGGGCAACAAGGCCAGGTGCGCCTGCTGTGCAACACGGCGGC
Organism: Pseudomonas anuradhapurensis; assembly: GCF_014269225.2. Lineage (NCBI taxonomy): Bacteria > Pseudomonadati > Pseudomonadota > Gammaproteobacteria > Pseudomonadales > Pseudomonadaceae > Pseudomonas > Pseudomonas anuradhapurensis. Next base: position 4,525,783 of record NZ_CP077097.1, read on the forward strand.
GCTCACCGAATACCTGCCGGAACTGCTGGCCAGCTACCTGGCTGAAAACCCCGGTATCAGCGTCGATGTGCAGGAACTGCCGAGCCTGCGCATCGTACAGGCAATTACCCAGGGCATGGCCGACCTGGGCATCGTTTCGACCGCAGCCCCTTGCGAACACCTGCAAACCCGCCCCTTTCGCGACGACCCGCTGGTGCTGGTGATGCCGCCGGGCCACCCGCTGGCCAGTGCGCTCGCGCCCAGCTTCAGCGATAGCCTGGCGCACGGCTATGTCGGCCTTGGGGCCGGCAGTGCGTTGGCCTTGTACCTTGAAGAGCAAGCCCTGCGCGAGGGGCGGCGGATGCAGGTACGCGTGCGGGCCGAGGGGTTCGACGGGGTAATTCGCATGGTCGCCGGCGGTGCCGGGGTGGGGGTGGTGCCGCTGGCAGCGGTGCGGCGCTGGCAGGGTATGTTGCCCTTGCACTGGGTGGCGCTGGCGGAGCCATGGGCCAACCGGAGGTTGCTGGTGTGCGCGCGGGATTTTGCGGCATTGCCGGGGTATGCGGCGGGCTTGCTCGCTGCCATTGCAGGGTATTAAGCCTTACACAAAACTTCCCCAGATCCGCCAGCCATTGTCCTGATTTAGCTCCTGCCAGCCCACCCGCTCGCGCGGCCAGAATCGCGCAGAGCGGCGCCACCAAGCCGGCAGAGCCTGCCTGCCCCCTCCCCCAGGACGGACGCTCATCCTGGAGCGCCTGGCCCGATGGCGAGGGCTGAAAACCTGCCACCCGGGGAAAAGCTATAGATGCCGAAAGCCCTGAATCAGTGGCTTCCCACATTTTCATCAGAGCAATACCGGACTACCAGGCTTCCGGCTTTACCCGCAATGCAGACTCACACAAAATAGCGCCCCAATGCCCAACGAAAAGGACTTCACGGTGGCCTCGATCTACCAGCTCAAGCCGCGCTTCCAGGCCCTGCTCCGCCCCACGGTGCAGCGCCTTCACGAGCGGGGTGTCACCGCCAACCAGGTCACGCTCGCAGCTGCCCTGGTATCAGTGCTGCTGGGCCTGCTGCTGGTTACCCGGCATCATTCCGCCTGGCTGTTCATCCTCCTACCGGTATGGATGCTGCTGCGCATGGCCCTGAACGCCATCGACGGCATGCTTGCCCGGGAGTTCGGCCAGCAATCCACCCTCGGCGCCTACCTCAACGAACTCTGCGACGTGATCGCCGACGCCGCCCTGTACCTGCCCTTCGCCCTGCTGCCAGGGGTATCGCCAGCCTTGGTCGTGCTCGTGGTGCTCGGCGCCACCTTCAGTGAGTACGCCGGGGTCATGGGCCCGCTGGCCGGTGCCTCGCGGCGCTACGACGGGCCCATGGGCAAGAGCGACCGGGCCTTTGCCTTCGGCGTACTGGGCACCGGCGTGGCCTTCGGCCTGTTGGCCGGGGCCTGGATCAACGGCTTGTTGCTGGTGATCCTCGCACTCTCGCTCTATACCCTCTACAACCGGGTCCGCCAGGGGCTGGCCGAAACCCGTTGAGCCTCCTGCCGTCGTAAAAGGATGTTGACCATGCGCCAAGCGCAAGCACTGCACTTCAGTACCCATGACGGCGTCGAGCTGCATTACCGTCACTGGCCCGCCACCCGTAACGAACACCAGCCTCGCCGGGCTGTGGTGATGTTCCACCGCGGCCATGAGCATGGCGGGCGCATGGCCCACCTGGCCGATGAGCTGGACATGCCGGGCTATGACTTCTTCGCCTGGGATGCCCGTGGCCACGGCGAGTCCCCGGGAGCACGCGGCGACAGCCCGGGGTTCGCCACCAGCGTGCGCGATGTGCAGACCTTCATCGAGCATATCCAGGCCCGCCACGGTATCGCCGAGCCGGACCTGGTGGTGCTGGCGCAGAGTGTCGGTGCCGTGCTGGTCGCCACCTGGGCCCACGACTATGCCCCCAAGGTGCGCTGCCTGGTGCTGGCGTCGCCGGCGTTCAAGGTCAAGCTGTATGTACCGTTCGCCCGCCCCGGCCTGAAACTGCTGAAGGCCTTGCGCGGCAACTTCTTCGTCAACAGCTACGTCAAGCCACGCCTGCTCACCCACGACCCCGAACGGGTCATGTCGTACGTGGCCGACCCGCTGATCAGCCGGCCGATTTCGGTGACCATGCTGCTAGGCCTGTACGAAGCCGCCGACCGCGTGGTGGCGGATGCCCAAGCCATCCAGGTGCCGACCCAGCTGCTGGTATCCGGTGCCGACTTCGTGGTCGAGCGTCAGCCGCAGCAACGCTTCTTCGAGCGCCTGGGCAGTGCGCGCAAGGAAATGCACATCCTGCCGGGGTTCTTCCACGACACCCTGGGCGAGCGTGACCGGGCCCATGCCCTGCGGCGCATCGAGCGGTTCGTCGAGCACTGCTTCGCCAGCCCTGCGCCGCTGCCGTCGCTGCTCGATGCCGACAAGGTCGGCGCCAGTTGCGCCGAGGCCGAAAGCCTGGCCGCGCCATTACCGCACAACTCGCCCCGCGACCTCTACTGGCGCGCCACCCGCGCCGGGCTGCGCCTGGGCAAGGGGCTTTCGGAAGGCGTGAGGCTAGGGTTCGACACCGGTTTCGACTCGGGCAGTACCCTTGACTACGTGTACCGCAACCAGCCGACCGGCAAGGGCAAGCTGGGCCGTCTGGTCGATCGCAACTATCTCGATGCCATCGGCTGGCGTGGCATCCGCCAACGCAAGCTGCACGTCGAAGAGTTGCTGCGCCTGGCCATCGCCCGCCTGCGCGAACAGCAACGGCCGGTGCACATCGTCGATATCGCTGCCGGCCATGGCCGCTACATCCTCGAAGCCCTGCAGGAGCTGGAGCAACTGCCGGACTCGATCCTGCTACGCGATTACAGCGAGCTGAACGTGCAGCAAGGCAGCGCGCTGATCGCGGAAAAAGGCCTGGCTGACATCGCCCGCTTCGTCCAGGGCGATGCCTTCGACCGCCAGAGCCTGGCGACGCTGGAACAGCCGCCGACCTTGGCCGTGGTCTCCGGCCTGTACGAACTGTTCACCAGCAACCAGCTGGTGGGCAATTCGCTGGCCGGCCTGGCCGACGCGGTGGAGGATGGCGGCTACCTGGTCTACACCGGCCAACCGTGGCACCCGCAACTGGAGATGATCGCCCGCGCCCTCACCAGCCACCGCGGCGGCGAGGCCTGGGTGATGCGCCGGCGCAGCCAGGCCGAAATGGACCAGTTGGTCGAGGCAGCGGGCTTCCGCAAGCTGGCCCAGCGCATCGATGAATGGGGTATTTTCAGTGTCAGCCTGGCCCAACGGGTGCGCTGAATGAAGCCATCGCGCGAGCCCGGGCTGGTCCGCCGGGGCGTATTCTGGCTATTGCTGCTGGGGCCGCTGTTTTTCCTCAGCTATGGGCTGGCCAACAGCCACACGGTTGGGCGCAATGATGTCGGCAGCCTGGTGTTCGGCTGGGAAAGCCGCATGCCGTTGTGGCCGTGGACGATCATCCCGTACTGGTCGATCGACCTGCTCTACGGGCTGTCCTTCCTGCTGCCGCGCACGCGCCAGGAAATGGACCGGCATGCCCTGGCCCTGCTGACAGCACAGGTGATCAGCGTCAGCTGCTTCCTGCTCTGGCCGCTGCGCTTCACCTTCGCGCGGCCGGAACTGGATGGCGTGTACGGCTGGATGTTCGATGTGCTGATGGGGTTCGACAAGCCGTTCAACCAGGCGCCATCGCTGCATATCGCCCTGCTGGTGATCATCTGGACCATGTTTGCCCGGCATGTGCAGCGCCAGCCCTGGCGTTGGCTGATGCATGGCTGGATGACGCTGATCGGGGTATCGGTGCTGACCACCTGGCAGCACCACTTCATCGACGTACCGACCGGGGCGCTGGCGGGGTTCTTGTGTGTCTGGCTGTGGCCACACCAGGGCCGGCTGCCCTGGCAGCAGGCCCACCTTGCGCAGGATGCCAAGCGCTGGCGGTTGGCCTTGAGCTATGCCGCGGGTGCGCTGTTGTGCGCCGTGTTTGCCATGAATTTGGGGGGCGCCTGGCTGTGGCTGGCCTGGCCGGCCGTGTCGTTGGCGCTGGTGGCGTTGAATTACGGCCTGTTCGGTGCTGGCGGGTTTCAGAAAGGTGCCGATGGGCGCTTGTCGAATGCTACCCGCTGGCTGCTGGCGCCTTATCTGCTGGGGGCCTGGGCCAATTCGCGGCTGTGGACCTGGCGGCATCCGCAGGCGGATGAAGTGTGTGATGGGGTTTATCTGGGGCGGATTCCCGGGCGTGGCGCGCAGTTCGCTGCGGTGGTCGATTTATGCGCGGAGCTACCGTGTCATGTTCAGGACAGCGCGGCCTCTTGCAGGAGCGGCCTTGTGTCGCGAAAGGGCTGCGAAGCGGCCCCGGCAATATCTGCTGCGAAGCTGAAAACCTGGGGCCGCTTCGCGGCCCTTTCGCGACACAAGGCCGCTCCTACAAAGGTCGCGTCCGCCGTTGACTACGTCTGTTTTCCTACCCTGGACCTGATCGCCCCGCAAAGCCCATTGCTGCACCAGGCCGCCGTCGCCATCGAACGCCTGCGCGCCCAAGGCCCGGTGCTGGTCTGTTGTGCCCTGGGCTACTCGCGCAGCGCCAGCGCCGTAGCCGCCTGGCTGGTGGTCAGCGGCCGCTGCAGCGACGCTCGGCAGGCCGAAGCGCTGATCGGCAAAGCTCGCCCAGGGATAGTCTTGCGTCGCGCACACCACCAGGCCCTGCAACAACTGGGAGCACAATCATGATCCTGCTGCTGGTGGCCAGCCTGCTGGGCCGTGGCAAACAGCTGGAGCGGCTGTCCGACGGCCTCACCTTGCTGGCGCTCGCCTACGGCTTGGCGCCATTGCTGAATGCGCCGTTGCCACCACTGGCCAGCCTGCTGTGCAGCGTGCTGTTGGTACTGGGCGTACTTCACAAGTACTGGGCCATCCGCGTGGCGGTAGATGCCGACCTGTTTGCCCACCTTGTCAAGAGCTCCGACCTGCCGGCAGACACCCAGGCCCTGGACCGCGCCTTGTTCGAACTGAAACTCAAACCGCACGCCGCCGACTCGCGCGCCTGGCCTGCCCGCAGCCAGGCTGCACTGGCCCTGCTGCGCCGCCAGGCCGTATGCCTGGGCCTGCAGTTGGCACTGGCCTTGACTACCCTGCTGACACTGCCTTTGAAGGGATAACGACAACCCCATGCTCGCCAGCCTGACCGCCTACCTCATTACCTCCGCCGCCCGCCTGATCACTGGCGCCCGCGCCCTGTGGCTGGGCTGCACACCGCTGCCGGTGCAGCGCCTGTATTTCGCCAACCACAGCAGCCATGGCGATTTCGTGTTGCTGTGGGCCTCATTGCCAGCACCGCTACGCAAGCACACCCGCCCGGTGGCCGGCGCCGACTACTGGGCCAGGCCAGGTATCCGCGACTTCCTCATTCGCAAGGTGTTCAATGGCGTGCTGATCAACCGGCAACGCAGTGAAGGCCAGGGCAGCCCACTGCAGCCGATTCTCGAAGCCGTGGCCCAGGGCGACTCGCTGATCTTCTTCCCGGAGGGCACGCGCAACCTTGGCGATGAGCCGCTGATGCCGTTCAGGAGTGGGCTGTACCATCTGGCTGCGGCGAATCCCGACGTCGAGCTGGTACCGGTATGGATCGCCAACCTCAACCGGGTGATGCCCAAGGGCCGCGCCTTGCCTCTGCCGTTGCTGTGCACGCTGAGCTTTGGCGAACCGCTGCACCTGGAGGCTGATGAAAGCAAACAGGCGTTCCTCGAACGGGCCAGCAAGGCCCTGCTGAACCTGGCCCCCAAGGATGCCTGACATGGACCACAACACCCTTTCGCTGTTCGCCGGCATCGGCGCCCTGCTGCTGCTCGCCAGTGTGATCGGCCGCCTGCTGAAATGGCGCGCCGGCCCGGCACCACACGCGGTGATCGACAACCTCAACGCCCGCATCAATGCCTGGTGGGTCATGGTGCTGGTGATCGGCATCGCCTTCCTGTTCGGCAAGTACGGGGTGATCGTGCTGTTCTATGGCGTGTCGTTCTATGCCCTGCGTGAGTTCATGACCCTCACCCCGACCCGGCGCAGCGACTACCCGGCGCTGGTGGCGGCGTTCTACGTGGCGCTGCCGGTGCAGTACGTGCTGATCGCCATGGACTGGTACGGGCTGTTCAGTATCTTCATCCCGGTGTACCTGTTCCTGTTGTTGCCGATCCTGGCCAGCTTCGGTGGCGACACCACACGCTTTCTCGAGCGTGCCTCGAAGGTGCAGTGGGGGCTGATGATCGCGGTCTACTGCGTGTCGTCGGTGCCGGCACTGATGACCCTCGACATCCCCGGCTACGAAGGCCGCAACCTGCTGCTGATCGCCTGGCTGATCCTGGTGGTGCAAATCAGCGACGTGCTGCAGTACGTGTGCGGCAAGCTGTTCGGCAAGCACAAGGTGGCGCCCAACCTGTCGCCGTCGAAAACTGTCGAGGGCCTGGCCGGTGGCGTGGCGCTGGCCACCCTGACCGGCGCCCTGCTGTGCTGGATCACGCCGTTCACTTTCTGGCAGGCCGCGCTGATGGCGCTGGCAGTGAACGCCATGGGCTTCTTCGGCGGGCTGGTGATGTCGGCGATCAAGCGTGATCGCGGGGTGAAGGACTGGGGGCACATGATCGAAGGCCACGGCGGCATGCTCGACCGCATGGACTCGGTGTGCTTTGCCGCGCCGGTGTTCTTCCACTTTGTGCGCTATTGGTGGGCATGACCATACCCCCCAGGGGTATACGCATTCTTGTAGGAGCGGCCTTGTGTCGCGAAAGGGCTGCAAAGCGGCCCCGGTAATATTCGCGGCGAAGCTGAAACCGGGGGCCGCTACGCGCCCCATCGCGACACAAGGCCGCTCCTACAAAGGGTCGTGCCACGCCGGCGTAGTCACTTCAGGTACGAACGCAGCAACGCCGCCACCTTGTCGGCCTCGTCCTGCCGCGCCTCGGTGCTCAGCCCGTCCGCCACCAGGTGTTCGCGGATATGCCCTTCCATCACTTCGGCCATCAGCCCGTTCACCGCACCGCGCACGGCGGCGATCTGCTGCAGGATCGCCAGGCAGTCCTTGTCCTGCTCCAGCGCCGTCTCCAGGGCGGCGGCCTGGCCTTTGATCTTGCGCACCCGGGTCAGCAGTTGCTTCTTGCTCTTCAGGGTATGTGCCATAGGGTTTCACACCATGCTAGGTATACTGGGGTATAGTATATTTCTCGACATTCCGGAAGCATGATAAACCATGGCGACACAAACCTCAGACCGTTGGCAGCACAGCCACCAGTTCCATACCAGTAACCTCGGTGCCGAGCGCAAGACCCGCCTGGCGGTGTGGCTGACCGCCGTGATGATGGTGGCGGAAATTGCCGGCGGCTGGTTCTTCAACTCCATGGCGCTGCTGGCCGACGGTTGGCACATGAGTTCCCACGCGCTGGCCCTGGGCTTGTCACTGCTGGCCTACGCCGCTGCCCGGCGCTATGCCGGCGATCGGCGCTTTGCCTTCGGCACCTGGAAAATCGAGATTCTCGGCGGCTACTCCAGTGCCCTGCTGCTGCTCGGGGTGGCGGGGCTGATGGCCTTCCAGTCGGTCGAGCGCCTGCTGGCACCGGGGCCGATCCACTATGACCAGGCGATCTTCATCGCGGCCGTGGGCCTGGCGGTCAACCTGATCTGCGCCTGGCTGCTGCGGGACGATCACGATCACCACCATCATCATGATCATCACCATGGCCACGATCATCAGCACGACCACGGTCATCATCACCACGACCTGAACCTGCGCTCGGCCTACCTGCATGTGGTCGCCGATGCCGCCACCTCGGTGCTGGCCATCGTCGCCCTGCTGGCCGGCAAGTTCTGGGGCGCCGGCTGGCTCGACCCGGTCATGGGCCTGGTGGGGGCGTTGCTGGTGGCGCTGTGGGCCCGGGGGTTGCTGCGCGACACCAGCCGGGTACTGCTGGACGCGGAGATGGACGCACCGGTGGTGGCGGAAATACGCGAAGTGGTGGCACAGCTGCCGGTGCCGGCCAGCATTACCGACCTGCACGTGTGGCGGGTCGGCAAGGACCAGTACGCCTGCATCCTCGGCCTCGCCGCAGCTTGCGAACTCAGCGCCGACAGCGTGCGCCAGGCCTTGGGCGTGCACGAGGAACTGGCGCATGTCACCGTCGAGGTCAACCGCCTGGCATAGCGCGACCAGACAGCTGGACGTCGAGCCCAGGCAACTGCGGCTCGGCCGATGGCCCTATGGTGACGAGTCATTCAGCCAGTCACCAGGAGTTGTGCCATGTCCGATTTCATCACCGTCCTGCGCGAAACCTGCCCGACACCGGTCGTGGACGCCACCAAGTGGAAGCGCATCGGCGGCGATCCGCACACCGTCAACCTCAACGCCTACCTGTCGGCCGACGGCAGCAAGATCATGGGTACCTGGATCTGCACCCCGGGCAAGTTCGAGGTCAACTACGAGAAGTGGGAGTTCTGCCACTTCCTCGACGGCTACTGCATCATCACCCCGGAAGGCGAAGAGCCGAAGCACCTCAAGGCAGGTGACGTGTTCGTGATCGAACCGGGGATGAAAGGCACCTGGGAAGTGGTCGAAACCGTGCGCAAGTATTTCGTCTTCGCCTGATTGGTAAACTGTCCCGGCCCAACCGCCGCAAGCCGGCGATTGGGCCGGGACAGGCAAAAAAAATCGCGGATCAGGCGCCCTTCCCTCTGGTGCGCAGTTACAGAGGGAAGGCCACCTGGCCCGCGATGAAGTCCACCTCGCTGGTCAATCTTTCTTGCGGTAACTCTCGACGATGGCCGAGAAATCCTTGCCGCCTTCGCCGCGCAGGCTCATGGCCTGGTACAACTGCTGGGCCACGGCCCCGAGGATCACTGGTTGGTGCGCCTGGCGCGCCGCTTCGGTGGCCAGCCCCAGGTCCTTGAGCATCAGCTCGGCGCCAAAGCCACCGGTATAGCCCCGCGACGCCGGTGCGGTTTCGATGATGCCGGGCCATGGGTTGTAAGTGTCCGAACTCCAGCAACGCCCGGTCGAACTGTTGATGATGCCGGCCAGCACCTTGGTATCGATGCCCAGTGCATTGCCCAGGGCCATGGCCTCAGATACACCGACCATCGAGATACCCAGCAGCAGGTTGTTGCAGATCTTGGCGATCTGCCCGGTGCCGACTTCACCGCAATGCACGATGTTGCGGCCCATCTGTTCCAGTACCGGCTTGAGGGTGGCGAACAGCTCGGCGCTGGCACCAACCATGAAGGTCAGGGTACCTGCCGCCGCACCACCGGTGCCGCCGGAAACCGGCGCATCCCCCATGTCCACGCCCTTGGCTGCGGCCGCCTTGGAGACATCGCGCGCGGTTTGCGGGTCGATGGTGCTGCAGTCCACGGTTGGCGTGCCAGGACGAATACCGGCCAGCACGCCGTCTTCGTTCAGGTACACGCTGCGTACATGGGCAGCGGCCGGTAGCATGGTGATCACCAGCTCGCTATTGGCCGCCGCGTCCTTGGGCGAAGGGCTGATCTGCCCGCCCAGTTCGGCGAGCTCGGCCAGCACGGCCTTGTTCAGGTCGAACAGGTTCAGTTGGTGGCCAGCCTTGATCAGGTTGCGGGCCATGGGTGCGCCCATGTTGCCGAGGCCGATGAATGCGATACGCATGACGCTCTCCTTAACGCAGGCTGATGGTGGTGTTCACACCGTCGTTGACGCTGTCGTCATCGAACCAGCGGGCGGTGACGGTCTTGGTCTGAGTGTAGAACTGCACCACTTGCTTGCCGTACGGGCCGAGGTCGCCGAGCTTGGAGCCACGGGAGCCGGTGAAGCTGAAGAACGGCACCGGTACCGGGATCGGAATGTTGATACCTACCTGGCCGATGTCGATTTCGCTCTGGAACTTGCGCGCTGCCGCGCCGCTCTGGGTGAACAGGCCAGTGCCGTTGCCGAATGGGTTGGCGTTGACCAGGGCGATGGCCTCGTCAAGGGTGTCGACTTCCAGGGTCACCAGTACCGGGCCGAAGATTTCCTGGGTGTAGATCTGCATGTCGGTCTTCACGCCCGAGAACAGGGTCGGGCCGACGAAGTTGCCTTGCTCATATCCCGGCACCTTGACGTCACGGCCATCGAGTTCCAGCTTGGCGCCTTCCTTGATGCCGCTTTCGATCAGGCCCAGCACACGCTCCTTGGCACGTTTGGAAACCACCGGGCCGACATCGGTGCCTGGCTCGCAACCGGCATTGACCTTGAGCTTGCTGGCCGCTTCCTTGATGTCCGGCAGCCATTCGCGCGCCTTGCCTACCAGGACCGCCACCGAGGTGGCCATGCAGCGCTGGCCCGCCGCGCCGAAGGCGGCACCGACCAGGGCGTTGATGGTTTGGGTGCGGTTGGCATCGGGCAGCACCACCGCGTGGTTCTTGGCGCCCATCATCGACTGCACACGCTTGCCGTGCTGGCTGCCCAGGTTGTACACGTGGGTGCCCACTTCGGTGGAGCCGACGAAGGAAATCGCCTTGATGTCCGGGTGGGTGCAGATGGCATCCACCACTTGCTTGCCACCGTGCACCACGTTGAGCACGCCAGCCGGTACGCCGGCTTCCAGCGCCAGCTCGACCAGCAGCATGGTCGACAGCGGGTCCTGCTCGGACGGCTTGAGCACAAAGGTGTTGCCGCAGACGATGGCCATCGGGAACATCCACAGCGGGATCATGGCCGGGAAGTTGAACGGGGTGATACCGGCGCATACACCGATGGGCTGGCGCAAGGTATAGGTATCGACGCCAGCGGCGACGTTTTCGGCGAACTCGCCCATCTGCAGGGTACCGATCGAGGCGGCATGCTCGACCACTTCCAGGCCGCGGAAGATATCGCCTTCGGCATCGGCCAGGGTCTTGCCTTGTTCGGCACTGAGCACCTGGGCGATACGCTTGGTGTGTTCGCGGATCAGCGCCTGCAGCTTGAGCATGATGCGCATGCGTGCGCCAATCGGGGTATCGCGCCAGGTCTTGAAGGCACGCTGGGCAGCAGCCACGGCGGCGTCCACTTCCTCGGCGGTGGCGAACGGTACGCGCGCCAACACTTCCTGGGTGGCCGGGTTGACGATATCGCGCCATTCAGAGGTCTTGGACTCGACCCACTGGCCGTCGATCAGCAGCTTGACCCGGTCGATTTTGGTCTGGTTAGGGGATTGCGGTGCGTTCATCTGCGTTCTCCTTGGAATTATTGTCGGGACGAGATCGCCAGCGCCGAGCAAACGCGAGGTGGCGTCCTGAGGCTTGTTTCGAGTATAGATGTGCAAACATCCAACAAGAACGCACAAAAAAACCGGATCATCATGCAAAAAGACCTCACATCCCTGAGCGCGCTCAACTGGGACGACCTGAAGTTCTTCCTCGAAGTGGCCCGTACCCGCAAGGCCAGTAGCGCCGCCAAGCGCCTGAGCGTCGACTACACCACGGTGTCGCGGCGCATCAGCTCGCTGGAGGGGGCACTCGGCACCCTGCTGTTCGAGAAGTCGCGGACCAACGGCTTTGTCCTCACCGCCGAAGGCCAGCGCCTGCTGGGCTATGCCGAGTCGATCGAGAGCACGCTGCACATGGCCTGCGAACAGGTATCCGGGTCGGGCGTGGCGTTGTCCGGGCATGTGCGCATGGGCTGCACCGAAGGTTTCGGCAGTTTCTTCGTCACCCCGCAGCTGAGCCACTTCGTCGATGCCTACCCGGCAATCTCGGTGGACATACTGCCGCTGCCGCACTTCATCAGCCTGTCCAAGCGCGAGGCGGACATCGTCATCGCCCTGGAGCGACCGGAGCATGGGCCGTACGTGTGCTGCAAGCTGTGCGACTACCGCTTGCGCCTGTACGCCACCCGGGAATACCTCGATAACCACGCCCCCATCCGCCAGATCGCGGACCTGGCCAGGCACCCGTTCATCAGCTACGTGGACGACCTGGCGTTCAGTTCGGAGCTGCTGTACCTGGCCAACCTGATCCCCAGCGCCAGCGCGCATTTGCGCAGTACCAGCGTGATTGCCCAGTACACGGCGGCGCTGCAAGGGCGAGGGCTGGCGATATTGCCCTGCTTCCTGGCCGCGCAGGATCCACGACTGGTGACGGTACTGCCGGAAGAAATCGAGGTGACACGGCAATTCTGGATGTACTGCCGGGAGGATTTGCGCAAGTTGAAGCGGATTACCCTGCTGTGGGATTACATCCGCGGGGTGACCGAGGCGAATGCGCCGTTGTTGATGGGCGAGACGCGCGAGATGCGCTTTGCTCAGGAGTGAGCATGCTTGGGCGCATCATCGATAGTGTGGGAGCGGGCTTGCCCGCAAACACCGGCGGAGCCGGTGCCAGGCACCCTGTAGCCCGCTCTCGCAAGTAGGTCTGTAACCGTAGGGCGGGAATCAGTAGGAAGCCACGACGATAGACACCCGCCGGTTCTCGGTACGCCCGGCGCTGGTGCGGTTGTCCGCCACCGGCTGGCTGCTGCCCAGGCCGCGACTGTGGATATTCTGCGCCGGCATGCCTACCGCGACCAACGCTTGGGCCACGCTTTGCGCACGCCGCTCGGACAACTGCTGGTTGTATGCCGCCTTGCCCGACGCGTCGGCATGCCCGTCCACCCGCACGCCCTGGATGCCAACGCCGAGCAATGCCTTGCCGATACGTTCGACAATCGCCTGGCTCTGGCTGTTGAGGCTGTCCAGGTCGCTGCCGAACAGCACCTTGCCCGACAAGTCATAGGCCCACCCTTCATCGGTCGGGGTGAAGCCTTCGCGCTTGAGCACGGCGACCTGTTCGGCGCTCAGGCCTTTGGGCGGCGCGCTCTGGCAGCCAGCCAAGGCCAGCAGCGCCAGCAACAAGGCCCATAGGGGGAAACGCAAAGCCTGCTTCACGGGTTCAACTCCTGTTGTTGATTTCCATCTGTGCTACCTGCCAGTGCCCGCGGCGATTGCGCTTGGCCTGGTACATCGCCGCGTCAGCGGCATTCAGAAGGCTGGCGGGATCGCTGCCGTCATCTGGGTAATAGGCGATACCGACACTCAACGAGGTGGCGATACTGCGGCCACTGTCCAGTTGCACCGGCAGTTTCATGCTGGCAACGATCTTCTCGGCAACGCGCTCGGCATCCTGGCGCGAATGCAAAGGCGTCAGCAGCACGGCGAACTCGTCGCCGCCCAGGCGTGCCACCAGGTCGTGCTCACGCAGCTGGGCGCGCACACGGTCGGCCACGCTGATCAGCACTTCATCGCCCACGGCATGGCCGAGGGTATCGTTGATCTGCTTGAAGTGATCACTGTCGAGAAACAGCAGCGCCAGGTGCTCCTGCTGCCGCTCGGCATTGCGCAGGCTGCGGGTCAGGCGCCCCTCGAAAAAGGCGCGGTTGGGCAGGCCGGTCAAGCTGTCATGGCTGGCCTGGTGGGCCAGCGTCTGGTTTTCGTTCTGCAGGTGGCTGTGCCACACCTCCAGTTCGTCGAGCAGGGCGTTGAAGTCATTGCCCAGTTCATTGAGCTCGGCAATCGCTGCCTCCGGTACACGCCGATCGAAGCTGCGCTCCCGGCGGGCGGCATGGGCGACACTGGCCAGGCCGCGCAGCGGGCGGACGATATCACCGAGCAAACGCCGCGACAGGTGTTGCGCAGCCAAGGCGCTGAGCAGCGTACAGAACAGGATGCCGGCCAACCCACTGAGCAGGAACAGCAACAGGCTACGCCCCTGGCCGACCAGTTCGATGCGCCCTACCTGCCGCTGCTGGTGGGTGATCGGCAGGTTGACCGGTTCATCCAGCAAGGCGCTGGCAACCTGCCCTTCCAACCGCGCAAGCAGGCCACTGTCACTGCGCTGCCAATGCGCCAGTTGCTGGCCTTCGTTGTCGAATACCCTGGCTTCGGCCACTTCCTCGGCGCTGGCGATCAGCGCCAGCGCTTCGTTGGCCGCAGCGCTGTCATCGAACACCACGGCCGCTTCCACGGTGTAGCTGATCGAACGGGCGATCAGGTGCAGGTTATGGTTGGCGTAAACACGCAGGGCAAGCACGCCCAGCAGGGTCAGCGAAACACCAGCCAGGCCGACGGCGAGCAAAGCGACGCTCAGGTGGCCACGGCCGAGCACCGAGCGCAGGGTCGGGCGGGCGCCGCGCTTGTGCGCCGGCTTCATGGCTGCACCGCCCGGCGCTGCGACAACTGCAGCACGCTGGGGTGAATGCGCACGCCGGAGCGTGCCACCGAGTCGAGGTTGACCTCGAAGGCGACTTGTCGGTCGCTGACCCGCAGGCAGAACAGGCTGCCGACCGTGCACGGATCGTCCGCTTCGCTGATGCTCAGTACCGGGTGGCCACTGACGCGCTCGAACAGCCGGTCACGCTGGCCCTGGTCGAGCTTGCCGATATAGATGGCATCGCAGGCCTGGGCAACCTGGCTGTCCGTCGCCAGCAGGCGCCGTACCTGCAGCGGCTGACCGGACTCCTGGACGTGGCCTTTGATCAGGTCATCGGCGTACTCGGTCGGGCCGACCAGGCATAGCCGCAAGGGTGACGGCTCCACGGGCCAGCGGGCATAGCTGAAGATACCCAGTACGACCTGGGTGACGGCTTTGGCGCGTTGCTGCGCCTGGGCGACGGTTGTGGCGGTGTCCGCCTGGGCAGGACCTGCTGCAAGGAACAGGGCGGCCAGCAATAGCGAAAGCACACAGCTTGTCACTCGCCTTGCGGCCAGCTTCATGCGGGAAATCTCTCAAGATCCTATCGGATTACGGCGCAACGATAGCATATGGCCGCATCCTGTGTAGGAGCGGCCTTGTGTCGCGAAAGGGCGGCAAGCCGCCCCCGCGATAGCTGTGGCGCTGCCGAAAGCGGGGGCCGCTTTGCGGCCCTTTCGCGACACGAGGCCGCTCCTACAGGGGAACGCGTACGGTTTCAGACCTGTTCCAGCATCAACCCGGAAATACGCCGTACCTTGCGCGCCACCGCTTCTTCGAAAATGCCCTGGCGGGGTTCGATCAGGCTGAAGCAGTGCTTGGCACGGGTGATACCGGTGTATACCAGTTCCTTGGTCAGCACCGGGTTCAGCGCATCCGGCAGCACCAGGGCGGTATGACCGAACTCCGAGCCCTGCGACTTGTGCACGGTCATGGCGAATACCGTTTCCACCTCGTTCAACCGGCTGGGCAGGACGAAGCGCACCCCGCCACTGCCGTCGTTACGCGGGAAGGCCACGCGCAGCAGGGGCTCGCCGCGCTCGTCGGGCAGGCGCAGCGCAATACCGATGTCACCGTTCATCAGGCCCAGGCCGTAATCGTTGCGCGTCACCAGCACCGGGCGCCCTTCGTACCAGGGCTGCTGGCTGTCGATCAACCCGGCATTGTGCAGCACCCGCGCCACCCGCTCGTTGAGGCCTTCGACACCCCAGGCCCCGCGGCGTACCGCGCACAGTAGCTGGAAGTCCTCGAAGCTGTGCAGCACTCGGCCTGCCCATTGCTCCCATGCTGGGTCATCGAAGGCGGTATCCAGCGCCGGACGGTAGCGCCCGAGGGTGCGCAGGTAGCTGCGGTAACCTTGCGGGCCATCGCTGCCACGGTCGAGGCCGTCGAGCAGCAGGCGATCGAAGGCGCGGTCGTGCTCTTGTTTCAGGGCCAGGCTGTGCACGTCGGGTGGCGGCATGGCCAGCAGGTTACGCGCCGCGTACGCCTCCTGGCGGTTTACCAGCCGCGCCAGCTGGCCAATGCCGCTGCCCTCGCCGAAACGCCGCGAGAAGCGCAACATCACCACCTGCTGGGCCAGCGGATGGCGCTGCTCGTCACCGCTCTTGAGGCCGCTGCCGGCCAGCGACTCGCCACCGACCTGCTCCAGCCATGCCTGGGTCGCCGGCGAGTAACAGCCGTCTTCGGCGTCACGGCACAGGTCGCCGAGTACCGCGCCGGCCTCGACCGAGGCCAGTTGGTCCTTGTCACCCAGCAGCACCAGGCGCGCCCGTGGCGGCAGGGCATCGAGCAGGTTGGCCATCATTTCCAGGTCGATCATCGAGGCTTCGTCGACCACCAGCACGTCCAACGGCAACGGGTTGCCGGCATGGTGACGGAAGTGTCGCGAGCCTGGTCGGCTGCCGAGCAGGCGGTGCACGGTGCTGACCTCGGTAGGGATTTGCCCGCGCACCTCGGCGCTGACCTGCAGGCGCTCGACTTGCTGGCCGATGGATTCGGTCAGGCGCGCGGCCGCCTTGCCGGTCGGCGCGGCCAGGCGAATGCGCAGTGGCCTGCCCTGCTCAACCGCTGGCGCCTGCAGCAAGGCCAACAGGCGTACCACGGTGGTCGTCTTGCCGGTACCGGGGCCGCCGGTGATGATGCTGAAGCCGGCGCGGGTGGCCAGGGCGCAGGCGAGTTTCTGCCAGTCGACCTGGCCTGCCGGCGCGCCCCCATCGAACAGTTGCGCCAGGCGGCCGGGCAGGTCGGCCGGTGCTGCTTCAGCCTGAGACAGGCGCTGGCGCAGGATATGGTCGATGCGCCGCTCGTAATTCCAGTAGCGGCGCAGGTACAGGCGCTCGCCGCTGAGCACCAGCGGTCGCGCTTGCTGCCCTGGGGTATCGCCGGCAGCCACCAGCGCGCTGGCGGCAATCCGTTGGCGCCAGGCGTGCAGGTCGAGGTTGGCCAACAATTGCGAGGGCAGCAGCAAGGGGCCGGTCAAGGCATCGCCTTCGGGCGGTAACGACAGCGCAAAGTCAGGCTCTGCCAGGGTTTGCTGCAGGTCGAGGCAGACATGGCCATGGCCCAGCTGGTGGCTGGCCAGGGCGGCAGCCAGCAACAGCAAGGGATCGCTGCCGGGGGCGCGTTCTTCCAGGAACGACACGAACGCGCGGTCCAGGGCCCGCAACCAGCCGCGCTCCACCCAACGGTCGAGCAGTTGCAGCAGGTCAGCGCTGTCGTCTCGTGGCTTCAGGGCCAGCAAATGCTCAGCCTGCAGCGGGGTTGGCAACAGGTCGACGAGGCTGCGGCTCATATCATGGCTCCGGCAAACAGGTCCTGCTGCATGGGCGGGTGCTCGCCGCGGAACAGCGCATCGAGGCTTTCGATCAGCTCACGCGGCGGCTTGGCGTGATACACGCCGTGGCCGCTGCTGCTGGCACCGCGCAGGAAGATGAACAGGGCGCCGCCGACATGGCGGTCGTAGTCATAATCGGGCAGGCGAGCGCGCAGCTGGCGATGCAGGGCCAGCACATACAACACGTACTGCAGGTCGTAACGGTGTTCGAGAATGGCTTTTTCCATGGCCAGGCCATCGTAGGCCTGGATGTCCGGGCCCAGCCAGTTGGACTTGTAATCGGCCACGTAGTAGCGCCCGTCCTGCTCGAACGCCAGGTCAATGAAGCCTTTGAACATGCCGTTGAGCAAGGTTGGTTGCGCCGCCGGACGCGCCAGGCCGGGGTGGGTATGGCGAGCCACCAGGCGGTCGAGCTGTTCGGCATCGACCTGACGGCTGGCGAACCAGAACTCCATTTCGACCTGATAGTGGCGCAACTGCCCAAGGGTCACGCTCAAGCCCTTGCCTGCCAACGGCAACGCCTCGCCCAGCAGGCGTTGCAGCCATTGGCTTAGGGTGGTGATCCAGCCGGTCCAGTCACGCCGGTTGCAGCGCTGGCCGACGGTTTCCTGGATCAGCTGCGGGTTGCCACTCACCTGGCTGAAGCCCTCACGGCCCGCCCACTCCAGCAAGCCGTGGAGGAACGTGCCAGGGTTGGGCCCACGCGGGAAGCGGTGGATATCGCCACTGTCGGCCGGTACCTCGCGCAACATCTGCGCATCGGCCCTTTCGTCGTCGAACAATTGCTGTGCCTGCGAGCTGTCGGCGCCGAGCGCTTGCTCGCCAATGCGCAGGGCGCTGTACGAGGCGATCCACCAGTGCTCGGCCGCCGCGCGGCGCGGCTTGCGGGCCGGCAGCAGCTCTCGCGCGGCATGTGGCATGCGGTACAGCTGCTGATCCGCCTGCGGCAGGCCTGGGCAGCTGATGTGCGGGCTGGTTGCCGCCAGGGCCTGCAACCAGCTCCCCAGTTGCTCCGAGCTCGGCAAGGCGAGGCCGCCACCAAGCAGGTAGCCGAACGCCGAACGGTGCAACTGCGAGCTTCTCTGGTTACCGCGCTTGAGGTCGGCAACGCCCAGCCAGCAGGCATGCTGGGCCCGGGTCAGGGCCACGTAGAGCAGGCGCAGGTCCTCGGCCAGGCGCTCGTCATCGGCGCGCGCGATCTGTTCCGGGTCGGGCGTGAGGGTGAGATGAGCGTTACCCAGGCTGTCATGCCAGGCCAGCGGCAGACGGCTGCCATCGACCGGTTTGCTGGTACAGATGAACGGCAGGTAGACCAACGGGTATTCCAGGCCCTTGGACTTGTGAATGGTCACCACCTTGACCAGTTGCTCGTCGCTCTCCAGGCGCAGGATCTGCTCCTCGCCGGCCTGCCCGGAACTGGCCAGGTGCTCGGCCAGATGCCGAATCAGCGCTTGTTCGCCGTCCAGTTCGCCAGCGGCCTGCTGCAACAGCTCGGCCAGATGCAGCAGGTTGGTCAGCACCCGCTCGCCATCACTGCGGCGGATCAGCGTGCGCGGCAGCTGGAAGTCATGCAGCAGATGCCGCAGCATTGGCAGCACGCCCTGGCGCTGCCAGATATCGCGGTAACGGCGAAAACGCATGACCCAGTCTTCCCAGACGCGCTCGTCCTGGTTCAGCCGGTCCAGCGCCGCCAGCGACAGATTGAGGGTCAGGCTGGCCAGGGCGGCCTTGAGCAGGCGCTCCGAGTCGGGTTCGGCACAGGCCTTCAGCCAGGCCAGCAGGTCGTGCGCTTCCTGGGCGGCGAATACCGAGTCCTTGTCGGACAGGTAGACGCTGCGCACTTCGCGCGCGGCCAGCTCGGCACGAACCATTTGCGCCTCGTGCCCATCACGCACCAGGATGGCGATGTCAGAGGGCAGGCACGGGCGCAGTTCGCCCTCGGCAGTGCGGAAACCTGCACTGCCCTGCTGGCCACCATTGAGCAAGGCAACGATATGGCTGGCGCAACTGGCGGCCAGTTGCTGGCGGTAGACGCTGCCGGAAACGGGCTCCTCGCTTTCCAGCTGCCAGCATTGCAGGGCGGCACAGGGTTCACCGTCGATCAGCAATTGCTCGTCCCGGCCTTTGGCACGAACCTCGATGAACGGCAGCGGGTTGTCATCGGCCTCGCGGAACAGGAACGCCCCGCGCCCGGCTTCACGCGCCTCGGCCTGCAGGAACAGCTGGTTCACCGCTGCGACCATGGCCTTGCTGGAGCGGTAGTTGGTATCCAGGCTGTGCAGGCGGCCGCTGGTGGCGCGGCGCGCAGCAAGGTAGGTGTAGATGTCGGCGCCACGGAAGGCGTAGATCGCCTGCTTGGGGTCGCCGATCATGAACAGCCCGGTCTGCGCGCGGTTCTCGCTGATCCGGTAGATACGCTCGAAGATGCCGTACTGCACCGGGTCGGTGTCCTGGAATTCGTCGATCAGGGCGACCGGAAACTGTTCGCGGATCAGCCCGGCCAGGCGTTCGCCGGCCTCGCTGGCCAGGGCGTGTTGCAGGCGAAGGAGCATATCGTCGAAGCCCATTTCCGCACGCCGCCGTTTTTCCACTTCGAAACGTGCCGATACCCAGCTGGCGGCGTGCTCGAGCAAGGGCGCCTCCGGGCTGTCCAGGGCTTGCAACTGCTGCTGCAGGGCCTGCATGGCATCGAGGGCCGGGTGGACGGGTGGCTCACCGGACTTCCACGCGTCAAGCATGCCCGCCGGCGTCAGGCGGCTGAAGCCGCTGCCCAGCTCCAGCTCGACCAGCTGCTCGTCAGCAGCCCAGGCGCACAGCTTGTCGCACCAGGAATCAAAATACTGTGCGCGCATCTTGCGGCCATCGACCTGCTTGGCGGCCACCGCAGCATGGCAGATCTGCCGCAGCTCCTCCGCCCATTGCGCCCATGGCGCCTTGAGCCGGGCCAATTGCTCGCCACGCTGTTGCAGCGACGCCTGGATCAGCGCCGCCGGTTCCAGCCCTTCCTGCTGGGCGCGCACCCGGCCGAACAGCGGGCGGATGCGCGGCAGCAAGGCGTCGGGGCTGCCCCAGTGGTTGCGCACCCAGGCCAGCGCATCGCCCTGCATGCCATAGCAGAAGCGCCGCCAGTAATCGCGCACCACTTGCGCCAACAAGTCGCTGTGGTCGGTTTCCAGGGTCTGGGTGAACAGGCTGCCGCTGTCGAAGGCGTGCTCGCGCAGCATGCGTTGGCACCAGCCGTGGATGGTCGACACGGCGGCCTCGTCCATCCATTGCACGGCGATTTCCAGGCGCCCGGCACAGCGCGGCCAGGCCTCTTCCGGGTAGTCACCACGCAGTTGATGCAACAGCGGATCAGCGGCTTGCAGTTCACCGCGGAAGAACCGCGCGGCTTCCGCCAGGCGGGCGCGGATGCGCTCGCGCAGCTCTTTGGTCGCGGCGTCAGTGAAGGTCACCACCAGGATTTGCGGTGGCAGCAGCTCGCGATCGAAGCCCTGCTCGCCGCCATGGCCGAGGATCAGGCGCAAGTACAGCGCAGAAATGGTAAAAGTCTTGCCCGTGCCGGCACTGGCCTCGATCAGCTGGCTGCCATGCAGGGGGAAACTCAGTGCCAGGGGACGGTCCTGGGTCATGCGCCTTTCTCCGGGTTGCCCAGGGTCTGCCAAGGGGCGTCGAACAGCGGGCGGTACAACGTTTCGCACCAGCCTTCGAAGGTTTCATCGGCGGTGAGCGCGGCAAAGTCACGGAACTGGCGGGCCAGGGCGACGCTTTCACTGCGCTCGCCGAAGCTGGTGCGCCCGTCGCCTTCGTAGGCGCGGGTTGCGGCGGCCAGGGCTTTGTCGCTGTCGTCCTGGGCCAGCCAGGCGAACGCGGTCTTGGCCGCGACCGGCAACGGCGCGTTCATCGCCGCCTGACGGGCCACCAGCAAGTCACCCAGCAGTTGCGCCGCCTGCACCTGCGGCAATGGCGCAAGCAGCAGGGTCAGGTCACTGGCCACCAGTGCGCTGTGATAGGGATAGCCCGCCGCGCACGCTGCCAGGTGGGTGACCCAGGGCACGATCAGGCGGTGCCACTTGAGGGCATTGCGCCCCGCACTGATGGTGTTGGGCACGGTCGAGATGCTCAGCAGGCTCTGGTCATCGGCCTGGAACACCCGGCCCAGCCAGCCTTCGAGGCGATGCTGGCCATGTTCGAAATGCACCGGTAACGCGCCCTCGACCAGGTGTGGCCAGCGTTGCAACAACTGGCGGTGGCGTTGCAGCAAGTCTGGCAGCGGCTCGATCAGCTCGCGCTGCAGCAACTCGCCGAACCCCGCCAGTGGCAGCAGGCCACAGGCCTGCAGGCGCCGGGCCTGCGCCTGCAGGGCCTGTTCGGAATTGTCCGGCTCGGCCAGCGCGGCACCGAGCAGGCTTTCGCTGGCACCGTAGCGTTGCAGGGCATCGAGAACGAAGGGCTCTTCGTCCGGGGTCGGTGCCTCCAAGGCTTCGAAGTACACTTTCAGGCGCTGGCTGAAGAAGTGCCGCACCGGGTGGCGCAGAAAGTCACCCAACAGGCTCAGGCTCAGGGCTTCGTCATCCTGATAGGGCGGCAGGCCAGGGTCACCTTGCTCGTCATCCAGCCCCTGCTGGTGCAGCACCTGCCACTCATGGGCAAAGCTGAACAGCGGGCTGCCTTGCTGGAAGTAGCGCGGGCTGAACGGCTGCAACGGGTGCTCCTGGGTAAGCGCATGCAGCAGCTGTTCGCCGGGTTCGGCAGGCTGCCCTGGCTGTGCATTTGCCAGTAGCCAGCCGGCCGCAAGGTGGTCACGCAGCTGGCCGATCAGTACCGAGGCCGGGCGTTCGCTGTTGTCGCGGATGCTACGCCCGACCCAGCTGACATAAAGCTGGTCGCGTGCCGACAGTAACGCCTCCAGGAGCAGGTAGCGGTCATCCTCGCGGCGCGAACGGTCACCCGGGCGGTAGTCACTGGCCATCAGGTCGAAGTCCAGCGGTTGCTGGGCGCGGGGGTAGTCGCCATCGTTCATGCCCAACAGGCAGACCACCCGGAACGGGATGGCGCGCATCGGCATCAGGGTGCAGAAGTTCACCGAGCCGGCGAGGAAGCGCTGGGACAACTTGCCCTGGTCAAGGCCCGACAGCCAGGCTTCGCGTACGACGGTCAACGGCAGCGGGTCTTGCAGGCCAACGGCCTCGCATACCTCAAGCCAGCCGTCGCGCAGATCCTGCAATTGCATCAGCAGAAACTCGTCACGCTCACCCTCGGCCAGGAAGAATACCTGCAACAAGGCATGCAGGCGCTCCCCCCACTGACTGACCGTGGCAGGTTCGGACAAGGCCTGGCAGGCCACGTCGAGGGCCTCGAGCAAGGCGGCCAGCGGGCCTATCAGTGCTGCATCCAGCCCACCGATTTCATCGTAGGGTTCGATGTCGTCGCAGGCTGCTCCCACACCCACGGCATAACCCAACAACATCCGCCGCAGGCCGAACCGCCAGCTGTTCTGTTCCAGGCCTGCTGGCAAACCCAGGCTGGCCCGCTGCGCGGCATCGAGGCCCCAGCGGATGCCGGCGCCCTCGATCCAGCGGTGCAGCGTGGGCAGGTCGCTTTCGCGGATACCGAAACGGGCGCGGACTGCCGGCACGTCCAGCAGGTCGAGTACTTCACTGACCGCGAAGCGGCTGTCCGGCAGCTTGAGCAGGTGTTCGAGGGCAATCAGCAAGGGCTCGCGGCCGCGCTGGCCCTGGTCGGTCAGGGTGAACGGGATGTAGCGCGGGTCGTTGCGCTGCAACTGGCCGAAAACGGCGCGGATATGCGGTGCATAGGTATCGATGGCCGGCAGCATGACGATGACGTCACGAGGGCGCAGGGTGGGGTCGGCACTGAAGCGGGCCAGCAACTGGTCATGGAGTATCTCCACTTCACGCTGCGGGCTGTGGGCAATGTGGAAGCGGATCGAGCGATCCTGCGTCGGGTCAACTGCCGGCCACAACTCGCGGGTTTCGGCGAGCGGACGCAGTTCGAGGATGTCGTCCTGCAACTGGTTGAGCAACGTGGCAGGCGAGCCGTCGCTGAACAGGTCGATGCGGCCATCGCTGAACACGCCTTGGTAACTGGCAGGGTCATCGTAACTGTCGAGCAGGTTGATGTAGTCGCGGCCTTGTTTGCCCCAGGCGGCCAGCAGCGGGTGGGCATGTTGATGCAGCGACTGGTCGTCCAGTTGCAGGGGCATGCCTTGCTTGCGCTGCTGGCGCTTGTACTGATGCCGCAGCAGGTCCTTGTCGGCAACGATATCGGCCCAGTGGTGGCGACATGGGTTATGCACGCACAGCAACACTTGGCTGAAGCGTGCCAGGCCGGCGAGTGCTTCCAGGGCCTGGGCTGGCAACGAGGAAATGCCGAACACGATGACCCGGGGCGGTAGCCCAGGCGGTGCCTGTTCCAGGCTGTTGATGCGTTCGATGAAACGCTGATGGACGCCGGCACGGCTCTGCGCCATGCCCTGCTCGCCGACCTCTTCCAGCAATGCCCGCCATAACTCGGCTTGCCAGCGGTTCCCCGGGGGCAGTGGTTTGCGCTCGCCACGGGCGGTGTTGAGGATGTGCTCACCGGCAGCCCAGTCCTTGAGCCAGTCAGCGCGGTACACCTGGTATTGGTCGAACAGGTCGGCCAGGCGCTCGGCGAGCTGATAGCGCTTGCGCAGGTCACTGTCGTCGGTAAGGAAGCGCCGCAACGGCTCGAAATGCGGGCGTTCGATCAACGCCGGGAGCAGGCGCATCAGGCGCCAGGTCAATGGTGCCTTGTCGAGCAGGGAAACCTGGGGAATTTCGTCGCGCCCGAGCACGCTCCGGTACAGCTGCCACATGAAGCTGCCTGGTAGTTGCACGTCGATGGCAGCAGCGATGCCGCAGCCGCCAAGGTCGTCTTCCAGTGGGTCTTCAGCCAGGGCCAGTTTGAGCCATTGGGCGATGCCATTGCTTTGTACCAGGGCGATTTCGTTTTCCAGCGGCGCCAGGGGATAACGACGCATCCAACCCACCACCAGGCTGCGCAGGTCGTCGAGGCGGTTGCCATGGACGATCATGAAGCCGGGGTGAAGGTGGGTGGTGCTGGGCATCGACAGGTCTCTGCAAGGCGCTGGTGGCTGAGGGGGGAACGATATCACGCGAACAGTGTAAGAGCGGCTTTAGCCGCGAAACCGGCGACGCGGTTTGCCAGGTCGATCGGGGGTGCAGGGTGGCGGCCGCTGTGCGGCCGATCGCGACGCAAGGCCGCTCCTACAAGGTCGCGCTGGTTTTGCCGGCGCAAAGACAAAACCCCTACCTGCATGTGCAGATAGGGGTTTTGCGAAATGAATCTTGACGATGACCTACTCTCACATGGGGAAGCCCCACACTACCATCGGCGATGCATCGTTTCACTGCTGAGTTCGGGATGGGATCAGGTGGTTCCAATGCTCTATGGTCGTCAAGAAATTCTGTTGCCAGAAGGTCTTGGTAGACACTCCAGCGAATTCGGATATGTGATGTTCGTGGTTCGTTGCGAACTTTCGGTTCGTGTCATCTTCACCACCGCAATCTGCGTCAGCAAATTGCTTGGGTGTTATATGGTCAAGCCTCACGGGCAATTAGTATTGGTTAGCTCAACGCCTCACAGCGCTTACACACCCAACCTATCAACGTCGTAGTCTTCGACGGCCCTTCAGGGAACTCAAGGTTCCAGTGAGATCTCATCTTGAGGCAAGTTTCCCGCTTAGATGCTTTCAGCGGTTATCTCTTCCGAACATAGCTACCCGGCAATGCCACTGGCGTGACAACCGGAACACCAGAGGTTCGTCCACTCCGGTCCTCTCGTACTAGGAGCAGCCCCTCTCAAATCTCAAACGTCCACGGCAGATAGGGACCGAACTGTCTCACGACGTTCTAAACCCAGCTCGCGTACCACTTTAAATGGCGAACAGCCATACCCTTGGGACCGGCTTCAGCCCCAGGATGTGATGAGCCGACATCGAGGTGCCAAACACCGCCGTCGATATGAACTCTTGGGCGGTATCAGCCTGTTATCCCCGGAGTACCTTTTATCCGTTGAGCGATGGCCCTTCCATACAGAACCACCGGATCACTAAGACCTACTTTCGTACCTGCTCGACGTGTTTGTCTCGCAGTCAAGCGCGCTTTTGCCTTTATACTCTACGACCGATTTCCGACCGGTCTGAGCGCACCTTCGTACTCCTCCGTTACTCTTTGGGAGGAGACCGCCCCAGTCAAACTACCCACCATACACTGTCCTCGATCCGGATAACGGACCTGAGTTAGAACCTCAAAGTTGCCAGGGTGGTATTTCAAGGATGGCTCCATGAGAACTGGCGTCCCCACTTCAAAGCCTCCCACCTATCCTACACAAGCAAATTCAAAGTCCAGTGCAAAGCTATAGTAAAGGTTCACGGGGTCTTTCCGTCTAGCCGCGGATACACTGCATCTTCACAGCGATTTCAATTTCACTGAGTCTCGGGTGGAGACAGCGCCGCCATCGTTACGCCATTCGTGCAGGTCGGAACTTACCCGACAAGGAATTTCGCTACCTTAGGACCGTTATAGTTACGGCCGCCGTTTACCGGGGCTTCGATCAAGAGCTTCGCTTGCGCTAACCCCATCAATTAACCTTCCGGCACCGGGCAGGCGTCACACCCTATACGTCCACTTTCGTGTTTGCAGAGTGCTGTGTTTTTAATAAACAGTCGCAGCGGCCTGGTATCTTCGACCGGCATGGGCTTACGGAGCAAGTCCTTCACCCTCGCCGGCGCACCTTCTCCCGAAGTTACGGTGCCATTTTGCCTAGTTCCTTCACCCGAGTTCTCTCAAGCGCCTTGGTATTCTCTACCTAACCACCTGTGTCGGTTTGGGGTACGGTTCCCAGTTATCTGAAGCTTAGGAGCTTTTCTTGGAAGCATGGTATCAACCACTTCGTCGCCTAAAGGCAACTCGTCATCAGCTCTCGGCCTTGAAATCCCGGATTTGCCTAAGATTTCAGCCTACCACCTTAAACCTGGACAACCAACGCCAGGCTGGCCTAACCTTCTCCGTCCCTCCATCGCAATAACTGGAAGTACAGGAATATTAACCTGTTTTCCATCGACTACGCTTTTCAGCCTCGCCTTAGGGACCGACTAACCCTGCGTCGATTAACGTTGCGCAGGAAACCTTGGTCTTTCGGCGTGCGAGTTTTTCACTCGCATTGTCGTTACTCATGTCAGCATTCGCACTTCTGATACCTCCAGCAAGCTTCTCAACTCACCTTCACAGGCTTACAGAACGCTCCTCTACCGCGTCATCAAAGATGACACCCGTAGCTTCGGTGCATGGTTTGAGCCCCGTTACATCTTCCGCGCAGGCCGACTCGACTAGTGAGCTATTACGCTTTCTTTAAAGGGTGGCTGCTTCTAAGCCAACCTCCTAGCTGTCTAAGCCTTCCCACATCGTTTCCCACTTAACCATGACTTTGGGACCTTAGCTGACGGTCTGGGTTGTTTCCCTTTTCACGACGGACGTTAGCACCCGCCGTGTGTCTCCCATGCTCGGCACTTCCAGGTATTCGGAGTTTGCATCGGTTTGGTAAGTCGGGATGACCCCCTAGCCGAAACAGTGCTCTACCCCCTGGAGTGATACATGAGGCGCTACCTAAATAGCTTTCGAGGAGAACCAGCTATCTCCGAGCTTGATTAGCCTTTCACTCCGATCCACAGGTCATCCGCTAACTTTTCAACGGTAGTCGGTTCGGTCCTCCAGTCAGTGTTACCTAACCTTCAACCTGCCCATGGATAGATCGCCCGGTTTCGGGTCTATACCCAGCGACTAAACGCCCTATTAAGACTCGCTTTCGCTACGCCTCCCCTATTCGGTTAAGCTCGCCACTGAATATAAGTCGCTGACCCATTATACAAAAGGTACGCAGTCACCTAACAAAGTAGGCTCCCACTGCTTGTACGCATACGGTTTCAGGTTCTATTTCACTCCCCTCTCCGGGGTTCTTTTCGCCTTTCCCTCACGGTACTGGTTCACTATCGGTCAGTCAGTAGTATTTAGCCTTGGAGGATGGTCCCCCCATGTTCAGACAAAGTTTCTCGTGCTCCGTCCTACTCGATTTCATTGACAAGAGATTTTCGTGTACGGGGCTATCACCCACTATGGCCGCACTTTCCAGAGCGTTCCACTAATCTCAAATCAACTTAAGGGCTGGTCCCCGTTCGCTCGCCACTACTAAGGGAATCTCGGTTGATTTCTTTTCCTCAGGGTACTTAGATGTTTCAGTTCCCCTGGTTCGCCTCTTGCACCTATGTATTCAGTACAAGATACTCAGCTTGTGCTGAGTGGGTTCCCCCATTCAGAGATCTCTGGATCACAGTCTGTTTGCCGACTCCCCAAAGCTTATCGCAGGCTACCACGTCTTTCATCGCCTCTGACTGCCAAGGCATCCACCGTATGCGCTTCTTCACTTGACCATATAACCCCAAGCAATCTGGTTATACTGTGAAGACGACATTCGCCGAAAATTCGCATGTTGCTCTTTCGAGCAGAACTCACAAATTTTACCTTAGCCTGATTAACCAGCAGTGAAACTGGTCATCAGTCTATATCTATCACATATCCGAATTTTTAAAGAACGATCTGACAAAAGCCAGAAATCAACATTCGAGGCGAATGCTCATTTCTGAGTTTGATCAAGTGCAACACTTCACAACAGCAGAAAGTGGTGGAGCCAAGCGGGATCGAACCGCTGACCTCCTGCGTGCAAGGCAGGCGCTCTCCCAGCTGAGCTATGGCCCCGCATATTGGTAGGTCTGGGCAGATTTGAACTGCCGACCTCACCCTTATCAGGGGTGCGCTCTAACCAACTGAGCTACAGACCTATATAGGGTCTTGATCGTCTTCAACCATGAATCAAGCAATTCGTGTGGGAGCTCATCAGCAGGCTGATGTCGTCGATTAAGGAGGTGATCCAGCCGCAGGTTCCCCTACGGCTACCTTGTTACGACTTCACCCCAGTCATGAATCACACCGTGGTAACCGTCCTCCCGAAGGTTAGACTAGCTACTTCTGGTGCAACCCACTCCCATGGTGTGACGGGCGGTGTGTACAAGGCCCGGGAACGTATTCACCGCGACATTCTGATTCGCGATTACTAGCGATTCCGACTTCACGCAGTCGAGTTGCAGACTGCGATCCGGACTACGATCGGTTTTGTGAGATTAGCTCCACCTCGCGGCTTGGCAACCCTCTGTACCGACCATTGTAGCACGTGTGTAGCCCAGGCCGTAAGGGCCATGATGACTTGACGTCATCCCCACCTTCCTCCGGTTTGTCACCGGCAGTCTCCTTAGAGTGCCCACCATAACGTGCTGGTAACTAAGGACAAGGGTTGCGCTCGTTACGGGACTTAACCCAACATCTCACGACACGAGCTGACGACAGCCATGCAGCACCTGTGTCAGAGTTCCCGAAGGCACCAATCCATCTCTGGAAAGTTCTCTGCATGTCAAGGCCTGGTAAGGTTCTTCGCGTTGCTTCGAATTAAACCACATGCTCCACCGCTTGTGCGGGCCCCCGTCAATTCATTTGAGTTTTAACCTTGCGGCCGTACTCCCCAGGCGGTCAACTTAATGCGTTAGCTGCGCCACTAAAATCTCAAGGATTCCAACGGCTAGTTGACATCGTTTACGGCGTGGACTACCAGGGTATCTAATCCTGTTTGCTCCCCACGCTTTCGCACCTCAGTGTCAGTATCAGTCCAGGTGGTCGCCTTCGCCACTGGTGTTCCTTCCTATATCTACGCATTTCACCGCTACACAGGAAATTCCACCACCCTCTACCGTACTCTAGCTCGCCAGTTTTGGATGCAGTTCCCAGGTTGAGCCCGGGGCTTTCACATCCAACTTAACGAACCACCTACGCGCGCTTTACGCCCAGTAATTCCGATTAACGCTTGCACCCTCTGTATTACCGCGGCTGCTGGCACAGAGTTAGCCGGTGCTTATTCTGTCGGTAACGTCAAAACAGCAAGGTATTAACTTACTGCCCTTCCTCCCAACTTAAAGTGCTTTACAATCCGAAGACCTTCTTCACACACGCGGCATGGCTGGATCAGGCTTTCGCCCATTGTCCAATATTCCCCACTGCTGCCTCCCGTAGGAGTCTGGACCGTGTCTCAGTTCCAGTGTGACTGATCATCCTCTCAGACCAGTTACGGATCGTCGCCTTGGTGAGCCATTACCTCACCAACTAGCTAATCCGACCTAGGCTCATCTGATAGCGTGAGGTCCGAAGATCCCCCACTTTCTCCCGTAGGACGTATGCGGTATTAGCGTTCCTTTCGAAACGTTGTCCCCCACTACCAGGCAGATTCCTAGGCATTACTCACCCGTCCGCCGCTGAATCAAGGAGCAAGCTCCCGTCATCCGCTCGACTTGCATGTGTTAGGCCTGCCGCCAGCGTTCAATCTGAGCCATGATCAAACTCTTCAGTTCAATACTGCTTGGGTTTTTAAGAAACCCTAAACTTGGCTCAGCAATCTCAAATGACTATGTGATTTCTCGCATGGCCACTTGTGATGCTGATAATCTTTGTGACTATCAGTCCGTACTCACAAGCACCCACACGAATTGCTTGATTCGATTTGTTAAAGAGCGTTTGGCTAAGAGCTTTTCGTCTCAACCGAGGCGCGCATTCTACGCTTTCCTCATTTGCTGTCAAGCGTTTATTTTGAAGTTTTTTTGCGAGAAACTCGTTTAGCTTCAAACACTTGACTCGCTGCGATCTCTCGTAGCGGGAGGCGAATCATACAGCGCTTTGAAACGCTGTCAACCTTCATCTCGACCGCCGCCGATCATTCGATCGTAGCTCTTTCAGCTTCTTCATCACTACTTAACTCATTGATGAACAAGGAGTTTTTCGTTCCGATGTCGCTGGAAGTGGGGCGCATTATAAGGGCATTCGAAACCGCGTCAACCTTTAATTTCATTAATCTGAAGTATTCCAGGCGAAGACCCTAGCAAAGCCACCAGGTGCTCACCACAACATCTTCAGCGCCTGCAAGCCACGACCCTCAGACTGCCCTCCCCTGCCGCCTGGCAATCTTCGGAAGCACCCGTGAAACAGGCGGAATCCGCAACACCATCAACAAGCCGCCGATGAACGCATAGATCGCCCACTCCCGCAGATCGGAGCGCACGATCCACAAGAAATGCAGCAACCCCAACCCAAGCACGCCATACACCAACCTGTGCAGCTTCTTCCATCGTGCCCCCATTCGCCGCTGGCTATACCTGTTCGAAGTAACCGCCAAGGCCAGCAACCCAAGGAAACCCAGCGCACCCACAATAATGTAAGGCCGCTTGCGCAACTCCACCGCCAACTGCCCCCAATCCAGCCCGAGGATAAAGAACAGATACGCCAGGATATGCAGCACGATATAGGCAAACACCCACAACCCCAGCTGCCGGCGCACCACGACCCAACCCGGCCAACCCGTCAGCTTCTGCAGCGGCGTCATGCCCAAGGTGACCAGGAGGAAGGTCAGCGCCCCAAGCCCGAGGCGGTCCATCAGGATCTTGCCAGGGTCCGGCCCCAGCAGATTCAGCGCAGCCTCATACAGCCACCACGCCGGGAACAGGCACCCCACGATGAAGATGCCCAGACGAAACCAGGGGTAACGCATCAATAGTTCTTCCGCAGGTCGAGCCCGGTATACAGCGATGCCACTTCATCGGCATAGCCATTGAACATCTGGGTTTCCCGCACATTGGGGCTGAACAGCCCGCTGGGCAGCCGCCGCTCACGAGCCTGGCTCCAACGTGGATGGTCGACCGTCGGGTTCACATTGGCATAAAAGCCGTACTCGTCCGGCGCCAGGCCTTGCCAGGTAGTACCAGGCTGCTCGGCCACCAGGCTGATACGCACGATCGACTTGATACTCTTGAAACCGTACTTCCACGGTACTACCAGGCGCAACGGCGCACCATTCTGGTTGGGCAGTTCGCGGCCATACATGCCCACCGCCAGGATCGCCAAGGGGTGCATCGCCTCATCCAGGCGCAAGCCTTCCCTGTAGGGCCAGTCGATCAAGGCGAAACCCGAACGCTGCCCGGGCATGTGCTCCGGATCCTTCAAGGTCTCGAAGCGAACATAGCGAGCCCTGGAAGTCGGCTCGACCTGCTTGAGTACCTGCGCCAACGGAAAGCCCAGCCATGGAATGACCATCGACCATGCCTCTACGCAACGCAGCCGGTAGATGCGCTCCTCAAGCTGGTACGGTTTGACGAAGTCTTCCAGCGCATAGCGCCCGGGCTTACCCACTTCGCCATCGACCACAACGCTCCACGGTTCGGTTTTCAGGCTGTCGCCATTGGCCGCCGGGTCGCCCTTGTCTGGCCCGAACTCATAGAAGTTGTTGTAATGGGTCGCATCCTTGAACGGCGTGATCGCCTCGTTCTTGACCGTTACCGCCTGCCACTGCGTGGCCGCAAGCTTGTCGGCAAACCAGGCCGGCGCACGCCCGGCCTGTACGTCGGCATAACGCGAAACCTCAGCCGCGCCCACCCGGCCCGGCAGTGCCCCCAGGGCCAGAGCCGCCAGGGAACCGCCCATCAGGGCGCGCCGGGAAAGATAGAGGCTTTCTGCGGTGATCTCCGATGCCTTGCATTCGGAAGACCTGGATAGCTTGATGAGCATGGGCGGCTCCATAGCACTGGATAGCGGATGTACCAGTAAGACTATGGAGCCGGAGGGTTATTCCAACATTAACGGGCTGTCAGGCTTTACGCCGACGCCCCTTCAGCAGGAACTGGATCGGCCCCGAAGCCGCATAGGCAAGGAAGATCAGCAGCAGGATGCGCGGCGGGTCGCTGAACACCACGGCAAATACCAGCACCACGGCCAGGATCGCTACAAACGGCACGCGGCCCTTGAGGTCCAGCTCCTTGAAGCTGTTGTACTTGATGTTGCTGACCATCAGCATGCCGGCAGCAGCCACCAGCAGCGCCACCAGGAACGACAGCTTGGAACCCTGGATGCCGTAGTCGCTGAACGCCCATACGGTACCCGCCACCACGCCCGCAGCGGCCGGGCTGGCCAGGCCGATGAAATAGCGCTTGTCGGCTGTACCGACCTGGGTATTGAAACGTGCCAGGCGCAACGCCGCACCGGCCACATAGATGAAGGCGACCATCCAGCCGACCTTGCCCATGTCGCCCAGCGCCCAGCCGAAGGCCAGCAAGGCCGGGGCCACACCAAAGGCGACCATGTCCGACAGCGAATCGTACTCGGCACCGAAGGCGCTCTGGGTATTGGTCATGCGCGCGACACGGCCATCAAGGCCATCGAGCACCATGGCCACGAAGATGGCGATGGCAGCGAAGGCGAAGTACTTGCTCGCCTCGCGCGGGTCACCGGCACTCAGGGCGCTCTGCGCGCTCATCGAGCTGATGATGGAATAGAAACCGGCAAACAGGTTGGCGGTGGTAAACAGGTTGGGCAGCAGATAGATGCCACGGTGGCGCACCTTGCGCCCTTCGGCATCATGCCCTTCTTCAACGTGCTCATCGACAGGTAGCAGGCTTTCGGCGTCGGAGGGCTTGTTCGGCTCTTCGGGACGTTCGCTCATGGAGGGTACCTTGCAACAGGATGGAAAATGTTCGACACGGGCCCGCAAGACAGGTTCTAACAGCAAGCCACTGGTCTGCTTTATACCAGAAGCCGGCTGCCAGAACGAAAAAACGCGGCCGAAGCCGCGTTTTTCATCTTTCGACAGACTTAGTTCTTGGTCTTGTCGACGATTTTGTTGGCCGAGATCCACGGCATCATCGAACGCAGCTGCTCGCCGATGATCTCGATGCCGTGAGCGGCGTTGTTGCGGCGCTTGGCGGTCATCGATGGGTAGTTGGTAGCACCTTCGGAGATGAACATCTTCGCGTACTCGCCGTCCTGGATGCGCTTCAGGGCGTTGCGCATGGCCTTGCGGGATTCTTCGTTGATGACTTCCGGACCAGTAACGTACTCACCGTACTCGGCGTTGTTAGAGATCGAGTAGTTCATGTTGGCGATGCCGCCTTCGTACATGAGGTCAACGATCAGCTTCAGCTCGTGCAGGCACTCGAAGTAGGCCATTTCCGGCGCGTAGCCAGCTTCGACCAGGGTTTCGAAACCGGCTTTGACCAGCTCGACGGTGCCACCGCACAGAACAGCCTGCTCGCCGAACAGGTCGGTTTCGGTCTCGTCCTTGAAGGTGGTTTCGATGATGCCGGTACGGCCGCCACCCACGCCCGAGGCGTAGGACAGGGCGACGTTCTTGGCGTTGCCCGAAGCGTCCTGGTAGATAGCGATCAGGTCAGGGATGCCACCGCCTTTGACGAACTCGGAGCGAACGGTGTGGCCAGGGGCTTTCGGCGCGATCATGATCACGTCGAGGTCGGCACGCGGAACCACCTGGTTGTAGTGGATCGAGAAGCCGTGGGAGAAGGCCAGGGTAGCGCCCTTCTTGATGTTCGGCTCGATTTCCTGCTTGTACAGCTGGCCCTGGAATTCGTCCGGGGTCAGGATCATGACCAGGTCGGCAGCAGCGACGGCGGAGGCAACGTCGGTCACTTTCAGGCCGTGGGCTTCTGCCTTGGCAACGGTGGCCGAACCTTTACGCAGACCGATGGTTACATCTACACCGGAGTCCTTCAGGTTGCACGCCTGAGCGTGGCCCTGGGAACCGTAACCGATGATGGCGACTTTCTTACCCTGGATGATGGAAAGGTCGCAGTCTTTATCGTAGAAAACTTTCATGAAAATACCCCTGGTTATATCTCGGCCCCTGCGGAGCCATCGCTAATTTGTGGAATTCAGATGCTGAGCACTTTGTCGCCACGGGCAATGCCGGTAACGCCGCTGCGCACGGTTTCGAGAATCGATGCAGTGCCGATCGCCTGGATGAAGCTGTCCAGTTTGTCGCTGGTGCCGCTCAGCTGCACGGTGTACACGCTGGCGGTGACGTCGACGATCTGGCCACGGAAGATGTCCGTGGTGCGCTTGATCTCGGCGCGCTGGGCACCGGTAGCCTTGACCTTGACCAGCATCAGTTCACGCTCGATGTGAGCGCTTTCCGACAGGTCGACAAGCTTGACCACTTCGACCAGCTTGTTCAGGTTCTTGGTGATCTGCTCGATCACTTCGTCATGGCCAACGGTAGTCAGCGTCAGACGCGACAGGGTCGGGTCTTCGGTCGGCGCCACGGTCAGGCTTTCAATGTTGTAGTTACGCTGGGAGAACAGGCCGACCACACGGGACAACGCACCTGGTTCGTTTTCCAGCAGCAGGGAAATGATGTGCCGCATATCAGGTACGCTCCGTCTTGCTCAGCCACATGTCACGCATCGAGCCATCCTTGATCTGCATCGGATAGACGTGCTCGCTGCGGTCAACCGCGATGTCGATGAATACCAGGCGGTCTTTCATCGCAAACGCTTCTTCCAGCTTCGGCTTGAGGTCCTTCAGGCTGGTGATGCGGATACCCACATGGCCATAGGCCTCGGCCAGCTTGATGAAGTCAGGCAGCGACTCGACATACGAATGCGAGTGACGACCGTTGTAGGACATGTCCTGCCACTGGCGGACCATGCCCAGCACACCGTTGTTCAGGTTGACGATCTTCACCGGCAGGCCGTACTGCATGCAGGTGGACAGCTCCTGGATGTTCATCTGGATGCTGCCTTCGCCAGTCACGCAGGCCACGTCCTGGTCGGGGAAGTTGAGCTTGACTCCCATCGCCGCCGGGAAGCCGAAGCCCATCGTGCCCAGGCCACCGGAGTTGATCCAGCGGTTCGGCTTGTTGAAACGGTAGTACTGCGCCGCGAACATCTGGTGCTGGCCAACGTCGGAAGTGACGAAGGCGTCGCCATGGGTCACTTCGCACAGGGTCTCGATGACCTTCTGCGGCTTGATCACGTTGCCGTCGCCCTTGTCGTAGGGGAACAGCTCGCCATTGCCACGCCATTCATCGATCTGCTTCCACCAGGCATCCAGCGCCGCCTTGTCAGGCTGCTCGCCGATTTCCTTGAGGATGCCGAGCATCTCGCTGAGGACGCTGTCGACCGGGCCGACGATCGGCACGTCGGCCTTGATCATCTTGGAGATCGACGCCGGGTCGATGTCGATGTGAATGATCTTGGCGTTCGGGCAGAACTTGGCCGGGCCGTTCACCACACGGTCGTCGAAGCGGGCGCCGACGGCAAAGATGACGTCGGCATGGTGCATGGCCATGTTGGCAGTGAAGCTGCCGTGCATGCCGAGCATGCCGAGGAACTGGCGATCAGTACCCGGGAAGCCACCGAGGCCCATCAGGGTATTGGTGACCGGCAGGTTCAGCGACTTGGCGATTTCGGTCAGGGCCTCGGAGCCACCGCCGAGAATCACGCCGCCACCGGAGTACACCACCGGGCGCTTGGCCGCCAGCAGCATCTCCGCAGCCTTGCGGATCTGCCCGGAATGGCCACGAACGGCCGGGCTGTAGGAACGCAGCTTGACCTTTTTCGGGTAGACGTATTCGAACTTCTCGGCCGGGTTGGTCATGTCTTTTGGAATGTCGACCACGACCGGACCTGGGCGCCCGGATTGCGCCAGGTAGAATGCTTTTTTCAGAACTTCCGGGATTTCGCTGGCATGTTTGATCATGAAGCTGTGCTTCACGATCGGCCGCGAAATACCGATCATGTCGGTTTCCTGGAAGGCATCGGTACCGACCATGGTGCTAGGCACCTGGCCAGACAGGATGACCATCGGGATCGAGTCCATGTAGGCAGTGGCAATACCGGTAATGGCATTGGTCGCACCAGGCCCGGAAGTTACCAGTACCACGCCGGCCTTGCCGGTGGCACGGGCGTAGCCGTCCGCCATATGGGTAGCCGCCTGCTCATGACGAACCAGGATGTGCTCGACTTCCGGTTCCTTGAACAGCGCGTCGTAAACATGCAGGAGAGCACCACCAGGGTACCCGTAGATGTGCTTAACGCCTTCGTCACGCAAGAAGCGGACGACCATCTCAGCGCCAGATAAAAGCTCCACGTTGTTCACCTCTAAAACGCCAGAATACCGCCCTCACTGGACGGGTCTTAATAGGTTTACTGCCAAGCAGAGCATGAGCGAACGTCAGCACTGACTGAGCAAGTATTGGGAGCGCCCCAGAGTGTTGCGGGGTTTTCCCACCCAGCGCGAGGTAACGCGTTGCGGGGTGTAACAGGTCGGCGCGGGTGTGCGCCTCATGATCTGCTTAGCGGGTCTGCTTCTGGCAGTCCCTCTACAGCGGAGATTGGATTCTTCTGATTCGGCGCCAACAAGTCAAGAAAAATTATTGCCAATTTTTCGCCAAGATGAATTCCTGCCACCACTAAAAATCGCTTCAGCAGCAGAATTGATAAGATTTCCATAAAAAAAGGCCACAATCTGCGGCCCTTGAAGGAAAAACTGAAGAAATCAGGCGGAAGGAGCAATCAATTGATCGAAAGCTGCCAACAGGCGGCGAAGCTCGCGGCTTTGTTCCGGGCGGTCGGTAAATACGGTTTCGGCCATGACCAGGATGCCCGAGGCACTGGGCAGCGGGTGGCCCAGTTCGATGATGATCTTCATGCGCGGCAGGAAGATCCATTGCAGCCATTGCTCGAAGCTGAGGGTATCGACGGCGAACGGCACGGTGCTGGCCAGTGCCTCGTCGCTTGGCGCCTCGGCATCCCACCAGCCCTGTACCTGCAACTCACGCTCGATCAGCATCAGGTGGTCGGCAATATCCAGAATGCGTTGCTCGATCATCACAAGTTGACCCGAGCCTTTTGCCGGGCCAGCGCAGCACCAGCGCTATCACCCTGCTTTTCGCGGGCCTGGGCGATGGTGTTCCACAGCTCCGCCTGCAGGCTCGGGCGGCCATTGGCATAGGTAAGGGCGCGACGCGCCAGCTGCTCGGCCTGCGGCGCATCACCTTGCGACAGGCGCACCTGGGCCAGACGGTACAGCACCTGCGGCTCGCGCGGGGCAATGCGCTGGGCACGCTCCAGGCTGGAAGCAGCGCCGTTGAAGTCACCACTGCCCTGTTGCGACTGCGCAGTGGTCAGCAACGCCAGTACCGGACCGTCCAGCTGCTCATCTGCCGACAGCCCGCCTGCAGCGGCACCGCTACGCGGGATACCGGTTGGGGCACTGGTGCTTTGCGAAGCGCTGTTCATCGCAGCGATATCGAACGGTTCGTCAGCGATCGGGTTTGGATTGGTGGTCATCGGTGCCGAACTGACCGGGCCGGTTGTGATCGGCCCCGGCGTGATCGGCGAGGTGCTGATCGGTGCCGAGCCGTTGGCCGGGAATGTCTGGATGCCGGAGGCACCCGCACCCTGCGGGATCATCACGGTGACGCCGGAGTCCTCGGGCAGCGTTTGCGCCTGTGCAGTGCCCGCGTTGTAGCCAGCCGTCGTGCGCTTGGCCGTCATGCGCTCGCTATTGGACACACGGGTGCTCGAGTCGACCACCGGAATATTGCCGCGCGGCACACTGGCACACCCCTGGAGCACAGCCAGCGCCGTCACGGCAGGAAACAGCCACTTGTTCACGTCACACCTCATCAATGCAGCCTGTGCTTAATTCATCCAGCCTTTGACCCAGTCCATGACCGATTCAACTGGATCCTGCTCGCCGCCACAGGTCGCACCGGCGGGCGGCTCACTCCCGCGAATATACGGCATCTGCACCGCTCCCGGACAGCTGCCATCAGACCCATGGCCACTGTAGGGGTCAATCCACGCCTGTACCACGTTATCCGGTTGCGGCATGTCCAACGGCAGCGGGTCGGCCTTCTTCATGAAGCTGGTCCACACCTGCAGGGCACCGGTCGCGCCAGTGAACGGCGTCTTGCCGTTGTCGTCGCGGCCCATCCACACCACGGCCAGCAGGTCCTGGCTGAAACCGGAGAACCAGCTGTCACGCGAGTCGTTGCTGGTACCGGTCTTGCCCGCCAGGGTCAGCGTGCGCGGCAAGGTGTTGTATACCGAGCGACCGGTACCTTCGCGCATTACCCGCTGCATGGCGTTCTGCACCAGGTAGATGGCACCCGGGTCGAAGGTTTGCTGGATCTGGAACGGGTAGCGCTTGAGCGGCTCGCCCTCGGCGGTGAGCACGCTGCGGATACCGCGCATCGGCGTATTGAAGCCGCCGTTGGCGATGGTCTGGTACATGGTCGCCACCTGCATCGGCGACATGCCGCCGGCGCCCAGCAGCATGGCTGGGAAGGCCGGCCAGTCGACGTTCACGCCCAGCCGGCCAATGGTCTTGATCACGTTGGGCACGCCGACTTCCAGGCCGATCTTGGCGGTCGACAGGTTGTAGGAGTTGGCCAGCCCCTGGTACAGGTAGATGGTGCCGTGCGGGCGGCGGTCGTAGTTCTGCGGCCGCCAGACCTGGCCGTCGGCGCCTTTGACCGAGAACGGCTCGTCCTGCACCCAGCTGGTCAGTGTGTACTTGGTCGGTTGTTCCAGCGCGGTCAGGTATACCGCCGGCTTGACCAGCGAGCCGATCGGGCGCACCGCATCGATGGCGCGGTTGAAGCCAGCGAAACCGGCCTGACGGCTGCCGATCAGCGCCTGCACTTCACCGGTTTCCGGGTTGGTCACGACCATCGCCGACTCGACATCGTCAGCCCCCTTGCGGCCCGCCAGGCGCTTGAAGGTCTCGCTCATCGAGGCTTCGGCCTTCATCTGCAGGATCGGGTCGAAACTGGTGAAGATGCGCAGGCCTTCTTCGGTCAAGTCTTCATCGCGGTAGTCCTGGCGCAGCTGACGCTTGACCAGGTCGAGGAATGCCGGGAACGAACTGTCTGCCAGGCTGCCGCGCTTGGTCACACCCAGCGGCATCTGCTTCGCCGCATCCACTTCGGCCTGGCTGGCCACACCCTGTTCGGCCACCAGGTCGAGCACCAGGTTGCGGCGCGCGAGGGCGCGCTCGGGGTAGCGTCGCGGGTTGTAGTAGGACGGGCCTTTGACCATGCCCACCAGCAAGGCGATCTGGTGCAGTTTCAGCTCCGACAGTGGCTGGCTGAAGAAGAACTGGCTGGCCAGGCCGAAGCCGTGCACCGCACGCTGGCCGTCCTGGCCGACGAACACTTCGTTGAGGTAGGCCTCGAGGATTTCGCGCTTGTCGTAGTGCAGCTCCAGCAGCACGGCCATCATGGCCTCGGTCAGCTTGCGGCTGAGGCTGCGCTCGCTGGTGAGGTAGAAGTTCTTCACCAACTGCTGGGTCAGGGTACTGCCGCCCTGACGCATCGAGCCGGCCGAGGTGTTGACCCACACGGCGCGGGCGATGGACTTGGGCGATACGCCGAAGTGGCTGTAGAAATCACGGTCTTCGGTAGCCACCAGGGTTTCGAGCAGGTACTTGGGCACCTGGTCGATCTTGATCAGGATGCGGTCTTCGAGGTTTTTCGGGTAGATGCCGCCGATCATCAGCGGCTCCAGACGCACCACATCGAGCGCCTTGCCGTTGGCCCCGGAAAGGCCCGCCACGTAGTCGCCCGAGAAGCGCACCCGCACGAACTGTGCCGGCTCCATGCCCTCGTAGAACTGGAAGCCACGGGTGTTGAGGTCGACCGTATTGCCATTGACCGATGCCGCACCGGGGCCGTTGACTGCGCTTTCACGCCGATAGCCGAGCGCATCCAGCTCGGTGAGGAAGTCGTCCTTGCTCAGCTTCTGCCCGGTGAATAGCTCCAGCGGCCGGGCATACACCTTGGCCGGGATGGTCCAGCGCTTGCCAGAGAACTTTTCCTGGACAACTGCATCGAGGTAAACCGCGAAGCCGGCAACGATCACCAGGCCGACCAGGCTGAGCTTCAAGGCCCAGCCCAGCCAGGCGCGAGAACGGCCGGTCGGGCGTTTCTGAGGGGTACGGGGATTTCGGGTTCGAGTCATGGCGGCGGATTATACGCACTTTATAAAGGCTGGGCAGACGGCCCGGCGGTAGGCAGGGGCGGCACCATTGACCATAATGGCGCATTCGAATTCCCTGCCCCGGAAGGATTTCCCGTGAGCCAAGCCCTTATCACCGCGCTGCAGAACCCTGCCCTGTACCCTCACCCCGTGGAGGGGTTCCAGCTGATCGAGACGCATATTTCCTGGGTGCTGCTCACCGGCGAGTATGCCTATAAGATCAAGAAACCGATGAACTTCGGCTTCCTCGATTTCACCAGCCTGGACCAGCGCCGGCATTTCTGTAACGAAGAATTGCGCCTGAACCAGCGCCTGACCGACGGCCTGTACCTGGAAGTGTTGCCAATTACCGGCAGCATCGAGGCGCCGCAGATCGGTGGAGAAGGCGAAGCCATCGAGTACGTGCTGAAGATGCGCCAGTTCCCCCAGGGGCAGATGCTCAACACCTTGCAGGCCAATGGCGAACTGAACGCCGCACACATCGACCAGATGGCCCGGCAGATCGCCGAGTTCCACCTGCAGGCTCCCCGCGTGCTGGTAGAGCACCCCCTGGGCACGCCGGACAGCGTGATGGCGCCGGTGGAACAGAACTTCGAGCAGATCCGCCCGTTCCTCAGCGACAAGGCCGACCTGCAACAGCTCGACGCCCTCGAGGCTTGGGCAAGCAGCAGCTTCGAGCGCCTGCATGGCCTGCTGGAACAGCGCAAGGCCAACGGTTTCATCCGCGAATGCCACGGTGACATCCACCTCGGCAATGCCACCCTGATCGATGGCCAGGTAGTGATCTTCGACTGCATCGAGTTCAACGAACCGTTCCGCCTGACCGACGTCTACGCCGACACCGCTTTCCTGGCCATGGACCTGGAAGACCGCGGCCTGAAATGCCTGGCCCGGCGCTTCATCAGCCAGTACCTGGAACTGACCGGTGACTACCAAGGCCTCGAGTTGCTCAACTTCTACAAGGCCTACCGCGCGCTGGTACGGGCCAAAGTGGCATTGTTCAGCATGCCGGCCAACGCCGATGGCGTGCAGCGTGCAACCACCCTGCGCACCTACCGCAACTACGCCAACCTGGCAGAAAGCTACAGTGCCATCCCGTCGCGCCTGCTGGCCATTACCCATGGCGTTTCGGCGGTGGGCAAAAGCCACGTGGCCATGCGCATGGTCGAGGCCCTGGGCGCCGTCCGCGTGCGTTCGGACGTCGAGCGCAAGCGCTTGTTTGGCGAGCAGCAGCAGGCCGACGCGGGCCAGCTGAGCAGTGGCATCTATGCCCAGGACGCCAGCACCGCGACTTACCAGCGACTGCACGAAGTCGCAGCAACCGTGCTGCGTGCCGGCTTCCCGGTAGTGCTGGATGCCACCTACCTCAAGCGTGAGCAGCGCCAGGCGGCAGCCGATGTGGCCAGCCAGACCGGTGTGCCGTTCCTGATCCTCGACTGCCATGCACCGGACGCGGTCATCGCCAGCTGGCTGGCGCAGCGCCAGGCCGAAAGCAACGATCCATCGGATGCCACGCTGGACGTGATCAAGGCCCAGCAGGCCAAC
Organism: Pseudomonas anuradhapurensis; assembly: GCF_014269225.2. Lineage (NCBI taxonomy): Bacteria > Pseudomonadati > Pseudomonadota > Gammaproteobacteria > Pseudomonadales > Pseudomonadaceae > Pseudomonas > Pseudomonas anuradhapurensis. The sequence continues at coordinate 4,567,367 of NZ_CP077097.1, forward strand.
CGGGAGCCACTGGATGCCCAGGAACTGGCCCAGAGCAAACGCGTCGATACCCAGGACGCCGCCAGCATGGACCAGGTGATCGAACAGGTTCGTCAGCGCTTGCCTGGGCTGTAAGTTCAGCGCTTTCCCGTGGGGGCCTCTTCGCGGGCTTGCCCGCTCCCACAGGTACAGCACAGGCCTTGCAAGCTGTGCCGCACCTGTGGGAGCGGGCAAGCCCGCGAAGAGGCCCCCACGGGTCATCTCGTCGCACCCAATGGCAAAAGGCCGCGCATTTCCCAACCCCCGCTACACTCCTCTCTGACCTGCTCGCGATTTATCTCCCCATGACCCGTTCAGCCATCGCAAGGAGGCTCGATGAACGATGAATTGCAGCATCTGAAGAACCTTGGCAAGACCTCTGCGCAGTGGCTGCATGCAGCGGGCATCCACAGTGCATCGGATCTGCGACGACTGGGCGCGGTGGGTGCGTACCAGGCCGTGAAGACGCGAGGGTTCCGCGCATCGAAGGTGCTGCTGTATGCCATTGAAGGCGCGCTTCTGGACATGCACTGGAACGATTTGCCGCTAGAACGCAAAGAAGCGCTCAATCAGCAGCTGGACGCAAAATGCCCGCCGCAAAAAAATCCGAAATAATCGTGGTAAAGGGATTGACCTCGAAATGAGAATCGTTATGATTATCACAACTGGTCGCGAGACTGGTTGGATAAACTAAGAGCCCCTGGTTCGGACTCTCAGATTATCTCCTCATCAGGCTAATCACGGTTATTGACCCGGCAGTTTGCCGGGTCTTTTTTTGGCCAGTGTTTTCTACCTGAGCTAGCGCCGCATCTGCGCGCAATAGTCCTGCTCCGGCGTCGCCGCCGTATACCACGCATAGTCGGCCTCGGTCGCCTCAACCCAGTCGCCCACCTCCGCCAACACCAGCACCGTGCTTTCTCCTTGCGCACCCAGGTCAGCCAGGTGCAACGGCACGCCCAAATCCTTGCGCACGTGATAGGCCCCTGCAAACAGCAGCACCGGCTGCGGCGCCGCCAGCAAGCGCTCGGCCATACGCCGGTCACGCTGCTGTTGCACCGCCAGCATCGCCGGCAACTGGCTTTCCGGCAGCATCCCGCAATGCCCGGCACGCACATGCTCCAGCAGGGCAGCCTGGACCGCTGGCGCGTTGGAACGCTCACCGAGCAACGAAGCCGGCTGCCGATAAGCCTGGCGCATCTCGGCGGTTGAAAGGTTGGCTGCCAGCAAAGGCACGTGTTGTCGCAGGGCTTCGGTGATGATCGGCCCATACAACTGCCAATCCCAACCGTCCTGCCAGGCCAGGGCCTGGGGCAGGTCTGCCGGCACCGGTTGCCCGGCAAGCTTGTCCACCAACGGTTGTTGCTCGGGCTGCAGCATTTCCAGCAACAGGCTGCCTTGCGCCCGCTGGCCTTGCAGGGCGCGCAACAGCCACAGTTGCAGCGCATGGTGGTCGGGGTTGTCGTGCTTTTCACCGACCAGCACCCGTGGGGCGGCAGACAAACGCTGCAGCAATTGCTCTGGGCTGATCAACTGGCCGCTGGCAAGCTCGACGATATGCCCCAGTTCGGCATGGCTGCGCCCTTCACTGCTCTGCCAGGCCGGCAACGGCGGCAGGCTGGCCTGGCAGCCCCCCAGCGCCAGTGCCAGGCACAGCGAGAAACCGGAGAGCAGCGGATGACGCATGGGTGTACCTCTTGTTCATTGGCATGTACATGCACTTGCCTGCAGCGCTGTGGCTGCACAACCGTCGCGGGCAAACCCGCTCAGCTTTCCTTCCCCTGGCTGGCCGCGCGCCTTGTAGCGGACGGCGGAACTGCGCACCATAGGCAACCAGGCGCAACCCATGCGGGCGATTGAACAATCACTCGCCTTGGTGCGTCAGGCTACCATTGCTTTCACGGGCCATCCCTGCCATGCATTTCCTTTGTACCTCCCAAGGCCTGGCCGAAGGCCAGAGCCGCGCCTTCAGCGTAGACGGCATCGAACTGTTCGGCGTGCGTCGCCAGGGCCAGGTGCATCTGTACCGCAACCTGTGCCCGCACCGCGGCATACCGCTGAACTGGGCCGAGGATGAATTTCTCGACGACAGCGCCAGCCTGATCCACTGCGCCCATCATGGCGCGCTGTTCCTGATCGAAAGCGGCGAATGCGTGGCCGGGCCCTGCGAGGGCAAGCAGTTGCAGGCCCTGAGCTGCCATGAAGACAGCCAGGGTATCTGGCTCAAGGGCCAAGCAGCACCGGCAGACGGCGATCGATGACGATACCCGCGGCGTCCAGGCGCGTGCCATAGGCCAGCACTTCCACGCCGTCGGCCACTGCGCTATGCAGGGCCTGGCTATAGGCTGCATCGATTTCCGCGGCTGGGCGCACGGCGTCGATGCCAGTCAGGTTCACACAATACAACTGCACGGCGCGTACCCCCTGCCGGGCCAGCTTGGCCAGCTCGCGCAGGTGCTTGGCACCGCGTTGGGTTACCGCATCAGGGAACGCCGCAACCAGGCTGTCGGGGTAGCCGAGGGTCACGCTCTTGACTTCGACATAGGCCGGGGCGCCGTCGAAATCCAGGCGAAAGTCGATGCGGCTGCCTTCCTCGCCATAGGCCACTTCACGCTTGAGCGCGGTGAAACCGGCCAGTTCGGCGATGACGCCGGCACGCAGGGCTTCTTCGACCAGCCCGTTGGCCCGCCCGGTATTCACGCAGGCCAGCCGCCCCTGTGGGGTTTCACTGATTTCCCAGGTGCCCGGCAGCTTGCGCTTGGGGTCGCTGGAGCGGCTGAACCACACCTGCCCGCCTTCGCGCATGCAGTTGAGCATGGAGCCAGTATTCGGGCAGTGGATGGTCAGCTGTTCGCCGCTGGCCAGTTCGATGTCTGCCAGAAAACGCTTGTAGCGGCGCAGCAGGCGACCCTGTTCGAGTGGAGGAAAGAACAGCATCAGCCCTGCCAGCTCCGCAGCCCGCGGGCAATCCGCTGCACCGCCTGCTCCAGGCGCGGCAGGCTCTGGGTATAGGCGAAACGCACATGATGGCCGGCCAGGTGCCGGCCGAAATCCAGGCCCGGGGTAAAGGCCAGGTGCTCGGTTTCCAGGAAATGCCGGCAAAAGGCGAACGCATCACCACCAAAGGCACTGATGTCGGCATACAGATAGAAGGCCCCCTGCGGTTCGACGGCAATGCGGAAGCCAAGCTCGCGCAGGGCGGGCAACAGATAGTCGCGACGGCGGGCGAACTCGGCGCGGCGCTCTTCGAAAATGGCCAGGGTCTCGGGCTGGAAGCACGCCAGCGCGGCATGCTGGGCCATGCTTGGCGCGCTGATGTACAGGTTTTGTGCCAGTTTTTCCAGGTCTGCCACGGCGCCGGGCGGCGCTACCAGCCAGCCGAGGCGCCAACCGGTCATGCCGAAATACTTGGAAAAACTATTCAGCACAAACGCCGAGTCATCCACTTCCAGCACACTGGGCGCGTCCATGCCGTAGGTCAGGCCATGGTAGATCTCGTCCACCACCAGGTGGCCGTGGCGCTCCCGGGTGGCAGTGGACAGGCTGGCCAGCTCGTCCCGACCCAGCACGGTGCCGGTGGGGTTGGCTGGCGAGGCAACCAGGGCACCAACGGTGTCCTTGTCCCAATGGCGCTGCACCAGGTCGGCGGTCAGCTGGTAGTTGACCTCCGGGCCGACCGGCACCAGTTGCGCGCCGCCTTCGACCAGGCGCAGGAAGTGGCGGTTGCACGGGTAACCCGGGTCGGCCAGCAGCCAGTGCTTGCCGGGGTCGACCAGCAAGCTGCTGGCCAGCAGCAGTGCCCCGGAGCCACCCGGGGTAATCAGGATGCGTTCAGGATCGACAGTCAGGCCATAGCGCTGGCCGTAGAAACCGGCAATCGCTTCGCGCAACGCCGGCAGGCCGCGAGCGGCGGTATACCGGGTGTGCCCGGCGGCGAGTGCCGCCTGGCCAGCGGCGACGATCGGCGCAGCGGTGGTGAAGTCCGGCTCGCCGATTTCCAGGTGGATCACGTCGTGCCCGGCCGCCTGCAGCTCGTTGGCCCGGGCCAGCAGCGCCATGACATGGAAGGGTTCGATGGCGCGGCTGCGCGCGCTGTAAGGGTGGGCCATGACCTTCTCTCAATAGGGTCTAAACTGGAGATTCTACCTCTGCGAGCGATCGAACGTACCGCTCAGGCCGGTGTCAATCAGCAAGATCGGGCGGGGTAGCGCACCCCCGATCTATCTGGTAAGTTCGGCGGCTCGCAGTCGCAGGGCCGGCGGGTGCCGGAGATGGAGCAGCCTGCGCATTGGATCAGATGAGTGAGAGGCGGTCTATTCATGTCCACCGTAGAAAAGCAAAAAGCCCAGACCATGTACGGTGTCGAGCCCTACGTAGAAACCAAGGGTGAAGAGTACATGGGCGAGCCCATGAAACAGCACTTCACCAAGCTTCTCGGCGCCTGGAAGCGAGACTTGATGGAAAGTGTCGACCGCACTGTGGACCATATGAAGGACGAGGCAGCCAACTTCCCCGACCCGGCCGACCGCGCCAGCCAGGAAGAAGAATTCGCCCTGGAGCTGCGCAATCGCGATCGCGAGCGCAAGCTGATCAAGAAGATCGACAAGACCCTCGAAAAGATCAAGGCCGACGAGTACGGCTGGTGCGAATCGTGCGGCATCGAGATCGGCCTGCGTCGCCTGGAAGCCCGTCCTACTGCGGACCTGTGCTTCGACTGCAAGGAAATTGCCGAGAAAAAGGAAAAGACGGTCGGCAAAGGCTGATCCTTCTTCCATCCGGACGGGGCGCATCATGCGCCCCGTTTCATTTCATGCCCAGCCTGACCATGACCGATACCCGTTACATCGGGCGTTTCGCCCCCACTCCCAGCGGCTTCCTGCACTTCGGCTCGCTGGTCGCCGCCCTCGCCTCCTGGCTCGATGCCCGCGCCGTCAACGGCCGCTGGCTGCTGCGCATGGAGGATACCGACCCGCCGCGGGAAATGCCCGGTGCCCGCGATGCCATCCTGCAAACGCTGGAGCGCTATGGCCTGGAATGGGATGGCGAAGTGGTGTTCCAGAGCCAGCGGCACGACGCCTACGGCGCAGTGGTCGATCGCCTGTTCAACATGGGCCTGGCTTATGCCTGTACCTGCTCGCGCAAGCAGCTGGAGGGTTACAACGGCATCTACCCCGGTTTTTGTCGCAACGCCGGGCATGCGCGTGAAGGCGCGGCGATCCGCTTGCGGGTACCGGAACTGATCTATCGCTTTACCGACCGGGTGCAGGGCGAGTTCCAGCAACACCTGGGGCGTGAGGTAGGGGATTTCGTCATCCAGCGCCGCGACGGGCTGTATGCCTACCAGCTGGCGGTGGTACTGGATGATGCCTGGCAGGGTGTTACCGACATCGTGCGCGGCGCCGACCTGCTCGACAACACCCCGCGCCAGCTGTACCTGCAAGAGTTGCTGGGCTTTTCGCAACCGCGCTACCTGCATATACCGCTGATCGTCCAGCCGGATGGACACAAACTGGGCAAATCGTACCGTTCGCCGCCGCTGCAGGCGGAGCATGCCACGCCGCTGTTGCTGCGGGCATTGCGGGCGCTGGGCCAGGAGACCGACCCCGAGCTGTTGCTGGCGACACCGGCCGAAGTGCTGGCAGTGGCCCGCAAGCAGTGGAAACCCGAGGCGATTGCACAGCGCACCACGGTGCCAGAGGCTGATTTGCGCTGAGGCATTACCAGCCTCTTCGCGGGCACGCCCGCTCCCACAGGAACTACACCACCTTCAAGATTTGTGGTTTACCTGTGGGAGCGGGCGCGCCCGCGAAGAGGCCGGCACGGGCAACCCACCCCGCAAAAACAAAAGCCCAATAAATTCAACCCCTTGGCGAACCCCATGGATTCCCGCTAGCATCCCCCCAGCCATTTGCGCCAATAATAAGTCCAAGCCCGCAGCGCCCAACCATCGAGGCCAGCATGTACATCTATCGTTTGGTCCTGCTTCTGGTCGTGGGGATCTACCTGTTCTCCCCGGCCATCATGGACTGGTGGATCGAACCGACCGGAGCCTGGTACCGCCCTTACCTGCTCTGGCTGATCCTGATCGTCGTCACCTTCATCCTGCAGAGCCAACGAGATGCCGATGAGCTTTAGCCTGACCCAGATGATCCTGATCAGCGCCGCGTACCTGATGGTGCTGTTCGGCGTGGCCTGGATCAGCGAACGGGGCCTGATCCCACGTTCGATCATTCGCCATCCGCTGACCTACACCCTTTCGCTGGGTGTATACGCCAGTGCCTGGGCCTTCTATGGCTCGGTCGGCCTGGCCTACCAGTACGGCTACGGCTTCCTCGCCTGTTACCTGGGCGTGTCCGGCGCGTTCCTGCTGGCACCGGTACTGCTCTATCCGATCCTCAAGATCACCCGCACCTACCAGCTGTCATCGCTGGCCGACCTGCTGGCGTTCCGCTTCCGCAGTACCTGGGCCGGGGCGCTGACCACGATTTTCATGCTGATCGGCGTGCTGCCCTTGCTGGCCCTGCAGATCCAGGCAGTGGCCGATTCGATCAGCATCCTCACCGGCGAACCAGTCAAGGCCCGGGTGGCCTTCGCCTTCTGTACCCTGATCATCCTGTTCACCATCTTCTTCGGTTCGCGGCACATCGCCACCCGCGAGAAACACGAAGGGCTGGTCTTCGCCATCGCCTTCGAGTCGGTGATCAAGCTGCTGGCGCTGGGCGGCATCGGCCTGTATGCCCTGTATGGCGTGTTCGGCGGCCCGCACCAGCTGGAGGTATGGCTGCTGCAGAACCAGACTGCCCTGGCGGCCTTGCATACCCCGCTGCAGGAAGGGCCATGGCGCACCTTGCTGCTGGTGTTCTTCGCTTCGGCGATCGTCATGCCGCACATGTACCACATGGCCTTCACCGAAAACCTCAACCCGCGCTCGCTGGTCAGTGCCAGCTGGGGCCTGCCGCTGTTCCTGCTGCTGATGAGCCTGGCCGTACCGCTGGTGCTGTGGGCCGGTCTGCGCCTGGGCGCCAGCACCAATCCCGAGTATTTCACCCTGGGCCTGGGGATTGCCGCCAACAACCAGGCATTGGCACTGCTGGCCTATATCGGCGGCCTGTCGGCTGCCAGCGGGCTGATCATCGTCACCACCCTGGCGCTGTCCGGCATGGCCCTCAACCACCTGGTGCTGCCGCTGTACCAGCCGCCGGCCGAAGGCAATATCTACCGCTGGCTGAAGTGGACCCGCCGCGCGCTGATCGTCGCCATCATCACCGCCGGCTTCATGTTCTACCTGACCCAGAGCAACCACCAGAGCCTGGCCAACCTGGGCATCGTCGCCTTCGTCGCCACCTTGCAGTTCCTGCCCGGCGTGCTGTCGGTGCTGTACTGGCCCACCGCCAACCGCCGCGGCTTCATCGCCGGCCTGCTGGCCGGTACCCTGGTGTGGATGGTGACCATGCTGCTGCCGCTGCTGGGCAACCTGCAGGGCTTCTACATCCCGCTGCTGGACATGATCTACGTACTGGACGACACCAGCTGGCACATGGCGGCGATCGCCTCGCTGGCGGCCAACGTGCTGCTGTTCACCCTGATCTCGCTGTTCACCAATGCCAGTACCGAAGAAGTCAGCGCAGCCGAGGCCTGCGCGGTGGACAACGTGCGCCGCCCGCAACGCCGCGAGCTGCACGCCGCCTCGCCGCAGGAGTTCGCCACTCAGCTGGCCAAGCCACTGGGCGCCAAGGCCGCACAAAAGGAAGTGGAACAGGCCCTGCGCGACCTCTATCTACCGTTCGATGAGCGCCGCCCCTATGCCTTGCGCCGCCTGCGCGACCGTATCGAGGCCAACCTGTCCGGCCTGATGGGGCCGAGTGTGGCGCAGGACATGGTCGAGACCTTCTTGCCGTACAAGTCCGGTAACGAAAACTACGTGACCGAGGACATCCACTTCATCGAAAGCCGCCTGGAAGACTACCACTCGCGCCTGACCGGCCTGGCCGCCGAACTCGACGCCCTGCGCCGCTACCACCGCCAGACCCTGCAAGAACTGCCAATGGGCGTCTGCTCGTTGGCCAAGGACCAGGAAATCCTGATGTGGAACAAGGCCATGGAGGAGCTCACCGGCATCGCCGCCAAGCACGTGGTCGGCTCGCGCCTGGTCACCATCGACGAGCCCTGGCGCGGCCTGCTGCAAGGGTTCATCAACGTGCCCGACGAACACCTGCACAAGCAGCGCCTGGCGCTGGATGGCCAGCCGCGCTGGCTGAACCTGCACAAGGCGGCGATCGACGAGCCGCTGGCACCAGGCAACAGCGGCCTGGTGCTGCTGGTGGAGGACCTCACCGAAACCCAGGCGCTGGAGGACAAGCTGGTACACTCCGAACGCCTGGCCAGCATCGGCCGCCTGGCGGCTGGCGTGGCCCACGAGATCGGCAACCCGATCACCGGCATCGCCTGCCTGGCACAGAACCTGCGCGAGGAACGCGAGGACGACGGTGAAATCATCGAGCTGTCCAGCCAGATTCTGGAACAGACCAAGCGGGTTTCGCGCATCGTCCAGTCGCTTATGAGCTTCGCTCATGCCGGCGGCAGCCACCAGAACAGCGAAGAGCCGGTGTGCCTGGCCGAAGTGGCGCAGGACGCCATTGGTCTGCTGGCGTTGAACCGGCGCAATTTCGAAGTACAGTTCTTCAACCTCTGCGACCCGGACCACTGGGTCGAAGGGGACCCGCAGCGCCTGGCCCAGGTGCTGATCAACCTGCTCTCCAACGCCCGCGACGCCTCGCCGCCCGGCAGTGCCGTGCGCGTGCGCAGCGAGGTCAACGAGCACACCGTCGACCTGATCGTCGAGGACGAAGGCAGCGGGATCCCGAAGAACATCATGGACCGCCTGTTCGAACCCTTCTTCACCACCAAGGACCCGGGCGAAGGAACCGGACTGGGGCTCGCTCTGGTCTATTCCATCGTGGAAGAGCATTATGGGCAAATCACCATCGACAGCCCTGCCGATATCGAACGGCAACGTGGCACCCGGATCCGCGTGACCCTGCCCCGGCATGTCGTAGCGACGTCCCCTGAAATTCGAGACCGTCGAGAGAATTGAATCAATGCCGCACATTCTGATCGTCGAAGACGAAACCATCATCCGCTCGGCCTTGCGTCGCCTGCTCGAACGGAACCAGTACCAGGTCAGCGAAGCCGGCTCGGTGCAGGAAGCCCAGGAACGCTTCAGCATTGCCACCTTCGACCTGATCGTCAGCGACCTGCGCCTGCCAGGCGCACCCGGCACCGAACTGATCAAGCTCGGCCAAGGTACCCCGGTACTGATCATGACCAGCTATGCCAGCCTGCGCTCGGCGGTCGACTCGATGAAAATGGGCGCGGTGGACTATATCGCCAAGCCCTTCGACCATGACGAGATGCTCCAGGCCGTGGCGCGCATCCTGCGCGACCGGCAGAACGCCCCGGCCAGCGCACCGGTTGCCGAGCCGCGCGCCAGCAATGGCAAGGCGGCCCCCGCCGACAAGGGCAGCGCCCCGGCCAATGGCGAAATCGGCATCATCGGTTCCTGCCCACCGATGCAGGATATGTACAGCAAGATCCGCAAGGTCGCGCCCACCGACTCCAACGTGCTGATCCAGGGCGAGTCGGGTACCGGCAAGGAGCTGGTGGCCCGCGCCCTGCACAACCTGTCACGCCGGGCCAAGGCACCGATGATCTCGGTGAACTGTGCAGCCATCCCGGAAACGCTGATCGAGTCCGAGCTGTTCGGCCACGAAAAAGGCGCGTTCACCGGCGCCAGTGCCGGGCGGGCGGGCCTGGTGGAAGCCGCCGACGGCGGTACCCTGTTCCTCGACGAAATCGGCGAACTGCCGCTGGAAGCCCAGGCCCGCCTGTTGCGTGTACTGCAGGAAGGCGAAATTCGCCGGGTCGGTTCGGTGCAGTCGCAGAAGGTCGATGTGCGCCTGATCGCCGCAACCCACCGCGACCTGAAGAACCTGGCCAAGGCCGGCCAGTTCCGTGAAGACCTGTATTACCGCCTGCACGTGATCGCCCTGAAGCTGCCGGCCCTGCGCGAGCGCGGCAGTGACGTCAACGAAATTGCCAGCGCCTTCCTGGCCCGCCAGAGCGCGCGTATCGGCCGTGACGACCTGCACTTCTCGGCCGAAGCCGAGCAGGCCATTCGTCACTACAGCTGGCCGGGTAACGTGCGGGAGCTGGAAAACGCCGTCGAGCGCGCGGTAATCCTCAGCGAGAGTGCAGAAATTTCCGCCGACCTGCTGGGCATCGATATCGAGCTGAGCGACCTGGAGGAGGACGAGATCCTCGACAGCGCCCTGGCTGTGTCGAGTGCGGCCAACGCCAGCCACGAACCGACCGAGGACCTGTCGCTGGAAGACTACTTCCAGCACTTCGTGCTCGAGCACCAGGACCACATGACCGAAACCGAGCTGGCCCGCAAGCTCGGGGTCAGCCGCAAGTGCCTGTGGGAACGCCGCCAGCGCCTGGGCATACCGCGGCGCAAGAGCAACGCTACCAGCGAGTAACCGATCTACCGGGGCGGGAGGTTCCTCCTGCCCCTGGCTACAACCTCTCCGGCCTCTTCGCGGGCACGCCCGCTCCCACAGGAATTTCCCTGCCCTAGAGGGTGGCAACTCCTGTGGGAGCGGGCGTGCCCGCGAAAGGGCCGGCAAAACCAGCGCACCCACCCCAGGTAACACATCAGCCCCCACGGAAATCTGTTACCCGGCCTTGACCGCCGTAACAGTTGCCGAGGCATACGGTAACGAAATTTCGACATTTTCAGCCTGCGAAATTTCCCACGAACGCCTCAATCCCTTGATTTTGCTGGGTTTTCAAAAGTTGGCACGGCACCTGCTATATGTCTGGTACAAGAACAATAACAAGCACTGCAACTCAGAATAAGAACAAGACGAAACGGCTCACGCACAATAAAAACAAGACGGCGGAGGCGCAGCTAACTGATTCTTTTGGAGAGGATGCGTGTTTGGGGCTTGCCCCACAACCAGGCAGAGAACAACAAAAACTGCACTCAAAGCAGCGCCTGAACTGGTTGGATCAACCGATCAACGTGACATCAGCGGCCAAAGCAATCCGTTTGCTCTTAACCCCTGGCTTGGGGGTCGTCCACAAGCTTCGAGATTTGTGGACAGGGCGCTCAACAAAAACAAGAAGCCCAGCAAAAAAACAATAAGAGCACGCAACGACTTCTTGGGGAGCTTAGGCTCCCCTTGTCGTTTCTACCGTTCCGGCAGGCATCCTGCTACCCGCCTACACCATTCCTTGAGTAAATGCTAGAATCCCCGCCCATCATGCGGCCATTCTCCTATTCTTGGCCGAACATTCCTTCAAACAGTGCATCCCATGCTGAAGAAGCTGTTCCAGTCGTTCCGCCCGCCCGTACCGGGCCCGCATCACAGGCGTACCACACCTGAGGTGATCAACAAGAGCCAGCATTCGCTGCAGCGCCACCAGTTCAGCCGCCATGCGGTGAACATCGTGGAACGCCTGCAGAGCGCCGGCTACCAGGCTTACCTGGTCGGTGGCTGTGTCCGCGACCTGATGCTTGGCATCACCCCCAAGGACTTCGATGTCGCCACCAGCGCTACCCCCGAACAGGTCCGTGCCGAATTCCGCAACGCGCGCATCATCGGTCGCCGCTTCAAGCTGGTCCACGTGCATTTCGGCCGTGAGATCATCGAAGTCGCCACCTTCCGCGCCCACCACTCGGAAGACGACCAGGGCGACAGCCACCGCTCGTCGCACAATGCCAGCGGCCGTATCCTGCGTGACAACGTGTACGGCACCCTGGAAGAGGACGCGCAACGCCGCGACTTCACCATCAATGCCCTGTACTACGACCCAGTCAGCGAGCGCATCCTCGACTATGCCAATGGCGTGCACGATATCCGTAACCGCCTGCTGCGCCTGATCGGTGACCCGACCCATCGCTACCAGGAAGACCCGGTGCGCATGCTGCGCGCGGTGCGCTTTGCCGCCAAGCTCGACTTCGGTATCGAAAAGCACACTGTCCAGCCGGTGCGCGAACTGGCACCGCTGCTGCGCGAGATTCCGCCGGCGCGCCTGTTCGAGGAGAGCCTCAAGCTGTTCCTCTCCGGCCAGGGCGCCATCGCCTTCGAAATGCTGGTCGACCTGCAGCTGTTCGAACCGCTGTTCCCGGCCAGTGCACATGCCCTGGACGAGCGCCCGACCTACACCCATACCCTGATCAGCCAGGCGCTGCACAACACCGACCTGCGCGTGAAGCAAGGCAAACCGGTAACCCCGGCGTTCCTCTTCGCCGCGCTGCTGTGGCCAGCCCTGCCGGCCCGCGTGCTGCACCTGCAAGCCCAGGGCGTGCCGCCCATCCCGGCCATGAACGGTGCAGCCCACGACCTGATCGCCGAGCAATGCGCACGCATCGCCATCCCCAAGCGCTTCACCCTGCCGATCCGCGAGATCTGGGACATGCAGGAACGTCTGCCACGGCGCAGCGGCAAGCGCGCCGATGTCTTGCTGGACAACCCGCGCTTCCGCGCCGGTTACGACTTCCTGCTGCTGCGCGAAAGCGCCGGGGAAGAAACCGACGAACTCGGCCAGTGGTGGACCGACTACCAGGATGCCAACGACAGCCAGCGCCGCGAGATGATCCGCGAGCTGGGCAGCCGTGATGAAGGCACCGGCGCCGGCCCACGTAAACGCAAGCGCAGCGGCGGCAAGCGCAAGCGCGGCGGCGACGAGGCATTCGAGTGACCACCCGCGCCTATATCGGCCTGGGCAGCAACCTGGACGCACCTGCCGAGCAGCTGCGCAATGCCCTGCAGGCACTGGACCAGGTAGAAAGCACGCGCCTGGTGGCGGCCTCGGCCCTCTACACCAGTGACTCGCTGCTGCCAGGGCAACCGCGCTACACCAATGCCGTCGCCGCCGTGGACACCGCCTTGCCGCCCTTGGCCCTGCTCGATGCGCTGCAAGCCATCGAAAATGACCAGGGCCGTGTGCGCTTGGAGCGCTGGGGCCCGCGCACACTGGACCTGGACATTCTGCTGTTCGGCGACCAGGTGCTGGATGAACCGCGCCTGAAGGTGCCGCATTACCACATGCATGCCCGGCCTTTCGTGCTGTATCCGCTGGCCGAACTGGTACCGGGCGATTTCCGTCTGGCCGACGGCCGCGCCCTGGCGCAATTGCTCGAAGAGTGCCCGTTCGTCGGCCTCGAACGCCTGTAGACCGGGCGTTTCAGCCGTGTACAGCGGCGCGGTAACGCCAGTAACACCCTGAACGTAACAATGCGGTAACAGGGTGATTGACTTCCCCCACCTCGCTCACGACTATAGGCGTCCCGTGTGGCACCGAAGTGCCGCTACCCGTATTTAGGCCCGGACGGACCTGTGCCCGAACATCACGCGCGATGATGTGCCGCTCCGGAAGATGACTACGCGTTGAATGCAGTCGTTTTTTACAGCGCCTGAACGAGGAATTTCCTACATGCCTGAAGTAACCCTGACCACCCTCAATGGCCTCAAGGCCAAGGGTGAAAAAATCACCATGCTGACCTGCTACGACGCGACCTTCGCCAAGGCCGCCAGCCAGGCCGGTGTCGAAGTGTTGCTGGTGGGTGACTCGCTGGGGATGGTCCTGCAAGGCCACGACAGCACCCTACCGGTAACGACCGCGGACATGGCCTACCACACCGCCAGCGTCAAACGCGGCAATGACGGCGCGCTGATCCTCACCGACCTGCCGTTCATGGCGCATGCCACCCCGGAACAGGCCTTTGCCAACAGTGCCACGCTGATGCAGGCCGGCGCCCACATGGTCAAGATCGAAGGGGCTGCCTGGCTGGCCGAGACCATCCGCCTGCTGGCCGAGCGTGGCGTGCCGGTATGCGCGCACATGGGCTTGACCCCGCAAACCGTCAACGTCCTGGGCGGCTACAAGGTCCAGGGCCGCCAGGAAGCCCAGGCCCGGCAGATGCGTGCCGACGCCATCGCCCTGGAGCAGGCTGGTGCGGCCATGCTGCTGCTCGAATGCGTGCCCAGCGAACTGGCGGCGGAAATCACCAGTGCCGTCGGTATTCCGGTAATCGGTATTGGTGCCGGCAGCGGCACCGATGGCCAGGTGCTGGTCCTGCACGACATGCTCGGCCTGTCGCTGAGCGGTCGCGTACCGAAGTTCGTGAAGAACTTCATGCAAGGCCAGCCGGATATCCACAGCGCCCTCGTCGCCTACGTCGAGGCAGTCAAGCAGGTCAGCTTCCCTGGCAGCGAACACGGGTTCAGTGCATGAATACAGTCAAGACCGTCCGCGAATTGCGTGCCGCCGTTGCCCGCGCCCGGAGTGAAGGCAAGCGCATCGGCTTCGTGCCGACCATGGGCAACCTGCACAGCGGCCACGCGGCCCTGGTAACCAAGGCCGCGCAGCGGGCCGATTTCGTGGTCGCCAGCATCTTCGTCAACCCGCTGCAGTTCGGCGCCAACGAAGACCTCGACAAATACCCGCGCACCCTGGCCGCCGACCAGGAGCGCCTGTTGCAGGCCGGCTGCAACCTGTTGTTCGCGCCCACCGTCGACGAAATGTACCCCGACGGCATGAGCGTGCAAACCCGCGTCAGCGTTCCCCAGCTTTCCGAAGGCCTGTGCGGCGCCAGCCGGCCCGGGCATTTCGAAGGCGTGGCTACCGTGGTCACCAAGCTGTTCAACATGGTCCAGCCCGACCTTGCCGTGTTCGGCGAAAAGGACTTCCAGCAGCTGGCGGTGATACGCGCCATGGTGCGCGACCTGAACATGCCGATCCAGGTCATCGGCGAGCCTACCGTGCGTGCCGAAGATGGCCTGGCGCTGTCGTCGCGCAACGGTTACCTGACACCTGAGCAGCGGGCTGCGGCACCGGCGTTATACCGCACCTTGCAGCATATCGCTGCGGCCATTGGCCGGGGCCAGCGTGATTTCGCGGCGCTGGTTGCCGAAGGTCAGGCGCAACTGACTGCCGCGGGGTTCCGCCCGGACTACCTGGAAGTGCGCCATGCCGTGAGCCTGCGTCCGGCAATGATCGATGACCGCGACCTGGTGGTGATCGCGGCGGCTTACCTGGGCAACACGCGGTTGATCGACAACCTGTACTTGCATGTGGAAGAGAAGACCGCGTAACTGCATGGGCTGCCTTGCAGCCCATTCACAGGCAAGCCAGCTCCTGCAGGGGCGCAAAACGCCCCAAATTACCTCTGCCATAGCCATTCCCTGCCAGTGGCCTTTGCCTATAATGATGCCAGCCTGAACCCGGCAATGACTGCCGTGTCCAAGGCATCACCACGCACCAAGGGAACCCCGCGCAATGGCGTATTACCGTACACCCCACGATGTGACGGCCCTGCCCGCCTGGCAGGCGCTCCAGCAACACCGCGACGCCATGCAAGGCTTCAGCATGCGCGAAGCCTTCGCCGCCGATGCCAAACGTTTCGACCAGTTCTCCCTGAGTTCCTGTGGCCTGTTCCTCGACTACTCGAAGAACCTGATCACCGAACAGACCCGTGACCTGCTGGTGAACCTGGCCGACCAGGTCGGCCTGCAAGATGCCATCAAGTCGATGTTCAGCGGCGAAATCATCAACGCCTCCGAAGGCCGCCCGGTGCTGCACACTGCCCTGCGCCGCCCGGTGGGCGACAAGCTCAGCGTCAACGGCGTGAACGTCATGCCGGAAGTGCACAAGGTACTCAACCAGATCACCGAACTGGTCGGTCGCATCCATGACGGCCTATGGCGCGGCTACAGCGAGAAGCCGATCACCGACGTGGTCAACATCGGCATCGGTGGTTCGTTCCTCGGCCCCGAACTGGTCTCCGAAGCGCTGCTGCCCTATGCCCAACGCGGCGTGCGCTGCCACTACCTGGCGAACATCGACGGCAGCGAATTCCACGAGCTGTCGGCCAACCTGCGTGCTGAAACCACCCTGTTCATCGTCTCGTCGAAGTCGTTCAACACCCTCGAGACCCTGAAGAACGCCATGGCTGCACGCACCTGGTACCTGGCCCAGGGCGGCTCGGAAGCCGAGCTGTACCGCCACTTCATCGCCGTTTCCAGCAACAAGGCCGCCGCCGTGGCCTTCGGCATCCGCGAAGAGAACATCTTCCCGATGTGGGATTGGGTAGGCGGGCGCTACTCGCTGTGGTCGGCTATCGGCCTGCCGATTGCACTGGCCATCGGCATGGCCAACTTCAAGGAACTGCTGTCTGGTGCCTACACCATGGACCAGCACTTCCAGACCGCACCGTTCGAAAAGAACATGCCAGTGCTGCTGGCCCTGCTGGGCGTCTGGTATGGCAACTTCTGGGGCGCGAACAGCCACGCGATCCTGCCGTACGACCATTACCTGCGCAACATCACCAAGCACCTGCAACAGCTGGACATGGAGTCCAACGGCAAGAGCGTGCTGCAGGATGGCACCCCGGTGAAGACCGATACCGGCCCGGTGATCTGGGGCGGCGTCGGCTGCAACGGCCAGCACGCCTACCACCAGCTGCTGCACCAGGGCACCCAGCTGATTCCGGCCGACTTCATCGTGCCGGTGGTGAGCTTCAACCCGGTCGCCGACCATCATCAGTGGCTGTACGCCAACTGCCTGTCGCAGAGCCAGGCGCTGATGCTGGGCAAGACCCGCGAGGAAGCCGAGGCCGAGCTGCGCGCCAAGGGCCTGAATGAAACGGACATCGAGAAGCTGGCACCGCACAAGGTGATCCCGGGCAACCGCCCGAGCAACACCCTGGTGGTGGAGCGCATCAGCCCACGCCGTCTGGGCGCCCTGGTGGCGATGTACGAACACAAGGTGTTCGTGCAGAGCGTGATCTGGGGTATCAACGCCTTCGACCAGTGGGGCGTGGAACTGGGCAAGGAGCTGGGCAAGGGCGTTTACCAGCGCTTGGTCGGCAGCCTGGAAGACAGCGCCGAGGACGGCTCCACCCAGGGCCTGATCAACTACTTCCGCGGCCGTCACCGCGGTTGATCCCAACGCCACTCGGTCGCTCCGTGCAGGAGCGGCCTTGTGTCGCGATGGGGCGCGAAGCGGCCCCGGGATTTCAGCCCTGGTGCGCCAATTGTCGGGGCCGCTTCGCGACACAAGGCCGCTCCTACAGGGACCAGGCCCATCCTCAGGAACACCACCTGTAGCTACACTGTCCTATCGAATAGCCGTTGCAGTCCATCGCCCCTTACAAGAGCAGGACCACCCGCCATGTTCGATATCCGCAACTACCCGCAGGCCCTGGCTGTCAGCCAGTCCGCCGCACTTTCCCCCGACGACTACCGCCGCCTCTACCGCCAGTCGGTCGACGACCCCGACGCCTTCTGGGCCGAACAAGCCCGGCGCCTGGACTGGATCAAGCCCTGGTCGAGTGTGCAGCAATGCAACCTGAAGACCGGCCAGGCGCGCTGGTTCGACGGCGGCCAGCTGAATGTCAGCTACAACTGCATCGACCGCCACCTGGCCCGGCGCGGCGACCAGACCGCGTTGCTGTGGGAAGGTGACGACCCCAAGGATGCCAAGGCCATCACCTACCGCGAATTGCACCGTCAGGTCTGCCGCCTGGCCAATGCCCTCAAGGCGCGAGGGGTGAAGAAAGGCGACCGGGTATGTATCTACATGCCGATGATCCCCGAGGCCGCCTTCGCCATGCTCGCCTGCACCCGCATCGGCGCCATCCACTCGGTGGTGTTCGGGGGCTTCTCGCCCGATGCCCTGCGCGACCGCATTCTCGATGCCGACTGCCGCACCGTGATCACCGCTGATGAAGGCGTGCGCGGCGGCAAGCGCATCCCGCTGAAACACAATGTCGACAAGGCCCTGGCCAGTTGCCCCGCAGTCGGCAGCGTGTTCGTGGTACGCCGCACTGGCGCTGATGTCGCCTGGGCCGAAGGCCGCGATCTCTGGTACCACGAGGCGACGGAAAAGGCCGGCGACGATTGCCCTGTCGAGCCGATGGAGGCCGAAGACCCACTGTTCATCCTGTATACCTCCGGCAGCACCGGCAAACCCAAGGGCGTGCTGCATACCACTGGCGGCTACCTGCTGCAGGCCACCCTTACCTTCAAGGTGGTGTTCGACTACCGTGATGGCGAGGTGTTCTGGTGCACTGCCGACGTCGGCTGGGTCACCGGCCACAGCTACATCGTCTATGGCCCGCTGGCCAATGGCGCGATCTCGCTGATGTTCGAAGGGGTGCCCAACTACCCCGACACCTCGCGCTTCTGGCAGGTGGTGGACAAGCACAAGGTGAACATCTTCTACACCGCCCCAACCGCCTTGCGCGCCCTGATGCGCGAAGGCGACGGGCCGCTGCAGGGCACCTCACGCCAAAGCCTGCGCCTGCTCGGCAGCGTCGGCGAGCCGATCAACCCGGAAGCCTGGGAATGGTATTTCGAAGCCGTTGGCCAGAAGCGCTGCCCCATCGTCGATACCTGGTGGCAAACCGAAACCGGCGGCATCATGATTACCCCGCTGCCCGGCTCGCAGGTACTCAAGCCCGGCTGCGCCAGCCAGCCCATGTTCGGCGTGCAACCGCTGCTGCTGGATGACAAGGGCAAGCTGATCGAAGGCCCGGGTGCCGGCTTGCTGGTCATCAAGGCCAGCTGGCCAGGGCAGATCCGCAGTGTCTATGGCGACCACCAGCGCATGGTCGACACCTACTTCAAGCCCATGCCCGGCTACTACTTCACCGGCGATGGCGCTCGCCGCGATGCCGCTGGCGACTACTGGATCACCGGGCGCATCGACGACGTGATCAATGTTTCCGGGCACCGCATCGGTACCGCCGAGGTGGAAAGCGCATTGGTGCTGCATGACAGCGTTGCCGAAGCGGCCGTGGTTGGTTACCCCCACGACCTCAAGGGCCAGGGGGTGTACGCCTTCGTCACGACGATGAACGGGGTAACACCGGACGAGGCGCTCAAGGCCGAGCTACTGGCTTTGGTCAGCAAGGAAATCGGCAGTTTCGCCAAACCCGAGCTGATCCAGTGGGCTCCGGCACTGCCCAAGACACGCTCAGGCAAGATCATGCGGCGTATACTGCGCAAGATCGCCTGCAACGAGCTGGACAACCTGGGCGATACCTCGACCCTGGCCGACCCCAGCGTGGTGCAGGGCCTGATCGACAAACGCCTCAACCAGTAACCGGCGGCCGCTGTGCGTGGCCGCCCTGCCTCGCAGGTCGCCATGGAAGCCCTTCGCCGCCGCATCGAAACCCAGGTCATGAGCCTTACCGGGCTGGCCCTCGGCCAGCTCGACCTGGAATCCCCCAAGGGCGACCCTGGCCTGTTCGGCCCGCACAGCATCAGCTGGCGGGTACATGGCGACTTCCCGAGCATGCTGGTCGGTGGCATCAGCGCCCTCATGCTGCAGCTCCTGCACCCGCTGGCCCTGGCCGGGGTGTGGGACCACTCCAATTTCCGTGAAGACCTGCTAGGGCGCCTGCGCCGTACCAGCCAGTTCATTTCCGGCACCACCTTCGGCGCCACCGGCGATGCCGAATGGCTGATCGACAAGGTCCGCACCATCCACCTGCAGGTAACCGGTACCGCGCCGGACGGCCGCCCTTATGCGGCCAGCGACCCGGACTTGCTGACCTGGGTGCATGTGGCCGAAGTCAGCAGCTTCCTGAGTGCCCACCTGCGTTACTGCAACCCGCACCTTGCAGATGCCGAACAGGACGCCTATTACGCTGAGATCGCGCTGATTGCCGAGCGCCTGGGTGCGCGCAACGTGCCGCGCTCGCGCCAGCAGGTCGAGGATTACCTGCTGCGTATGCGCCCGCAGTTGCTTTGCGATGCCCGCAGCCTCCAGGTGCTCGATATCCTGCTCGACGCCCCCGCCCCCAGCCGCCTGGCACAGCCGGTGGGCAAGCTGATGCTGCACGCTGGCCTCGACCTGCTACCTGCTTGGGCCCAGGCCATGCTCGGCCTGCAGCACGGCCCGCTGCAGCGGCGCATGATCCGCCTAGGCCTGCGACGCACCGCGCCGCTGCTGCGCTGGGCAATGCGTAACGGCTCGGCGCAGCGGGCGAAACGGCGCATGGGCATCGAATAAGGACAAATGGTCGCCTCAGCGGAACTGATTTAACGTGCCATACTCCAAGCTCTCCTGCTTAGACAGACGAAGCGACACATGTACAAAGGATTGACTCGCGCCGCAGGCGCACTGCTGGCCCTGGTAGCCCTCTACAGCCTTCTTGGCTTTCTCGTCCTTCCCGGTGTCGCGCTGCGCATCGCCAACCAGCAGTTGGCTCAGTACGCGACCGTGCCTGCCCACCTCGAACGAATCGAGCTCAACCCCTTCAGCCTCGAACTGACTGTCTGGGGCCTGCAGATCGGCGAGCCTGGCAAGGAGCAGGTCGGCTTCGACCGGCTGTATGCCAACCTCTCGCTCGACAGCCTGTGGAGCGGCGCACTGCATCTGGAAGCAGTGGAACTGGTCAAGCCACGCAACGAAGTGCTGTTCGCCAAGGACGGTACGCTCAACCTGACTCGCCTGTTCAAGCTACCCGCCAGCCAGGCCAAGCCCGACGAGCCGCCCAGCGACCCGTTCCCGCTGCGCATCGCCAGCATCAAGCTCAGCGAAGGCTACCTGCACTTCGAAGACCTGCGCCCGAGCGAGCCGATCGAATTCCTCTACGACAACATGAACCTGGAGCTGAAAAACCTCAGCACCTTGCCCAACGACAATGCCGACATGACCCTGGTGGCGAATGGCCCCAATGGCGGGCGCATCGACTGGAAAGGCACACTGAGCCTGGCGCCGATCGCCTCCGAGGGCACGCTGAAAATCACCGAAGGCAAGATGAAGGCGTTCTGGCCCTATGTACGCGATGCCGTGCCACTGGTACTGGAAGAGGGTGTGGTCAGCCTCGATACCCATTACAAGCTCAACCTCGCCAAGCAGACCGAACTGCTGCTGGACAACGCGTCGCTACGTATCGCACCGTTCGCCATCAAGGCTCCGGATGGCCGCCCGCTGGCCCGCCTTGCCAGCCTGGAGGTGAGCGAAACCTCAGTCGACCTGGTCAAGCAGCTGGTCACCGTGGGCAAGATCCGCAGCGAAAAACTCGAGACCTGGGCCGCGCTGGAAAAAGACGGCCAGCTCGACTGGCAGAAGCTGTTCGCCAGCCAGCCGGCCAAGGCCACGCCGAAGGAAAAGACCGAACCGGCCGCCGCCGAGCCCACCCCAAAGGAGCAGGCGGCGAAAGAGCCGAGCAAGCCCTGGCAGGTACTGCTCAAGGACGTACAGCTGCGTAACTACTTGGTGCACCTGGCAGATCGTACACAAAAGGAGCCGGTGGCTCTCGACGTGGGCCCGCTAAACGCCGACCTGCAAGGTTTCGACAGCCTCAACCAGTCACCCTTCAGCCTCAAGCTCGACACTGGCGTGGGAAGACAAGGCAAGCTGCAGGCAACCGGCCAGGTCAACCTGGCGCCGATCTGGGCCAAGCTGGACGTCAGCACCCGCGACATCGACCTGCGCGTGGCCCAGGCCTATATCAGCCCGTTCATCCTGCTGGAACTGCGCAGCGGCATGCTTTCCAGCGACCTCAATGTCGACCTGAAGAACACCGCACCGCTGACCTTCAGCGTCACCGGCAAGGCACAGGTGAGCCAGCTGCATACCCTCGATACCATCAAGAGCCGCGATTTCGTCAAATGGCAGCAGGTGAATGTCGACGGTCTGTCCTATGTCCATGGCGACGCGCTGTCGATCGACAAGGTCACCCTGCTGCAGCCCTATGCGCGCTTCATCATCAACGAAGACCGCACCACCAACATCAACGACTTGCTGATCCCGCAGCCAGCCGGCGCCCCGAGTTCAGCACCGGCCTCGGCCAAGCCGGCCACTGCCAGCGGCGACAAGCCGTTGGGCATCCACATCGGCCAGATCGACATCAACGACGGTTCGGCCAACTTCGCCGACCTGTCCCTCACACCCAACTTCGCCACCGCCATCCAGCAGCTCAACGGCCGGATCGGCACCATCGACAACCGCAAGCCGGTACCGGCCAAGGTCGATGTGAAGGGTAAGGTCGATCGCTACGCACCGGTCACCATCAAAGGCGCACTCAACCCGTTCAACCCGCTGGCCAGCCTGGACATCGCCACCAGTTTCAGGCGCGTCGAGCTGACCACCCTGACGCCGTATTCTGGCAAGTTCGCCGGTTTCCGCATCCGCAAGGGCCGGCTCAACCTCGACTTGCACTACCTGATCACCAATGGCCAGCTCAAGGCCGAGAACAAGGTGGTGGTAGAACAGCTGCAGTTGGGCGAGAAGGTCGACAGCCCGGATGCAGTGGACCTGCCGATCCGTCTGGCGGTGGCGCTGCTGAAGGATACCGAGGGCAAGATCTCGATCGAGCTGCCGGTGTCCGGCGACCTCAACAACCCGCAGTTCAGCATAATGCCGATCGTCTGGCAGACCCTGCGCAACCTGGTGCTGCGCGCAGCACAGGCGCCATTCAAGTTCATTGGCGGGCTGGTGAGCGGCGGTGGCTCTGAGGACCTGGGCAGCGTGGCCTTCGCCCCGGGTTCCAGCGAGCTAGGCCAGGACGCCCAGGCCTCGCTGGACAAGCTGGCTTCGGCGCTGAAGGAACGCCCGGAGCTGCGCCTGGAAATCGAAGGCACCAGCGCCCAGGCCAGCGACGGCCCGCTGATCGCCCAGCAACGGCTGGAACGCGAATACCAGGCTACCTGGTACAAGATCCTGCAACGCCGGGGTGACAAGGTGCCGGCCAATGCGTCCATGCTGGTGGTCGATGAGAGTGACAAACCGGCGATGCTCGAAGGTATCTACCGCAACCGCCTGAAGCAGCAACCACCTGCCGAATGGGAGCAACTGGGCCGCGAAGAGCGCACTGCCAAGTTGCGCGAGGCCGTGATCAAGTCGTGGGCCGAGAGCACTGCGCTGCTACGCACGCTGGGCCAGGAACGGGCCAGCAGCATCAAGGATTACCTGGTCGACAAAGGCCAGCTGGAAGATGACCGGGTGTATTTCATCGATACCAACCTGGGGCAACCTGAGAGCGATGGGCGGGTGGTAACGCCGATGCACCTGGATGCTGAGTAGATAGCAGCCTGGCCGCGGATCTGTAGGAGTGGCCCTTTCGCGACGCAAGGCCGCTCCTACAATGCCCGCGTAATAACCTATTGGACCAACCGCTGCCCTGACACCGCCGGGTGATACAGCGGCTGCACCTTGTTCCCGGCCGGGTCCAACAGGTGGAAGCTGCGCGCGCCGTCACCGTGGTTGAACGGCTTGTCGAGCAAGGTCACGCCACGCGCCTTGAAGTACTGGTACCAAGCCTCCAGCTCCTCCACGCTGTCGACGATGAACCCATAGTGGTCGAGGGTCTGCAAGCCATTGGCCGCCCCTGCCCCACGCCCCAGCGACAGGTTGTCGTTACCACAGGTCAGGTACACCAGGTCCTCGTTGGCGCGATTCAGCACTTCCATGCCCAGCACATCGACGTAGAAGCGCTCGCACTCCTCCAGGTTGGGTACCAGCAAGGCAATGTGGCGCAGGCCGTTCAAGCGACCAGGACGGGCAGGCAATTCGGACATTGGCAGGGCTCCTTTTTTGTATACAATTCGAAAACGAATTTAAAACAAAAGGAACGCCTTGTGTATAGCCTGTTCATCAAGACCCGCGTGAAACGCGGTTTCGTGGAGGACTTCCTGGCCGCGATCAAAGCCAATGCCGAGGCTTCCGTTGCTACCGAGCCCGGTTGTCTGGTCTTCGATGTGGCACAGGACCGGGTCGACCCGGAGGTGATCTACCTGTACGAGATCTACCGTGACGACGCTGCCTATGAAGCGCATACCCGCACGGCGCATTTTCGCGATAGCCGCCCGTTGGTGGAGCCATTGATCATCGAGCAGGAATGCTTCGAAAGCGATGTGCTGTCACGCAACCCGATGCTGTAATTGAAAAGGGGCCGCACAGCGGCCCCTTCCGGAAGAGGTGGCCAAATCCCTTTGGCCGACGGGACATTCCTTATTCGGCTTTCAGACCATCAGCCGAAACAGCCTGTACGCCTTTGATTTTCTTGGCGATGGAAATCGCCATCTCTTTCTGTGCAGAGGTCACCGGCGTGTCAGAGGACAGCGACACGACGCCTTTGTTGGTTTCGACCTTGATATCGCTTCCAGGCACACCTTTCTCGGTCATCAGGTCAGCTTTCACCTTGGTGGTGATCCAGGTATCGGAGGCCGCTTCCTTGGTTTTGGTCACCTCACCGGCCGCCAGCGTCATCGGGGCTTGGGTGGATTGCTGGGCGAATGCCGCGTTAGCCATGGTCAGGGTCAGAGCGGTAGCAGTAGCGGCAGCAATGGCGAACTTCTTCATGTGGGTCACTCCTGTTTTTCGAAAGGTCTGCGCCGTATGTCCTGGCGACAGGTACAAGAGTAGTTGCATGCGCTATGCCAGCTTTACCGTTTCGCTTGTTCCCTTATAAATCAATGAGTTACAAACATCAGAAAGCGCCCGGGGTCGTGCATTTTGCAATCTGCACGGTAAACCTGCATGCAAGATGCAAGTCCGCAAAAGGTTCCCTTGCGGCCATGAAAAAAGGGCCCCGAAGGGCCCTTTTCCATTGCTTGGCAGTCGCTTAGACGCCCGAGGCCTTGGCCGCGGCAACGTCCTTGATCGACAGCTTGATACGGCCGCGGTTATCCACGTCCAGTACCAGTACTTCGACTTCCTGGCCTTCCTTGAGCACGTCGGTGACTTTCTCGACGCGAGCATCGCTCAGCATGGAGATGTGCACCAGGCCGTCCTTGCCCGGCAGGATGTTGACGAAGGCGCCGAAGTCGACGATGCGCTCGACCTTGCCGACGTAGATCTTGCCGATCTCGGCCTCGGCGGTGATGCCCAGGATGCGCTGCTTGGCAGCATCTGCCGCTTCCTTGGTTTCGCCGAAGATCTTGATCGAGCCGTCGTCTTCGATATCGATCGAAGCCTTGGTCTCTTCGCAGATGGCGCGGATGGTGGCGCCGCCCTTGCCGATGACGTCACGAATCTTGTCGGTGTCGATCTTCATCGCGATCATGGTCGGGGCGTTGGCCGACAGCTCGCTGCGCGACTGGGCAATGATCTGGTTCATCTGGCCGAGGATGTTCAGGCGCGCTTCCAGGGCCTGGCCCAGGGCGATTTCCATGATCTCTTCGGTGATGCCGTTGATCTTGATGTCCATCTGCAGCGCGGTGACGCCTTTGGCGGTACCGGCTACCTTGAAGTCCATGTCGCCCAGGTGGTCTTCGTCACCCAGGATGTCGGTCAGGACGGCGAACTTGTCACCTTCCTTGACCAGGCCCATGGCGATACCGGCAACCGGCGCCTTCATCGGCACGCCGGCGTCCATCAGGGCCAGGGAAGCACCACACACCGAAGCCATGGAGCTGGAACCGTTGGATTCGGTGATTTCCGAAACCACGCGGATGGTGTACGGGAACTCGCTGTCGCTCGGCAGCATGGCCTGCACGCCACGACGGGCCAGGCGACCGTGGCCGATTTCACGACGGCCAGCGCCGCCCATGCGGCCGCACTCACCTACCGAGAACGGTGGGAAGTTGTAGTGCAGCATGAAGGCGTCCTTCTTCTCGCCTTCCAGAGTGTCCAGCAGCTGGGCGTCACGGGCAGTACCCAGGGTCGCGACGACCAGGGCCTGGGTCTCGCCACGGGTGAACAGTGCCGAACCGTGGGTTTTCGGCAGAACGCCGACTTCGATGTTCAGCGGGCGCACGGTGCGAGTGTCACGGCCGTCGATACGCGGCTTGCCGTTGACGATGTTCTCGCGGACGGTGCGGTATTCCAGCTCGCCGAAGATCTCTTTGATGGCACCGGCGGACGGGCCGGTCTCTTCGTTGCTCAGACGGGCAACGGCCTCGTCGCGCAGCTGGCCCAGGCGGTTGTAGCGGTCGGCCTTCTGGGTGATGGTGTAGGCCTGCGAAACGGCTTCGCCGAACTCGGCACGCACCAGGTTCATCAGCTCGGTGTTGGCCGGGGCTGGCTGCCAGTCCCAGGTTGGCTTGCCGGCTTCGGCAGCCAGTTCCTTGACGGCCTGGATCACGGCCTGGAATTCGTCGTGGGCGAACAGCACGGCGCCCAGCATCTGGTCTTCGGTCAGCTCCTTGGCTTCCGATTCAACCATCAGTACAGCCGACTCGGTACCGGCAACGACCATGTCCAGGCTCGAGGCAGCCAGCTGCTCGTAGGTCGGGTTCAGCAGGTAGCCGGTGCTTTCGTGGAAGGCAACGCGGGCGGCGCCGATCGGGCCTTCGAACGGAATGCCGGAAATGGCCAGGGCAGCCGAGGTACCGATCATCGCGGCGATGTCCGGGTCGGTCTTCTTGCTGGTGGAAACCACGGTGCAGACGACCTGCACTTCGTTCATGAAGCCTTCTGGGAACAGCGGGCGGATCGGACGGTCGATCAGGCGCGAGGTCAGCGTCTCTTTCTCGGAAGGACGGCCTTCACGCTTGAAGAAGCCACCCGGGATCTTGCCGGCGGCGTAGGTCTTTTCCTGGTAGTGGACCGACAGTGGGAAGAAGCCCTTGCCTGGATCGGCCTGTTTGGCACCGACCACGGTCACCAGCACGGTGACGTCGTTGTCGACGGTAACCAGCACGGCGCCGGTTGCCTGACGGGCAATACGGCCCGTTTCGAGAGTAACGGTCGATTGACCGAACTGGAATTTCTTGATTACCGGGTTCACGGTTTCCTACCTTTTTTCAGTGGCTCTGGGGGAACTGGTTTCTTGCGAATTCTTGGGCAGAACGGGGAATCGGCCCCATTGACCGTCCAGATACAACACGAGGCTGGGAGCCTGGCACCAAACGGAAGATCCGCTCAGCATTGCCAGGCTGCCAACCTCGGAGATACGCGTGGCGTGTCCAACGGCAGCACTGCAAAACAGCCCTGCCGAAGCCTGCGACACGCCATGCACACCACTGGTCAGGCCGCTATTAGCGACGCAGACCCAGGCGACCGATCAGGGCGCTGTAACGAGTGGTGTCTTTGCCCTTCAGGTAATCCAGCAGCTTACGACGCTGGTTGACCATACGGATCAGACCACGACGGGAGTGGTGGTCTTTGTCGTTGGCCTTGAAGTGGCCTTGCAGCTTGTTGATGTTGGCGGTCAGCAGAGCAACCTGCACTTCCGGGCTACCGGTATCGCCGGCGGCTTGCTGGTATTCGGCAACGATCTGAGCTTTTTCTTCAACGCTGAGGGCCATGTGGCTTCTCCTGATAACGGATCCCGCACGCGGGGTCCAATAGGCCAGGGACAAATCCCTGTATTAATAAAAAAGGTGTGACCGTGCCTACTGACAGCCACCCTTGTTGCCGTGGGGTTTGGCGGTTGCCTGGCCCTACGGTTTCGGTCATTCCGACCGAATCAGCCGACGCGGCGCAATGCGCCCGTCTTCGCTCACTTCACCGATACCGATGAAGCGTGCATTGTGATCCTGTACCCGGACCATGCCAAATTGGGGTGCGTCCGGCGCGCGTACCGCCTGGCCATGCAGCCAGTAGAAGGCACTGTGCTCGGACAGGCACACCAGTGGCCAGTCCTGCAGGCCGCTGTCCGAAGGCATCAGGAAGCGGTCGAGCGCTTCGTTACCACCTTCGGCGTGGGCCTGTTCGAGTTCCTCGAGGGTGACCGTCTGTGCCAACACGAAGGGCCCGGCCTGGGTCCTGCGCAGCTCGGCGACATAGGCGCCGCAGCCAAGGGCTTCGCCGATATCCTCCACCAGGGTGCGGATATAGGTGCCTTTGCTGCATCCTACGCTCAGCCGTGCACGGGTGCCTTCGCACTCGAGCAACTCCAAGCGGCCAATAGTAACAGAACGCGCCTCGCGCTCCACTACCTCTCCTGCACGTGCCAGCTTGTACAGTGGCTGGCCGTCACGCTTGAGCGCCGAGTACATCGGCGGTATCTGGCTGATCTGGCCGCGAAAACGCGGCAGCAGTGCCTCGATGTCGGCACGACCAACGGTCACTTCGCGGGTCTGCAGCACTTCACCTTCGGCATCGCCGGTGTTGGTCGTCTGCCCCATCTGCATGACCGTTTCGTAGCCCTTGTCCGAATCGAGCAGGTACTGCGAAAACTTGGTCGCCTCGCCAAAGCACAGCGGCAGCACGCCGGTGGCCAACGGGTCGAGGCTGCCGGTGTGGCCGGCCTTCTCCGCATTGAGCAGCCAGCGCACCTTTTGCAGCGCAGCGTTGGAAGTGAAGCCCAGCGGCTTGTCGAGCAGGATGATGCCGCTGACGTTGCGGCGGATACGTTTGACCTGGGCCACCGCTTACTCCTCGGTGTCCGGCTGGTCGGCATCCTTGTGCTGACGGTCTTCGGCGACCGCGCGCTCGATCAGTGCCGACAGGTGGGCACCACGGCTGACGCTTTCGTCGAAGTGGAAATGCAGTTGCGGCACGCTGCGCAGTTGCATTACCCGGCCCAGGTGCAGGCGCAGGAAGCTTGCGGCGCTGGTCAGGGCCTTGAGGGTCTGCGGTACGGCGTCGCTGCCGTCCGCGCCCATCACGGTGATGAACACCTTGGCGTGGCCAAGGTCGCGGCTGACGTCGACGGCCGTGATGGTCACCAGGCCGACGCGTGGGTCTTTGACTTCACGGCGGATCAGCTCCGACAGCTCGCGCTGCATCTGGTCGCCGATGCGTTGGGTACGGCTATATTCTTTTGCCATTCTTGCTACCTGTAACTTAAAGCGGCAAACGCCCGGTCAGGCTGAAGCCTGACCGGGCGCTACCTTCAGAGGTGCTGCCAGCCGCCCTGGGGCGGGGCCCGCACCACGCTCGCCCCTTACAGGGTACGAGCCACCTGGACTTTCTCGAAGACTTCGATCTTGTCGCCGACCTTGACGTCGTTGTAGCTCTTCACGCCAATACCGCACTCCATGCCCGAACGGACTTCGGAGGCGTCATCCTTGAAGCGACGCAGCGATTCCAGCTCGCCTTCGAAGATCACAACGTCTTCGCGCAGTACGCGGATCGGACGGTTGCGGTACACGGTACCCTCGATGACCATACAGCCAGCGATGGCGCCGAACTTCGGCGAACGGAACACGTCACGCACTTCGGCGACACCCAGGATGTTCTCGCGAACATCGCTGCCGAGCATGCCGGTCAGGGCCTTCTTGACGTCTTCGATGATGTCGTAGATCACGTTGTAGTAACGCATATCCAGACCTTCCTGCTCGACGATCTTGCGCGCGCCGGCATCGGCACGCACGTTGAAGCCGAACAGTACTGCATTCGAAGCCAGCGCCAGGTTGGCATCGCTTTCGGTGATACCACCGACGCCGCCACCGATCACGCGTACCTGAACTTCGTCGTTGCCCAGGCCCGACAGCGAGCCCTGCAGTGCTTCCAGGGAACCACGCACATCGGTCTTGAGGACGATGTTGAGGGTCTTCTTCTCTTCCTGACCCATGGTCTCGAAGATGTTTTCCAGCTTGCCGGCGTGAGCACGGGCCAGCTTGACCTCGCGGTACTTGCCTTGACGGAACAGGGCCACTTCACGGGCCTTCTTCTCGTCGGCCACCACGGACAGCTCGTCACCGGCTTCCGGGGTACCGTCCAGGCCGAGAATCTCGACCGGGATCGATGGGCCGGCTTCCTTCACAGGCTTGCCGTTCTCGTCGAGCATGGCACGCACGCGGCCATAGTTGGAGCCGCACAGGACCATGTCGCCCTGACGCAGGGTACCGTCCTGAACCAGGATGGTCGCCACCGGGCCACGGCCCTTGTCCAGGCGCGATTCGACGACCACGCCACGACCTGGAGCGGTCGGGGTAGCGGTCAGCTCGAGGATCTCGGCCTGCAGCAGGACGGCTTCGAGCAGTTCGTCAACGCCGGTACCCATCTTCGCCGAAACCTTGACGAACGGCGTGTCACCACCCCAGTCCTCGGAGGTCACGCCTTCGACGGCCAGCTCGTTGCGGATGCGATCGATGTCGGCACCCGGCTTGTCGATCTTGTTCACCGCGACCACCAGCGGAACGCCAGCTGCCTTGGCATGCTGAACGGCTTCGCGCGTTTGCGGCATCACGCCGTCGTCCGCTGCCACCACCAGGATGACGATGTCGGTGGCCTTGGCACCACGGGCACGCATTGCGGTGAACGCAGCGTGGCCCGGGGTGTCGAGGAAGGTGACCATGCCGCGGTCGGTTTCCACGTGGTAGGCACCGATGTGCTGGGTAATACCACCGGCTTCGCCTGCGGCAACCTTGGCACGACGGATATAGTCGAGCAGCGAGGTCTTACCGTGGTCAACGTGACCCATGACGGTAACGACCGGTGCACGCGATTCGACTTCGCCTTCGAACTTCAGCGATTCGGCCAGGGAGTCTTCCAGGGCGGTATCGCTGACCAGGGTCACCTTGTGGCCCAGTTCTTCGGCGACCAGCTGAGCGGTTTCCTGGTCGAGCACCTGGTTGATGGTGACCGGGGTACCCAGCTTGAACATGAACTTGACCACTTCAGCGGCCTTGACCGACATCTGCTGGGCCAGTTCCGAGACGGTGATGGTCTCGCCGATGGTCACGTCACGAATGACCGGACCGGTCGGGTTCTGGAAGCCGTGCTGGTTGCGTTTCTTCAGCTTGCTCTTGCCACCGCGGCCACGGCGTACGCCATCGCTCTCTTCATCGGTGGTGCGCGGCGCGGCACGAGGCGTCGGAGCCTTTTCCTTCTCCTTGACCTTGACCTTGATCGACACGCGCGGGGCCTCGCCACGACGCTCGCCACCACGACGGTCTTCGTCACGGGTGCGACCTTCGTTACGACGGGCTTCGTCCTTCTTGCGCTCGGCAGCACGGGCTGCGGCGTCTTCGGAGGCCGGGGCGTCGGCAACTACCGGGGCCGGGGCAGCGGCAGGTGCCGGCTCTGGCTTGGCAGCAGGTGCAGGTGCGGCAGCAGCGGTTTCGGCAGCCTGACGGCGAGCCTGCTCTTCGTTGCGCTGGCGAACTTCGGCCTCGACCTTCTCGCGAGCGGCGTTTTCGGCCGCGCGACGCTCTTCCAGCTCACGCTTCTGCTCAGCCTGGATTTCTTCCGGGCTGCGCTGCACGAATACTTTCTTCTTGCGTACTTCTACGCTGATGCTCTTGCTACCGGCGACACGCAGGGTGCTGGTGGTTTTGCGCTGCAAGGTAATCTTGCGCGGCTCTTCCGCCTTGCTCTTGTGGCTGCTCTTCAAATGAGTCAGCAGGGTCTGCTTCTCATTGTCGGTCACTACCTGACCGGCGTCGGTGTGCGGCAGACCTGCCTCACGCATCTGCTGCAGCAGGCGCTCTACCGGTGCCTCGACCTCTTGGGCCAGTTCTTTCACCGTGACTTGCGTCATGCACTTCTCTCCTCAGGCCGCGCCTAATTACTCGAACCAGTGGGCTCGGGCGGCCATGATCAACTTGCCGGCACGCTCTTCGTCGATGCCGTCGATGTCGAGCAGATCGTCAATCGACTGCTCGGCCAGGTCTTCGCGGTTAACCACGCCGCGCACCGCCAGTTCCGCCGCCAGGTCCTTGTCCATGCCCTCGAGGGAGAGCAGGTCTTCGGCTGGGTGGGCATCTGCCAGTTTTTCTTCGGTAGCGATGGCCTTGGTCAACAAACGGTCCTTGGCTCGAGCGCGGAGCTCGTTGACGATCTCTTCGTCAAAGCCATCGATGTTGAGCATTTCTTCCAACGGTACGTAGGCAATTTCTTCGAGGCTGGTGAAGCCTTCGTCGACCAGCACTTGGGCCAGCTCCTCGTCGACTTCCAGTTCATCGATGAAATTGCGCAGGATGTCCCCGGTTTCGGCCTGCTGCTTGGCCTGGATGTCCTTCTCGGTCATCACGTTCAGGGTCCAGCCGGTCAGCTGACTGGCCAGGCGAACGTTCTGACCGCCACGGCCAATGGCCTGGGCCAGGTTGTCCTCGGCGACGGCGATGTCCATGGCATGGGCATCTTCATCAACGATGATCGCCGCGACTTCAGCCGGCGACATGGCGTTGATGACGAACTGCGCCGGGTTATCGTCCCACAGGACGATATCCACACGCTCACCACCCAGCTCCCCGGATACGGCCTGGACGCGCGAACCACGCATGCCGATACAGGCACCTTGCGGGTCGATGCGCTTGTCCTTGGAGCGGACGGCGATCTTGGCTCGCGAACCCGGATCACGGGAGGCAGCCATGACTTCGATCAGGCCCTCGGCAATTTCCGGCACTTCAATGCGGAAAAGCTCGATCAGCATCTGCGGCGCGGTGCGCGACAGGATCAGCTGTGGGCCACGGTTTTCGGTGCGAATTTCCTTGAGCAGCGCACGCAGGCGCACGCCAACACGGAAGGTCTCGCGCGGAATGATGTCTTCGCGGGCCAGCAGGGCCTCGGCGTTGTTGCCCAGGTCAACGATGACGTTGTCGCGGGTAACCTTCTTGACGGTGCCGGAGATGATCTCGCCAACGCGTTCGCGGTAGGCATCGACCACCTGGGCACGCTCGGCCTCGCGGACCTTCTGCACGATGACCTGCTTGGCGGTCTGGGCGGCGATACGGCCGAACTCGATCGACTCGATCTTCTCTTCGATCACGTCACCGACCTTGGCTTCAGGGTGGGTGTCCTTGATCTTGTCCAGCCAGGTCTCGATCGCCGGATCATCAAGATCGGCTTCGTCGACCACGGTCCAGCGACGGAAGGTCTCGTAGCTACCGGTGTGGCGGTTGATTTCCACACGCAGGTCGACTTCGTCCTCAAAACGTTTTTTGGTTGCAGTGGCCAGGGCCACTTCCAGCGCTTCGAAAATGACGCCGGGCGGTACACCTTTTTCGTTGGATACCGATTCAACAACCAGCAGTACTTCTTTGCTCATCGTACGCCTCGCCTTGCGCAAGCCATTGGGCCCGGATAATCCGCCGGGCCCGGCACGTCTCAGTCAAAACTGGGAATAATATTGGCCTTGTCGATCGAGTCGATCGGCAACAGGAATTCCTGATTGTCCACCTGGACCACCACATCCTGCTCCTCCACACCACGGAGAAGGCCCTGGAAGTTACGACGACCCTCGAAGGGTGAGCGCAGCTTGATCTTCACTTGTTCGCCGGCATGCGAGGCAAACTGTTCCAGAGTGAACAGTGGGCGATCCATGCCTGGAGAAGACACCTCGAGGGTGTACTCACTGCTGATCGGATCTTCTACGTCGAGGATTGCGCTGGCCTGACGGCTGACCGCTTCGCAGTCGTCCACCAGGATACCGCCTTCCTTGTCGATGTAGATGCGCAGTACCGAATGCTTACCCTGGGAAACGTATTCGATCCCCCAGCATTGATAGCCCAGACCCTCGACAACCGGGGCCAACAAGGCCTGCAACTGTTCTAGCTTGCTCGACACCTGAACCCCCTCGTGCATGCTGTGCAAATAAAAAATGGGCAAAGCGCCCATCCCTGAAAGCGCCGTTGGACAACGACGCCGAAAACTGTTCGGTTAGCAAAAAGCCCCTGAAAAGGGGCTCCGCTGAAGCTGGTTGCGGGGGCTGGATTTGAACCAACGACCTTCGGGTTATGAGCCCGACGAGCTACCAAGCTGCTCCACCCCGCGACAAAGCTGGGGCAAAAGTATAAGACCGAACCCTCTCGAGGGTCAAATCCGAACCTTCACCTGCAAGAAAGCCCGCTAAAGCGGGCTCTCAAGCTTTAATTGGTACCGAGAAGGGGACTCGAACCCCTACACCCTATGGGCACAACCACCTCAAGGTTGCGTGTCTACCAATTCCACCACCTCGGCAATACTACTACTTGAAACCCGTTACTTCTGCTCTTGTGCCGGAGGAGGTACATCACCAGTGTTAGTGGTGGTTTCGCTCTTCTGCTGCTGGAGCACCGGTACATCATCATTAACTGCCGGTTTCTGCGGCTCTTTCACTTCTAGCACTGCTGGATCTGGAAGACCTGCTTGGCTAAGCTGGTGAGCTTGTTGCTTCGCGAAGTATCCTAACCCAAGTGCTGTCAAAAAGAAAGTGGCAGCGAGTACAGCAGTTAATTTACTCAGGAACGTTGCAGAACCCTGGCTCCCGAACACGGTATTTGAAGCACCCGCGCCGAAAGATGCACCTGCTTCCGCACCCTTACCCTGTTGCAACAGAACCAGCACTACAAGCGACAGCGCTGCCAACAGATGAAAAACAACGATGACTGTTTCCAGCATTTGTTCAGTTTCCTGCGGCGCGACAAATTGCACCGAATTCGTCTGCGTTCAGGGAAGCCCCACCAATGAGCCCCCCATCGATATCCGGCATGCCGAACAGTTCGGCCGCATTGGCCGCCTTCACGCTGCCGCCGTAGAGCAGCTGCACCTTCGCAGCCACTTCAGCATCTTCTGCCGCCAGCTGGCTGCGGATGGCTGCGTGCACATCCTGAGCCTGCTGTGGCGTGGCCGTAAGGCCGGTGCCAATGGCCCATACAGGCTCATAGGCAATTACTGCATTGGCAAAAGCCTTAACACCGAATGTTTCGATGATACTGCTTAGTTGACGCCCGACAACTTCGAGCGTCTTGCCGGCCTCGCGCTCTTCCAGGGTTTCCCCGATGCAAAGCACTGGCTTCAAACCTTTGGCCTGGGCAGCTGCAAACTTGCGATTGAGCACTTCGTCGGTCTCACCAATAATCTGGCGACGCTCCGAATGACCAATCAAGACCAACTTGCAACCTGCTTCAACCAGCTGTTCCGGAGCAACTTCCCCGGTCAGCGCACCCTGTTCGGGCTGTATTGCAGAATTCTGTGCGCCGACGATGATTCCCTTGTCTGCCAGACCATCGATCACTTGATTGATGAACAAGGCCGGTGGGAACACCGCGACTTCCACTCCGCTCGGCAAGGCCAGATTTCTCAAGCCTTCGGTCAGCTCAGCGACGCTAGCGCGGGTACCGTGCATCTTCCAGTTACCAGCTACCATGGGGCGACGCATGCTTTACCTCGTCGGTCAAAGTGGGCGCAGATAGTACCCAACCCTATCTGCGCTGGCAAGCGCCTTCAGACACAAACTTCGCCGACCAACTTGGCCAGCGCTTCGGCATGGGCACGCACCTGGCTTTCGTCCTCACCCTCGACCATGACCCGCACCAAAGGCTCGGTACCGGATTTGCGCAGCAGCACCCGACCACGACCGGCCAACGCTTCGGTCACCTTGGCACTGGCTTCCTTGACCGACGGATGCTGCAGCGGGTCGACCTTGCTGGCGCCATAGCGCACATTGATCAACACCTGCGGGCATTTACGCAGGGCCTGACGAGCCTGGGACAGGGTTTCGCCACGACGCTTGAGCGCCATCAGCACTTGCAGCGCAGCGATGATCGCGTCACCAGTGGTGGTGTGGTTGCAGCACACGACGTGCCCGGAGTTTTCGCCACCGACCAGCCACTCACGCTCCAACAACTCTGCCATGACGTAACGATCACCGACCTTGGCCCGTACGAACGGGATATCCAGGTCCTTCAGCGCCAGCTCCAGGCCCAGATTGCTCATCAGCGTACCCACCACTCCGCCCTGCAGCTTGCCACGCTCCTGCAGGTCGCGAGCGATGATGAACAGTAGTTCGTCACCATCGACGATGGCACCGGTGTGGTCGACCATCAGCACGCGATCGCCATCACCGTCAAAGGCGATGCCCAGGTCGGCATGACCGACCAGCACGGCAGCCTGCAGCGATTCGATGTGAGTCGAGCCACAGCCTTCATTGATGTTCAGGCCGTCCGGCTGGGCATGCAGCACGGTCACCTCGGCACCCAGCTCGCGGAATACGCTTGGTGCAACCTTGTAGGTAGCGCCATGGGCGCAGTCGACCACCAGCTTGAGGCCATCGAAGCTGGTGCTGCTGGGCACGCTGCTCTTGCAGAACTCGATGTAGCGACCGGCAGCATCGTTGATGCGCGAAACCTTGCCCAGCTTGCTCGACTCGACAACGGTCATGGGCTGGTCGAGCAGCTCTTCGATCATCAGCTCGACTTCATCCGGCAGCTTGGTGCCCTGGCCCGAGAAGAACTTGATGCCGTTGTCATCGTGCGGGTTGTGCGAGGCGCTGATGACAATACCGGCTTCGGCGTGGAAGGTACGCGTGAGATAGGCGATGGCCGGCGTCGGCATCGGCCCGAGCAGCATCACGTCGGCACCCGCCGCAGACAGGCCGGCCTCGAGTGCGGACTCGAACATGTAGCCGGAGATACGCGTGTCCTTGCCCACCAGCACCCGGCAGTGGCCCTGCTTGCGGAAAGCCATGCCGGCTGCCCAGCCGAGCTTCAGCATGAAGTCAGGCGTGATCGGGTATTCGCCGACACGGCCACGGATGCCGTCGGTACCAAAGTATTTTCTGCTCATAGGGACTCCAATGTTCTTATTCGGCGTTCTGCACCGCAGCGATCATGCGCACCACATCAACGGTTTCGGCCACGTCGTGGACACGCAGGATGCTCGCCCCCTTGGTCATGGCCAATGCCGCCAGCGCCAGGCTGCCGTACAACCGCTCGCCGACCGGACGTTCCAGCGTCAGGCCGATCATGCTCTTGCGTGAAACACCCACCAGCAGCGGGCGCCCAAGGCGATAGAGCGCTTCCATGTGCTTGAACAGGCTCAGGTTGTGCGCCAGTGTCTTGGCGAAACCAAAGCCCGGGTCAAGGATGATTCTGTCAGCGTCGATACCCGCCGCAGCGCAGGCGGCCATCCGCTGTTCAAGATAACGCGCAACGTCGGCGGTCACATCCTGGTACTGGGGGTTGTCCTGCATGTTCCCCGGCTCGCCACGCATGTGCATGAGGCACACCGGCAGGCCAGTATCTGCAGCAGCGTCCAGGGCGCCATCGCGCTCCAGGGCCCGTACGTCGTTGATCAGCCCGGCACCGAGGCGCGCCGCTTCGCGCATGACCGCTGGCGTGGAGGTATCGACCGAGATGACCACGTCGAGGCGGCTGTTGATGGCCTCGACCATGGGCGCCACCCGTTCCAGTTCCTCGGTCACCGATACCGCGCGCGCGCCTGGCCGCGTGGACTCTCCGCCGATGTCGATCAGCGTGGCACCAGCGGCAACCATCGCTTCGGCATGGCGCAACGCTTCGTCGCGCTGGTTGAAGCGGCCACCGTCGGAGAAGGAATCGGGGGTGACGTTGAGAATACCCATGACATGGGTACGCGACAAATCAAGAACCCGGTTGCCGCAAGGCAACCGGGTCGGGTACTGCACTGAGCTCATAGACGCCCTTAGTGTTGAGCCGCCGGACCGCCGATCGGCGATTCCGGGCGATCGCCCTGGGTAGCAGGCTTGCCCGAAGCAGAGTCATCATCCCAATCGCGCGGTTCGCGAGGGGTACGGCCGGCCATGATATCGTCAATCTGCTCGGCGTCGATGGTCTCGTACTTCATCAGCGCTTCGGCCATGGCGTCGAGCTTGTCGCGGTTGTCGGTGAGCAACTGCTTGGCCGTGGCATAGCACTGGTCGATGATGCTGCGAACTTCCGAGTCGATCAGCTTGGCGGTTTCGCCGGAAACGCTGGCGTGCTGGCTGGCAGCACTGCGGCCCAGGAACACCTCGCCTTCTTCCTCGGCGTACATCAGCGGGCCGAGTTTTTCGGACAGGCCCCACTTGGTCACCATGTTTCGGGCGATCTGGCTGGCACGCATGATGTCGTTGGACGCGCCGGTGGTGACACCGTCGAAGCCCAGGGTCATTTCCTCGGCAATACGACCGCCGTAAAGCGAGCAGATCTGGCTGATCAGTGCGCGCTTGGACAGGCTGTAGCGGTCTTCTTCCGGCAGGAACATGGTCACGCCCAAGGCACGACCACGCGGAATGATCGAAACCTTGTAGACCGGATCGTGTTCAGGCACCAGGCGACCGACGATGGCATGGCCAGCTTCGTGGTAGGCGGTGTTCTGCTTCTCTTTCTCGGACATGACCATGGTCTTGCGCTCGGCGCCCATCATGATCTTGTCCTTGGCCAGCTCGAACTCTTTCATTTCGACCAGGCGCTTGTTGGCACGCGCGGCAAACAGCGAGGCCTCGTTGACCAGGTTGGCCAGGTCGGCGCCGGAGAAGCCAGGGGTACCACGGGCAATGACCGCCGGGTTGACGTTCTCGCCGACCGGCACCTTGCGCATGTGCACCTTGAGGATCTGTTCGCGGCCGCGGATGTCCGGCAGGCCGACCACCACCTGGCGGTCGAAACGGCCCGGGCGCAGCAGCGCCGGGTCGAGCACGTCCGGACGGTTGGTGGCGGCAATGACGATGATGCCATCGTTCATTTCGAAGCCGTCCATCTCCACCAGCAGTTGGTTGAGGGTTTGCTCAC
The DNA here is from genome assembly GCF_014269225.2 of Pseudomonas anuradhapurensis. Lineage (NCBI taxonomy): Bacteria > Pseudomonadati > Pseudomonadota > Gammaproteobacteria > Pseudomonadales > Pseudomonadaceae > Pseudomonas > Pseudomonas anuradhapurensis. The sequence goes on from NZ_CP077097.1 coordinate 4,605,748, forward strand.
GCTCGTCGTGACCACCGCCCATGCCGGCGCCACGGTGGCGACCAACGGCGTCGATCTCGTCGATGAAGATGATGCACGGGGCGTGCTTCTTGGCCTGCTCGAACATGTCGCGCACACGGCTGGCACCGACACCCACGAACATTTCCACGAAGTCGGAGCCGGAAATGGTGAAGAACGGCACCTTCGCCTCGCCGGCGATGGCCTTGGCCAGCAGGGTCTTACCGGTACCGGGTGGGCCGACCATCAGCACACCACGGGGGATACGGCCACCCAGGCGCTGGAACTTGCCCGGGTCGCGCAGGAATTCGACCAGCTCGCCCACCTCTTCCTTGGCTTCGTCACACCCTGCAACGTCTGCCAAGGTGGTCTTGACCTGGTCTTCGGACAGCAGGCGCGCCTTGCTCTTGCCGAAGCTCATCGGCCCGCCCTTGCCGCCCGCACCGCCTTGCATCTGGCGCATGAAGAACATGAACACGGCGATGATCACCAGGATCGGGAAGCTGGCCACCAGCAGCTGGGTCCAGATGCTCTGCTGCTCGGGCTGCTTGCCTTCGATGATGACGTGGTTGTCCACCAGGTCACCGATCAGGCCGTTGTCGGTAATGGCCGGGCGCACGGTCTTGAAGTTGTCGCCGTCGGCGCGCTTGCCGGTAATGATGTAGCCGTCGACGGTCACGCGCTCAACCTTGCCATCCTTGACCTGCTGGATGAAGTCGGAGTAGTTGAGGGTCTGCGGCTCGTTAGGGCTGGAGAAGTTGTTCATCACTGTCACCAGGACAGCTGCGATGATCAACCACAGGATCAGATTCTTTGCCATGTCGTTCAATTCGCTACCCTCTGAGGTCGGCGCACGACGCAGCCGTTCCTCGCATGATATTCATCGCCCTAACTTACTACATTACCTACGCAGACGCAGGCACCGTCTGTAACCCTTTGTGAAAGCTAGACTACACGAAGTTCGGGCGATCCTGACGCGAAGGGCCGATTGGAAATAACTATCGGCGACCCCGCTGGAGACCTTTCATGCCCCTTTGAAACCCCTGCCCAGCAGGTACTGCTCGCGGGAACGGTCCCGCGACGACGACGGCTTGCGCATCTGCACCTTGTCGAACTTGCTGCGCACGTCCTTGAGGTATACGTCAAAGCCTTCGCCCTGGAAGATCTTGATCAGGAAATCGCCGCCGGGCTTCAGCACGCGGGTTGCCAGATCGAGGGCCAGCTCGCAGAGGAACATGGCACGCGGCATGTCCACCGCGGGCGTACCACTCATATTGGGGGCCATGTCGGAAATCACAAGGTCCACGTGCGAATCGCCGACCGCCTCGAGGATGCGCTGCAGCACTTCGTCCTGGGTGAAATCGCCCTGGATGAAGGTCACGTCGGGGATCGAGTCCATCTCCAGGATGTCGGAAGCGATCAGTCGCCCCTGGCCACCAATCAGACGACTGGTCACCTGCGACCAGCCGCCGGGGGCGGCGCCGAGGTCGATCACGCTCATGCCTGGGCGGATCAGCCGGTCCTTTTCCTGGATCTCCAGAAGTTTGTAGCTCGCACGCGAGCGGTAGCCGTCCTTTTGCGCCTGTTTCACAAAAGGATCGTTGAAGTGTTCTCGCAGCCAGTTGGCGCTGCTTTTGGAACGTTGTACCACGGGGCACCTCGATGATATGCGTCGTGATTGACTGGGCGGAGCCGGTGGCCCTCGGGTAAAATGCCGGTCAATTTTACAGAATCAGACGGAAAGGGTCAGATTATGCCGCTCAATAACGAGCAGAAGAAGCAATACAAGTCCATTGGTCACGACCTGAAGCCGGTCCTGATCGTTGCTGGCAAAGGTTTGAATGAAGGCGTCATTGCCGAACTGGAGCGCGCCCTGGTCGACCACGAGCTGATCAAGGTCGAGATTCGTTCGGAAGACCGCGAAGAACGCGCCGAGACCATTGCCGAGCTGTGCAAGGCCGGCCGCGCCGAGCTGGTGCAGACCATCGGCAAGAAAGCCCTGATCTACCGCAAGAACCCGCAGCCGAACAAGCAGCTGTCCAACATCCACCGTTACAAATAACGGCTTGGCGCCCGGATCGGCGGGCTACCTGTAGGAGCGGCCTTGTGTCGCGATGGGCTGCGAAGCAGCCCCCTGCAGTATCTGCGGCGAAGCTGATATCCAGGGGGCTGCTTCGCAGCCCATCGCGACACAAGGCCGCTCCTACAACGCCCGTGACAGCCTGGGCTAGCGGCGCACTTTGACCGGAACCGGCTGGGCCACCAGCACAATCCCTGAAAAGCCCAGCACCAGGAAGCAGAACATCTGCCAGCGCTCGCCCACGGAAATGCCGTAGCGCAAGGTGTAATACCCCACGCAGGCGCCAAGGCCGAGCAACAGCATCTGGCCCCGGAACTGCCGCCACCAGGCCGCCAGGCCGTCCACTCTGGCCAGCACGGCCAACTGGATCAGCAAGCCAAGCATCGCCACACCGATCAACCAGCGGTCGATCTGCCCGGCGATGTCCTGCACCAGCAGCGGCGCCAGGCCACTGACCTTGAGCGCAGGCACCAACCCGACGTGGAACACCCACAGGCCCCCGACCCAGAAAACCTGGGCCAGTTGCCAGAGGATCCCCTCGAGGGATGGCGCCCGCAGGCGCCGGTCAGATGTGCTTGACTTCGACAATCTCGTACTCGACCGTACCGTTCGGCGTCTTCACGACAACGGTATCCCCTTCTTCCTTGCCGATGATGGCACGGGCGATCGGGGCGCTGTTCGACAGCTTGCCTTTCTTCACGTCGGCTTCATCTTCGCCAACGATCTGGTAGGTCACTTCATCATCGGTTTCGGTGTTGGCCAACACCACGGTAGTGCCGAAAATCACCTTGCCGGTGTGAGCAATGGTGGTCACGTCGATCACCACCGAGTTCTGCAGGCGACCTTCGATATCGCGGATACGCGCCTCGACCATGCCCTGCTCTTCACGAGCGGCGTGGTATTCGGCGTTTTCCTTGAGGTCACCCAGCTCGCGCGCTTCGCCAATGGCCTGGCTCAGGCGCGGGCGCTCGGTCTTGCTCAGGAACAGCAGTTCCTCTTCCAGGGCGCGAGCGCCCTGGACGGTCATTGGGTACTTGGTAATGCTCATGCTTTCAATCCTGCGTGCAGATCCTGCAGGCGACGAACGGTCTTTTCCGGACCGAATTTCAGCGCCTCGCAGATGGCTTCACCGGCCGCAATGGTGGTGGTGCAGTAAATCTTGTGCTGCAGCGCATTGCGACGAATCGAGTAGGAATCGGCGATCGACTGGCGGCCTTCGGTGGTGTTGATGATCAGCGACACCTCGTCGTTCTTGATCATGTCGACCACGTGCGGACGGCCTTCGGTCACCTTGTTCACACGGCGCACTTTCAGGCCAGCCGCCTCGATAACCTTGGCGGTGCCGGCAGTAGCGACCACTTCGAAGCCAAGGGCGATCAGGTCGCGGGCGACGCCAGCCACTTGCGGCTTGTCGTCGTCGCGCACGCTGATGAATGCGGTACCGCCGGTCGGCAGCACTTCGCTGGCACCCATCTGGGCCTTGGCGAAGGCTTCACCGAAGCTGTCACCGACCCCCATGACTTCACCGGTCGATTTCATCTCAGGGCCGAGGATCGGGTCAACCCCTGGGAACTTGGCGAACGGGAAGACGGCTTCCTTGACGCTGTAGAAGTTGGGGATGATTTCCTGGGTGAAGCCCAGCTCTTTCAGGGTTTTGCCGGCCATGACGCGGGCTGCGATCATCGCCAGGGAGGTGCCGATGCACTTGGACACGAACGGCACGGTACGCGAGGCGCGCGGGTTGACTTCGATCACGTAGATCTTGTCGCCCTGCAGGGCCAGCTGCACGTTCATCAGGCCGACCACGCCCAGCTCCAGGGCCATTTTCTTGACCTGTACGCGGACTTCGTCCTGCACTTCCTTGCTCAGCGAGTAAGGTGGCAGCGAGCATGCCGAGTCACCGGAGTGCACGCCGGCCTGCTCGATGTGCTGCATGATGGCGCCGATCACCACGTCGGTACCGTCGCACACCGCATCCACGTCCATCTCGATGGCGCAGTTGAGGAAGTGGTCGAGCAGTACCGGGCTGTCGTTCGACACCTGTACGGCTTCACGCAGGTAGCGCTTGAGCTCGTCCAGTTCGTAGACGATTTCCATGGCGCGGCCACCCAGCACGTAGGACGGGCGCACCACCAGCGGGTAGCCGATGCCGCCAGCAGCGCTGATGGCTTCTTCTTCGCTGCGCACGGTAGCGTTTGGCGGCTGCAGCAGGTTCAGGCGCTGCACCATCTGCTGGAAGCGCTCACGGTCTTCGGCACGGTCGATGGCATCCGGGCTGGTGCCGATGATCGGTACGCCGGCTTCTTCCAGGGCGCGGGCCAGTTTCAGCGGGGTCTGGCCGCCGTAGTGGACGATCACGCCTTTCGGCTTCTCGACGCGGCACACTTCCAGCACGTCCTCGAGGGTCAGCGGCTCGAAGTACAGGCGGTCGGAGGTGTCGTAGTCGGTGGAGACGGTTTCCGGGTTGCAGTTGACCATGATGGTCTCGTAACCATCTTCACGCAGCGCCAGCGCGGCGTGTACGCAGCAGTAGTCGAACTCGATACCCTGGCCGATACGGTTGGGGCCACCACCCAGGATCATGATCTTGTCGCGGGTCGACGGGTTGGCCTCGCACTCTTCCTCGTAGGTGGAGTACAGGTAGGCGGTGTCGGTGGCGAACTCGGCAGCGCAGGTGTCGACGCGCTTGTACACCGGGAACACTTCCAGCTTGTGGCGGTGACGGCGCAGGTTCTTGTCGGTGATACCCAACAGCTTGGCCAGGCGCTGGTCAGAGAAGCCCTTGCGCTTGAGGCGCAGCATGTAGTCCTTGTCGATCGACGACAGGGCCAGGGTCTTGACCTTCTCTTCTTCCTTGATCAGGTCTTCCATCTGCACCAGGAACCACATGTCGATGCCGGTCAGGTCGAAGATCTGCTCGCAGGTCATGCCGGCGCGCATGGCATCGGCCACATACCAGATACGCTCGGCGCCCGGTACGGTCAGCTCGCGCTTGAGGATGCTGGAGGCTTCCGGGTTGGCCAGGTCGACTTTCGGGTCGAGGCCGCAGGCGCCGACTTCCAGGCCGCGCAGGGCTTTCTGCAGGGACTCCTGGAAGGTACGGCCGATGGCCATGACTTCACCCACGGATTTCATCTGGGTGGTCAGGCGGGCGTCGGCTTTCGGGAACTTCTCGAAGGCGAAGCGTGGCAGCTTGGTGACGACGTAGTCGATCGACGGCTCGAACGATGCCGGAGTGCGGCCGCCGGTGATGTCGTTCTGCAGCTCGTCGAGGGTGTAGCCGACCGCCAGCTTGGCAGCGATCTTGGCGATCGGGAAGCCGGTGGCCTTGGAGGCCAGTGCCGAGGAACGCGACACACGCGGGTTCATCTCGATCACGACCATGCGGCCGGTGTTCGGGCAGATACCGAACTGCACGTTGGAACCGCCGGTTTCCACACCGATCTCACGCAGCACCGCCAGCGAGGCGTTGCGCATGATCTGGTATTCCTTGTCGGTCAGGGTCTGTGCCGGGGCAACGGTGATCGAGTCGCCGGTGTGCACGCCCATCGGGTCGAAGTTCTCGATCGAGCAGACGATGATGCAGTTGTCCTTCTTGTCGCGGACCACCTCCATCTCGTATTCCTTCCAGCCGATCAGCGATTCGTCGATCAGCAGTTCCTTGGTCGGCGACAGGTCCAGACCACGGGCGCAGATTTCTTCGAACTCTTCACGGTTGTAGGCGATGCCGCCACCGGTGCCGCCCATGGTGAACGACGGACGGATGATGCACGGGAAGCCCAGGCGCTCGAGCACCGCGTTGGCTTCTTCCATGCTGTGGGCGATACCGGAGCGCGGGCACTCCAGGCCGATGTCCTTCATCGCCTTGTCGAAGCGCGAGCGGTCTTCGGCCTTGTCGATGGTATCGGCGTTGGCACCGATCATTTCCACGCCGAACTTTTCCAGAACGCCGTGGCGCTCCAGGTCCAGGGCGCAGTTCAGGGCAGTCTGGCCACCCATGGTCGGCAGCAGCGCGTCAGGGCGCTCTTTCTCGATGATCTTGGCCACCGACTGCCACTTGATCGGCTCGATGTAGGTGGCGTCGGCCATGGCCGGGTCGGTCATGATGGTGGCCGGGTTGGAGTTCACCAGGATGACGCGGAAACCTTCCTCGCGCAGGGCTTTACAGGCCTGGGCGCCGGAGTAGTCGAACTCGCAGGCCTGGCCGATCACGATCGGGCCGGCGCCGAGAATCAGGATGCTTTTGATGTCTGTACGTTTTGGCATGGTTGTCACTCAAATCCGGGGTCAGTCGGCAAGCCGCCTTGAACAATCTGGGTCAGGCGCTTCCGGGCGCGGCGCTAGCCGGCCCGGGGCCTTGAAGCAGGATGCTCAGCGGCGCTTGGCCATGGCATCGATGAAACGATCGAACAGAGGCGCGACATCGGTCGGGCCAGGGCTCGCTTCAGGGTGACCCTGGAAGCTGAACGCGCTCTTGTCGGTGCGCTCGATACCCTGCAGGGTGCCGTCGAACAGCGACTTGTGGATGGCGCGGACGTTGCCCGGCAGGGTGGCCTCGTCAACGGCAAAGCCGTGGTTCTGGCTGGTGATCATGACCACGCCGGTATCCAGGTCCTGCACCGGGTGGTTGGCGCCGTGGTGGCCGTGGCCCATCTTCACGGTCTTGGCGCCGGAGGCCAGGGCCAGCAGCTGGTGGCCGAGGCAGATGCCAAACACCGGGATCTCGGTCTCGAGGATTTCCTTGATCGCCTGGATGGCGTAGTCGCACGGTTCGGGGTCGCCAGGGCCGTTGGACAGGAACACGCCGTCCGGGTTGAGTGCCAGCACTTCGCTGGCCGGGGTCTGGGCCGGCACCACGGTCACGCGGCAGCCACGGGCGACCAGCATGCGCAGGATGTTCAGCTTGACGCCGTAGTCGAAGGCGACCACGTGGTACGGCAGGTCGGCGGCTTCGATGGTCGGGTGGCTGTCGGTCTTCAGCTCCCACACGCTGGAGCGCCACTCGTAGCGTTCCTTGGTGGAAACGACCTTGGCCAGGTCCATGCCCTTAAGGCCCGGGAAGGCACGGGCGGCGGCGATGGCGGCTTCTTCGCTGATGTTGTCACCGGCGAGGATGCAACCGTTCTGAGCGCCCTTTTCACGCAGGATTCGGGTCAGGCGACGGGTGTCGATGCCGGCGATGGCGACGACATTGTTGGCCTTGAGGTACTCCGGCAGCGACTGGGTGTTACGCCAGTTGCTGGCCAGCAGCGGCAGGTCACGGATGACCAGGCCAGCGGACCAGACACGGTTGGACTCGGCGTCTTCCGGGGTAGTGCCGGTGTTGCCGATGTGCGGGTAGGTCAGGGTAACGATTTGCTGCGCATAGGAAGGGTCTGTAAGGATTTCCTGGTAGCCGGTCATAGCGGTGTTGAAGACCACCTCACCAACGGTCTGACCGTCGGCACCGATGGCTTCACCGCGGAAAATACTGCCGTCGGCAAGGGCGAGTATGGCTGGCTTTGTCAAGAAGACCTCCCGTTAATCAAGCATGAAAGGGCGATCGCAGGTTGCAAAAAAGCGGAGTGACGTATGGACACGTCACCCCGCTTTCATGTGCTGAATTCAATTCGCTGCGCGCTTTTAGTGGACACACTAAAGCTGTAGCTTACAGAAAAGTGCGTTTTCGGTCTACCGCAGATGTGTCTCTAAAACCTATCAATGCGACAGGCTGACATCGGCGCTGGCTTCTTCGCGGGCTTGCCCGCTCCCACAGGAGCTTCACAATCCGTGTGGGAGCGGGCAAGCCCGCGAAGAAGCCAGCACCGCTCGAACTGCTTAACGCAGCTCGAGCACATCCTGCATGTCGTACAGGCCAGGCTCGCGCCCGTCCAGCCACAGCGCCGCACGCACGGCACCCTTGGCGAAGGTCATGCGGCTGGAGGCCTTGTGGGTGATCTCCACCCGCTCACCTTCGGCGGCGAACAGCACGGTGTGGTCACCCACCACGTCACCGGCACGCACGGTAGCGAAGCCGATGGTCTGGCGCTCACGCGCACCGGTCTGCCCTTCACGACCGTACACGGCCACTTCCTGGAGGTTACGGCCCAGCGCCTGGGCAACCACTTCACCCATGCGCAGCGCAGTACCCGACGGTGCATCGACCTTGTGCCGGTGATGCGCCTCGAGGATTTCGATATCCACATCGTCACCCAGCACGCGCGCCGCGGTATCCAGCAGCTTCAGGCACAGGTTGACGCCAACGCTGAAGTTGGCCGCGAAGACGATCGGGATTTCCTTGCCGGCGTCGACCAGTTGCTGCTTCTCTTCCGGCGTGAAGCCCGTGGTACCGATGACCATGGCCTTGCCCGCCTTGCGGCAGAACGCCAGGTTTTTCAGGGTGACCGAGGGGTGGGTGAAGTCGATCAGCACGTCGAACTCGTCGACCACCTTGGCCAGGTCGTCGGAAATTGGCACGCCGATACGACCCAGGGCCGCCAGCTCACCGGCATCAGCCCCCACCAGCGTACTGTCCGGGCGATCGATCGCCGCGGTCAGGCCAGCCTGTGGCGCCTGTTGCTGCACGGCCTCGACGAGGGTCTTGCCCATTCGCCCTGCCGCGCCCATCACTGCAATACGTCGCATAGCCATTTCCTTGTCAGAGGTCGCCGAAGAAGCGCTTCACGCCATCGAACCAGCCACTGGCCTTGGGCGAGTGGGAGCTGTCGCCTTCCAGTGAATCACGCAGCTCTTCCAGCAGCTCGCGCTGGCGGCGGCTGAGGTTGACCGGGGTTTCCACCGCCACCCGGCACAGCAGGTCACCGGCACCACCACCGCGCACCGGGGCAACGCCCTTGCCGCGCAGGCGGAACTGTTTGCCGGTCTGGGTGCCTTCGGGGATCTTCAGCTTCACCCGGCCATCGAGGGTGGGCACTTCCAGCTCGCCACCCAGGGCGGCATCAGTGAAGCTGATCGGCACTTCGCAGTACAGGTGCTTGCCATCACGCTGGAAGATCTCGTGCTCACGCACGTTGATCACCACGTACAGGTCGCCGGTCGGGCCACCATGGGTACCCGCTTCGCCCTCGCCCGACAGGCGGATACGGTCGCCGGTATCGACACCGGCCGGCACCTTGACCGACAGTGTCTTGTATTCCTCGACACGCCCTTCGCCGTGGCACGAGGTGCACGGGTCGGTGATGATCTTGCCTTGGCCATGGCAGCGCGGGCAGGTCTGCTGCACCGAGAAGAAGCCCTGCTGCATGCGTACCTGGCCGATACCGCCACAGGTCGGGCAGGTCGACGGCGTGGAGCCCTTCTTGGCACCGGAGCCATCGCAAGGCTGGCAGTTGACCAGGGTGGGCACACGGATACTGACCGTGGTGCCACGCACCGCTTCTTCCAGGTTCAGTTCCAGGGTGTAGCGCAGGTCACTGCCACGCTGGGCACCGCCACGTCCACCACCGCGGCCACCGCCGAAGAAGTCGCTGAACACATCGCCAAAGATGTCGGAGAAATTGGCACCGCCGAAACCGGCACCACCGCCACCCATGCTCGGGTCCACGCCAGCATGACCATACTGGTCGAACGCCGCGCGCTTGCTCGCGTCAGACAGTACTTCGTAGGCCTCGTTGGCCTCCTTGAACTTGTCTTCCGACTCTTTGTCGCCGGGGTTGCGGTCAGGGTGGTACTTCATCGCCAGACGGCGATAAGCCTTCTTGAGGTCAGCTTCGCTGGCGCCGCGCTCGACACCCAGGACCTCATAATAATCACGCTTGGACATAGGTCATTTGCACCTTGTTGGGCGTCTGGCATCTGCGCCACGCCATCAGCACCTGCCGTTTGCCCACGGGGGCCGCTGACAGATGCTGTAAAGATTCTCGAATTCCAGATACGCCAACGCGGGAGCAAGCCCCCGCGCGGCGACATCCTACCAGCTCACCGGCAAACGACGGTGAACTGGCCGACAACATGCAGGGATTACTGCTTGTTGTTGTCTTTCACTTCTTCGAACTCGGCGTCAACCACGTCATCGTGCTTGGCTTCCGGCTCGGCGTGCTGCGCGCCACCCTGAGGCTGTTCGGCCGACTGCTCGGCGTACATCTTCTGGGCAACCGGTGCCGAAACCTTGGACAGCTCTTCGACCTTGGCGTCGATGGCAGCCTTGTCGTCGCCTTTGACAGCGGCTTCCAGGGCAACCACGGCAGCCTCGATGGCGGTTTTTTCTTCGGCGGTAACCTTGTCACCAGCGTCAGCGACCATCTTGCGGGTCGAGTGAACCAGCGCGTCACCCTGGTTACGGGCAGCGGCCAGCTCTTCGAACTTGCGGTCTTCCTCGGCGTTGGCCTCGGCGTCACGCACCATGCGCTCGATTTCTTCGTCCGACAGGCCGGAGTTGGCCTTGATCACGATCGACTGCGACTTGCCGGTGGCCTTGTCTTTCGCGCTGACGTGCAGGATGCCGTTGGCGTCGATGTCGAAGGTCACTTCGATCTGTGGTACGCCACGCGGAGCCGGCGGGATGTCAGCCAGGTCGAACTTGCCCAGCGACTTGTTCTGCGCAGCCTGCTTGCGCTCACCTTGCAGCACGTGAATGGTCACGGCAGCCTGGTTGTCGTCGGCAGTCGAGAACACCTGCGACTTCTTGGTCGGAATGGTGGTGTTCTTCTCGATCAGCGAAGTCATCACCCCACCCATGGTTTCGATACCCAGGGTCAGCGGGCTGACGTCCAGCAGCAGTACGTCCTTGACGTCACCGGCCAGTACGGCGCCCTGGATGGCAGCACCCATGGCCACGGCTTCGTCCGGGTTGACGTCCTTGCGAGCTTCCTTGCCGAAGAAGTCGGCAACGGCCTTCTGCACCATCGGCATACGGGTCTGGCCGCCGACCAGGATCACGTCGTCGATCTTGGCGACGTCGATACCAGCGTCTTTCAGGGCGATGCGGCACGGCTCGATGGTGCGCTGAACCAGGTCTTCGACCAGCGATTCCAGCTTGGCGCGGGAGATCTTCACGTTCAGGTGCTTCGGACCGGTAGCATCAGCAGTGATGTACGGCAGGTTGACGTCGGTCGACTGCGAGGACGACAGCTCGATCTTGGCCTTCTCGGCAGCTTCCTTCAGGCGCTGCAGAGCCAGCGGATCGTTCTTCAGGTCCATGCCGGACTCTTTCTTGAACTCGTCGACGAGGTAGTCGATCAGGCGCATGTCGAAGTCTTCACCACCGAGGAAGGTGTCACCGTTGGTGGCCAGTACTTCGAACTGGTGCTCACCGTCGACTTCGGCGATTTCGATGACCGATACGTCGAAGGTACCACCACCCAGGTCATAGACGATGACGGTGTGGTCGCCCTTGGCCTTGTCCATGCCATAGGCCAGCGCAGCGGCGGTCGGTTCGTTGATGATGCGCTTCACGTCCAGGCCGGCGATGCGACCGGCGTCCTTGGTGGCCTGGCGCTGGCTGTCGTTGAAGTAGGCCGGAACGGTGATGACCGCTTCGGTGACGGGCTCGCCGAGGTAGTCTTCGGCGGTTTTCTTCATCTTCTTCAGCACTTCGGCGCTGATCTGCGGCGGTGCCATGTCCTTGCCACTGGCCTGTACCCAGGCGTCGCCGTTGCTAGCCTTGACGATCTTGTACGGCACCAGCTTGATATCTTTCTGCACGACGTCTTCTTCGAAGCGGCGGCCGATCAGGCGCTTCACTGCGAACAGGGTGTTGTGCGGGTTGGTCACAGCCTGGCGCTTGGCCGACTGACCTACCAGGATTTCGCCGTCGTTGGCGTAGGCCACGATCGAAGGGGTGGTACGCGCGCCTTCGGCGTTTTCGATGACCTTGACGTTACCGTTTTCCAGAACGGAGACGCACGAGTTGGTGGTCCCCAGGTCGATACCGATGATTTTGCCCATGTTAACTCTCCCGAAACTTGAATTTGGTAGCAGCGACTACTTTGGCCAACTGCGGTAATACTTGAAGGCTTGACACCTAGATGGGGATGCCCGGAAGGATTTCAAGCCTTTTCATCGATAGAGGGTTGCGGCGCGCTCGGCGCCTTGCTGACCACCACCATGGCGGGGCGCAGCAGACGGCCATTGAGCAGGTAACCCTTCTGGAACACGTTGAGCACGCTGTTCGGCTCGACCTCGGCGTTTTCCTGCATGGCCATGGCCTGGTGATGCTCAGGGTTGAACGGCTGGCCGTGCGGGTCGATGGCTTCGAGGTTGTAGCGCTTGAGGGTGTCCTGGAACATCTTCAGGGTCAGCTCCACACCTTCGCGGATCTGCTTGACGTTCTCGTCATCGGCACTGGAGTGGGCCAGGGCCAGTTCCAGGCTGTCGATCACCGGCAGCAGGTCGCCGGAGAACTTCTCCAGGGCGAACTTGTGGGCCTTCTCGACATCCTGCTCGGCACGGCGACGCGCATTCTGCACGTCGGCAACGGCGCGCAGCGCCTGATCCTTGGCTGCGGCCAGCTGTTCCTCGAGTTCCAGAACACGGGCGTCAGCAGCATTGCCTGCACCGGCTTCTTCCACGTTAAGGTCTTTCTCGTTCAGCTGCTCATCAGCCATGGGGTCTCTCCTGCGCAAATTTGTGGACTGCGAGCCACGCTCGCCTTGGATGACGGCTATATGGGGCCGGAAAAACCAGCTTCAAGGGGGCAAGGTGGTTTTCCGCCCGGCAACACAATCCGGCAAAGGGCATTGGCAGGCCTGAAAAAAGTACTGTATAAATAACCAGATCTGACTTTCGGGAGCTGCCCTCATGCTGGTGCACCTGTCCATTCACAACTACGCCATCGTCGAACACCTCGACCTCGAAATCGCCCGCGGCATGTCCGTCATCACCGGCGAAACCGGCGCCGGCAAATCGATCATGCTCGATGCCCTCGGCCTGGCCCTGGGCGACCGGGCCGACAGCGGCGTGGTGCGCCCCGGCACGGACAAGGCAGACATCCTCGCCACCTTCGACCTGGTGGACATCCCCGAGGCCCATGCCTGGCTGGTCGAGCGCGACCTGGACAACGACGGCCTGTGCATCCTGCGCCGGGTGATCACCGCCGAAGGCCGCAGCCGCGGCTACATCAACGGCACGCCCTGCCCGCTCGGCGACCTCAAGGCGCTGGGCGAGCTGCTGATCGACATCCACAGCCAGCATGAGCACCAGTCGCTGCTGAAGACCGACACCCACCGTCGCCTGCTCGACGAGTACGCCGGCGCCGTCGACCTGGCCCGCCAGGTGCAGCTGGCCGCCAAGCGCTGGAACCAGACCCGCCTGGAGCTGGAGCGCCTGTCCAATTCCGGCGATGAGCAACGCGCCCGCCACCAGTTGCTCAGCTACCAGCGGGAAGAGCTGGACAACCTCGGCCTGGGCGAGCACGAACTGGAGCAACTGGAGCAGGAACACAAGCAACTGACCAGCGCCGAAGCACTGTTCGGCATCTGCCGCCAGGTCATCGACCAATGCAGCGAAAGCGATTCGGGCAACGTGCTCAGCGCCCTCACCGCCAGCCTCAACCGGCTGGGTGCCGCCACCCACGCGCCCAAGGCACTGAGCGAGGCGGCCAACCTGATCGCCAGCGCACAGATCCAGGTCGAGGAAGCCGTCGGCGAGCTCAACCGCTTCCTCGACAACTTCGACGCCGACCCCATGCGCCTGCAGGCCCTGGAAGAACGCCTCGACACCATCTATACGCTGGCGCGCAAGCACCGCGTGCACCCCACCGAACTGCCCCACCTGCAGCAGCAGCTGATGGAAGAGCTGGAAAGCCTGAACGCCAGTGACGAATCGATCGAGCGGCTGGGTGAGGAGCTGGCTGCCTTCGCCCAGCACTATAAAGAAAAGGCCCGCGAGCTCAGCGCCCTGCGCCAGCAGGCCGCGCAGCAGCTGGCGGTAGCTGTAGAGCAGGAGATCCAGCGCCTGGGCATGCCCGGCGGGCGCTTCTGCATCGCCCTGACGCCAAACGAGGGCAGCGACCTGTCACCGCATGGCCTGGAGCAGATCGAACTGCTGGTCAGCGCCAACCCCGGGCAGCCGCTGAAGGGCCTGGCCAAGGTCGCGTCAGGTGGTGAGCTGTCGCGCATCAGCCTGGCGATCCAGGTCATCACCGCGCAGACCTCGCGCATTCCCACGCTGGTGTTCGACGAAGTCGACGTCGGGATCGGTGGGCCGACTGCGGAAATCGTCGGCCAGCTGTTGCGCCGCCTGGGCGAACGCGGCCAGGTGCTGACCGTGACTCACCTGCCGCAGGTTGCCGCACAAGGGCATCATCACCTGTTCGTGCACAAGGTGCGTAACAGCGACACTACCCACACTGCCGTGACCAGCCTGGGCAAGCGCGAGCGAGTCGAGGAAGTGGCACGGATGCTCGGTGGCATCGACCTGACCAAGGAATCGCTGGCGCATGCGCGCAAGATGGTGGTAAGCGGCAAGGCCTGATAGCGCGCTTCGTGTAGGAGCGGCCTTGCGTCGCGATAGAGCCGCAACGCGGCCCCAGGATTTCGGTATCGATGCATCGATTGCCGGGGCTGCTCTGCAGCCCTTCGCGACACAAGGCCGCTCCTACAGAAGCCCGCAACACTTCAAGAACGCAGAAAGCACAAAGGCGACCCGAAGGTCGCCTTTGCTATCCATAACGATTAAATCGTTACTTCTTCTTACGCACGTAAAGGACCAGGTTGTGGTCCACCAGCTCATAGCCATGCTCGGCCACGATTTCGCGCTGACGCTTCTCGATCTCGGCATCCATGAACTCGATGACTTCGCTGGTATCCACGTTGACCATATGGTCGTGGTGGCCACCGTCAGCCAGTTCAAATACTGCGTGACCGCCGTCGAAGTTGTGGCGAACCACCAGACCCGCCGCTTCGAACTGGGTCAGTACGCGATAGACGGTGGCCAGGCCCACGTCTTCGCCAGCCTCCATCAGCGCCTTGTAGACATCCTCGGCGCTCATGTGACGCTGCTCGGTCGAGTCGAGCATCTGTAGGATCTTGACTCGAGGCAGGGTCACCTTGAGACCGGCTTTGCGCAATTCGCTATTTTCAACCATGGTCAGCTTTCTCGCCGATGCTGCTTCGCAGCTTCTCTTAATACGGGTATGATCGGGGTTTACGTTGTCCAGCCAAGATAGTGGAAGTCGCCCACCGATGCAAAACACCAAGCTCTTGCTAACCAGCCTCACCCTAGTGGGACTGCTCGCACTCGCCGGTTGCTCGTTTCCCGGGGTTTACAAAATCGACATCCAGCAGGGCAATGTCGTTACGCAAGACATGATAGACCAATTGCGCCCCGGAATGACCCGTCGGCAAGTAAGGTTTATCATGGGTAACCCGCTGATCCAGGACACCTTCCACACCAATCGCTGGGATTACCTGTACAGCATCCAGCCAGGCGGCGGCAAACGTCAGCAGGAACGCATGAGCGTGTTCTTCAACGAAAGCGACCAGCTGGTGAGCCTGTCCGGCGACTTCATGCCAGGCGTCAGCCGCGACCAGGAAATCCTCGGTGGCAGCGGCGACACCACGGTCAGCCCGGCCACTCAACCAGGGCAGCCTAACGCGCAGCCAGAAGAGAAACCGGCCAAGCCAGGTTCGGTGGAAGAGTCCATCCAGCGCGAGATCGACACCATCGAGACCACCCCGGTGCCAACCCCCGCACCGCTGGAAACCTCGCCTCAGTAGGCGGCGAGCAGGTACAAAAAAGCCCGGACCAGTTCCGGGCTTTTTTATTGCCGCTTTTGCAGTCAGCTGTTCAGTTGCTTGGCACGCTGGCAGAACGCATCGACCAGTGTGTTGGCCGCCTGGTTGAACAGCGGGCCCAGCGTGGCGCGCACGATCGGCCCGGCGTAATCAAAGGACAGGTCGAGGCTGATCTTGCAGGCCTTTTCCCCCAGCGGCTTGAACACCCACAGGCCATGCAGCTGGGTGAATGGCCCTTCCTCGAGATTCATCTCGATGGACTGCCCCGGCACCAGCACGTTACGCGTAACGAACTGCTGGCTCATGCCACCCTTGGCCACTTCAAGCTTGGCGCGCATTTGCGTGTCGCTGGCTTCGAGCACCGTGGAGTCAGAGCACCAAGGCAAGAATTCCGGGTAGCTGGCGACATCGTTGACCAGGTCGTAGAGCGCCTTGGCGGGGTATGGCAGCAGGGCGGAGCGTTGAATATGGGTAGTCATCCAGGCGTCACTTCCAGGGCTGGGTGGCGGTGCTTCGCAGCGTGCCGAAAACAGTTTGTGTAGCTATGACAGCGTCCGTATTGTCCGGTATTCATTCCGGTGGCTCAAGCACACCGAAATCCCATAGCGGACGACGCTCCGACTTGCCTATAATGCCGCCCCTATGGCTAAGCAAAAAAAACATCCGACCGGGACCATCGCGCAAAACAAGAAGGCGCGACACGATTACTTCATCGAACACAAGTTCGAGGCCGGGCTGGTCCTGTCCGGCTGGGAAGTAAAAAGCCTGCGAGCCGGCAAGGCCCACCTGACTGACAGCTACGTACTGCTGAAGGATGGTGAAGCCTGGCTGTTCGGCAGCCACATCACCCCGCTGACCACGGCCAGCACCCACGTCATCGCCGACCCCATCCGTACGCGCAAGCTGCTGCTGAACAAGCGTGAGCTCGAACGCCTGGAAGCGGCCGTGGCGCAAAAAGGCTACACCTGCGTGGCCTTGGCGCTGTACTGGAGCAAGCACCTGATCAAGTGCGAAATCGCACTGGGCAAGGGCAAGAAGGAATTCGACAAGCGCGACACCATGCGCGAGCGCGATTCCAACCGCGAGCTGCAGCGGGCCGTGCGCAACAAGGGCAAGGGAGACTGACCTCTCCACCCGGCGACACGGTCAGTGTAGGAGCGGCCTTGCGTCGCGATGGGGTGCGAAGCAGCCCCAAGGCATCGGTCATCGGCCGAAATAGCTGGGGCTGCTTTGCAGCCCATCGCGACGCAAGGCCGCTCCTACACCAAGCCTGAAGAAACTGCATCAGCGCCCGCTCCGCCGCTCCGCCCGCGCAACCCGTTGCGCTTCCTCCTGCGCTTCTTCCAGCACCTCCTGCACATACAGAATGTGCCGGCTGGACACCTCCCGCGCGTCGTCCGCCCTGCCCTCGACAATGGCCAGGTACAGCTCCCGATGCTGGCTGATCAGCATGTCGCGGGTCTCGGCACGCTGCTGGTACATGCCACCGATGTTGGTCACCACGTTACGCTTGAGCAGGTCGAACAAACCCCGGATGGTATGCAGCAGCACGGCGTTATGGCTGGCCTCGGCAATCGCCAGGTGAAAGCGCGCATCGGCTGCGCCCTCTTCCACGCGGGTCACCTCATCGGCCCGGGCATAACAGTCCTGCAATGCATCGAAGGCCGCCTTCAGCCGCGCCCGGTCTGGCTCGGTGGCACGCTGGGCGGCGTAATAGGCGCAGGAAGCTTCCAGGGTATGGCGAAACTCAAGCAGGTCACGTTGCGCCTCGGCGCTGTGTTCGAGCAACTGCAACAATGGGTCGCTGAAGGTCGAGCCCAGCGACTCGGCAACGAAATTGCCCCCGCCCTGACGGCTGACCAATAGTCCCTTGGCCACCAGCTTCTGGATCGCCTCACGCAGTGACGGGCGGGACACGCCGAACTGTTCGGCCAGGACGCGCTCGGCCGGCAGCCGCTGCCCGGAGGTCAGCGTGCCTTCCAGAATCATCCCTTCCAACCGATCGACGATGTCATCGGACAGGCGCCGTTGGCGGACCTGATCAAAAACCATCACATGCTCTCCACAAACCCCCGGCAGATTTCCGGGGGTGCCTATTCTCGCCGATCCAGGGCTGTGCAAACACCATCAGGTGACGTTTTTCCCTGCCCATCAGGCGCCCACTCATCGGCACACGACCAAAGTTTTGCACGGGACAAATTGACACACCCACGACAGCGCTTTTAACCTAGCGACCAGTCATTGTAAATTGGTCTTACCAATTATCCAATGCCAGTGCCTGACCAACAACAATTAGGGGCCACCCCATATGCAAACCTGGCAACAATTCTATAGCCCGCTTGGTAGTCTCGGCCTGTCCGCACTGGCGGCGGTCATCCCCATCGTGTTCTTCTTCCTTGCCCTGGCCGTGTTCCGCCTCAAAGGCCACGTGGCCGGCAGCATCACCCTGGCGTTGTCGATCCTGGTGGCAATCTTTGCCTTCCAGATGCCTGTCGACATGGCGTTCGCCGCCGCAGGGTACGGCTTCCTCTATGGCCTCTGGCCAATCGCCTGGATCATCGTTGCCGCGGTGTTCCTGTACAAACTCACGGTCAAGAGCGGCCAGTTCGAAGTGATCCGCAGCTCGGTGCTGTCGATTACCGACGACCAGCGCCTGCAAGTGCTGCTGATCGGCTTCTGCTTCGGTGCCTTCCTGGAAGGTGCGGCGGGCTTTGGCGCACCGGTGGCAATCACTGCCGCGCTGCTGGTGGGCCTGGGCTTCAACCCGCTGTATGCCGCCGGCCTGTGCCTGATCGCCAACACCGCGCCAGTGGCCTTCGGCGCGCTGGGCATCCCGATCATCGTGGCCGGCCAGGTCACTGGCATCGACGCCTTCCACATCGGCGCCATGACCGGTCGCCAGTTGCCGCTGCTGTCGCTGTTCGTGCCGTTCTGGCTGGTATTCATGATGGACGGCCTGCGCGGCGTGAAGGAAACCTGGCCTGCCGCCCTGGTTGCCGGCCTGAGCTTCGCCGTTACCCAGTACTTCACCTCGAACTTCATCGGCCCGGAGCTGCCGGACATCACCTCGGCCCTGGCCAGCCTGATCGCCCTGACCCTGTTCCTGAAAGTCTGGCAGCCCAAGCGCTCGTTCGCCGAAGCCAAAGGCAGCGTGGGCGCCGCCGTGGTGCAGCCAAGTGGCAGCCAGCCAAGCCCCTACAGCCTTGGCCAGATCTTCAAGGCCTGGTCGCCGTTCCTGATCCTCACCGTACTGGTCACCATCTGGACCCTGAAGCCGTTCAAGGCGGCCTTCGCGGCAGGCGGCTCGATGTACAACTTCGTGTTCAACTTCGCCATCCCGCACCTCGACCAGCTGGTGATCAAGGCCGCACCGATCGTGGCTGCGCCAACCGCCATGCCTGCGGTGTTCAAGCTTGACCCGATCTCTGCCACCGGCACCGCGATCTTCCTCTCGGCGCTGATTTCCATGGCGGTGCTGAAGATCAACTTCCAAACTGGTCTGACCACTTTCAAGGAAACCTTCTGGGAACTGCGCTGGCCGATCCTGTCGATCGGCATGGTGCTGGCGTTCGCCTTCGTCACCAACTACTCGGGCATGTCCTCGACCATGGCCCTGGTGCTGGCCGGTACCGGCGCGGCGTTCCCGTTCTTCTCGCCGTTCCTCGGCTGGCTGGGGGTGTTCCTGACCGGCTCGGACACCTCGTCCAACGCCTTGTTCAGCTCGCTGCAGGCCACCACCGCGCACCAGATCGGGGTCAACGACACCTTGCTGGTTGCAGCCAACACCAGCGGCGGGGTAACCGGCAAGATGATCTCGCCGCAATCGATCGCCGTGGCCTGCGCCGCCACCGGCCTGGTCGGCAAGGAATCCGACCTGTTCCGCTTCACCGTCAAGCACAGCCTGTTCTTCGCCACCATCGTCGGCCTGATCACCCTGATCCAGGCCTACTGGCTGACCGGCATGCTGGTCCATCACTAAAGTGAAAGGGGCCGGGCGCCCTGGTGCGCCCGGCAATCCCCACAAGCAACGCTGCGAGAATCCATGATCATTTCCGCCTCTACCGACTATCGCGCCGCGGCCCAACGCAAGCTGCCTCCTTTCCTGTTCCACTATGCCGACGGCGGTGCCTACGCCGAGCACACCCTGCGCCACAATGTCTCCGACCTGGCCGGCATCGCCCTGCGCCAGCGCGTGCTGAAGAACATGTCCGAGCTCAGCCTCGAGACCCGCCTGTTCGACGAAACCCTGAGCATGCCGGTGGCCCTGGCCCCGGTCGGCCTCACCGGCATGTACGCCCGCCGTGGCGAAGTGCAGGCGGCGCGCGCGGCGGCGGCGCATGGCATTCCGTTCACCATGTCCACGGTGTCGGTGTGCCCGATCGAAGAAGTAGCGCCGGCCATCGACCGGCCGATGTGGTTCCAGCTGTACGTGCTCAAGGACCGCGGCTTCATGCGCAACGCCCTGGAGCGGGCCAAGGCTGCCGGGGTCAAGACCCTGGTGTTCACCGTCGACATGCCCACCCCCGGCGCCCGCTACCGCGACGCGCATTCCGGCATGAGCGGCAAGCACGGCCCACTGCGCCGCGTGCTGCAGGCCATGATCCACCCCGAGTGGGCGTGGGATGTCGGCGTGATGGGCCGCCCGCACGACCTGGGCAATATTTCCGCCTACCGTGGCAACCCTACCGGCCTGGCCGACTACATCGGCTGGCTGGCCAACAACTTCGACCCGTCGATTTCGTGGAAAGACCTGGAATGGATCCGCGACTTCTGGGACGGCCCGATGATCATCAAGGGCATCCTCGATGCCGATGATGCCCGCGATGCGGTCAGGTTCGGTGCCGACGGTATTGTCGTGTCCAACCATGGCGGCCGTCAGCTCGACGGCGTGCTGTCCAGCGCCCGTGCCCTGCCGGCGATAGCCGACGCCGTCAAAGGTGAGCTGAAGATTCTCGCCGACTCCGGCATCCGCAGCGGCCTCGACGTGGTGCGCATGATCGCCCTGGGTGCCGACACCGTGCTGATCGGCCGCGCCTTCCTCTACGCCTTGGCCGTACACGGCCAGGCCGGGGTGAAGAACCTGCTGGAGCTGTTCGAGAAGGAAATGCGCGTGGCCATGGTGCTGACCGGTGCCAAGTCGATCAGCGAAATCACCCGCGACTCGCTGGTACGCGAACTGGGCGCCTGACGCCTGCAAGAACGACCGCCTGATTGACCCGGGGCATGTGGCGCACAGACGCCACAGCCCCGCGAGGAGACTGCATGAGCCTGCCTGCCGCGTTCCTGCGTGATGCCGAGCGCCTGATCCCCGCCGAACGCCGTTTCGACGACCCCACCGCCACTCTGGCCTTCGGCACTGACGCCAGCTTCTACCGGCTGATCCCCAAGCTGGTGGTACGCGTCGAGACCGAGGACGAAGTGGTCGGCCTGATCAAACTGGCCCAGCGCGAGCGGGTACCGGTCACCTTCCGCGCCGCCGGCACCAGCCTGTCCGGCCAAGCCATCAGCGACTCGGTGCTGATCGTGCTCGGTGACAACTGGAACGGCCGCGAAATCCGCGGCCAGGGCGAGCAGATCCGCCTGCAGCCAGGGGTCATCGGCGCCCAGGCCAACGCCTGGCTGGCCCCGTTCGGGCGCAAGATCGGCCCCGACCCGGCCTCGATCAACGCCTGCAAGATCGGCGGCATCGTCGCCAACAATGCCAGTGGCATGTGCTGCGGCACCGCGCAGAACAGCTACCACACCCTGGCCGGCCTGCGCCTGGTGCTGGCAGACGGCACGCGCCTGGACAGCGAAGACCCGGCCAGTGTCGCCGCCTTCGAAGCCAGCCACGCCGAGCTGCTGGAAGCGCTGGCCCGCCTGGGCCGCGAAACCCGTGCCAACACCGCATTGGCCGAGCGCATCCGGCACAAGTACCGGCTGAAAAACACCACCGGCCTGTCGCTGAATGCGCTGGTCGACTACGACCAGCCGCTGGACATCCTGCAGCACCTGCTGGTCGGCTCCGAAGGCACCCTCGGTTTCATCAGTGCAGTCACCTACAACACCGTGCCCGACCACCCGCACAAGGCCAGCGCCCTGCTGGTGTTCCCCAGCGTCGAAAGCTGCTGCCGCGCGGTGACCGTGCTCAAGCAGCAACCGGTTTCGGCGGTAGAGCTGCTCGACCGCCGCAGCCTGCGCTCGGTGCAGAACATGCCCGGCATGCCGCTGTGGGTAAAAGGCCTGTCGGGCAACGCCTGCGCCCTGCTGATCGAATCCCGCGCCGCCAGCCAGAGCCTGCTGCACGAACAGCTGCAACAGGTAATGGCCGCGATCGCCGATTTCCCGCTGGAACAGCAGGTCGACTTCAGCGAAGACCCGGCCGTGTACAACCAGTTGTGGAAAATCCGCAAGGACACCTTCCCCGCTGTCGGCGCCGTGCGCCAGACCGGCACCACGGTGATCATCGAAGACGTCACCTTCCCGGTCGAGCAACTGGCCGAAGGCGTCAACCGCCTGATCCAGCTGTTCGACAAGCACCGCTATGACGAAGCGATCATTTTCGGCCACGCGCTGGAAGGCAACCTGCACTTCGTTTTCACCCAAGGCTTCAACAGCGCCGAGGAAGTCGCCCGTTACCAGGCGTTCATGGACGACGTGGCACAGCTGGTGGCGGTGGAGTTCGGTGGTTCGCTCAAGGCCGAGCATGGCACCGGGCGCAACATGGCGCCGTTCGTCGAGCTGGAATGGGGCAGCGACGCCTACCAGCTGATGTGGAAACTCAAGCGCCTGCTCGACCCCAACGGCATCCTCAACCCCGACGTGGTGCTGAGCGAAGACCCGGACATCCACCTGAAGAACCTCAAGCCGCTGCCCGCCGCCGACGAGATCGTCGACAAGTGCATCGAGTGCGGTTTCTGCGAGCCGGTGTGCCCCTCCAAGGGCCTGACGCTCAGCCCGCGCCAACGCATCGTCATGTGGCGTGACATCCAGGCCAAGCAACGCGCCGGCATCGACACCCGGGAGCTGCGCCAGGCCTACCAGTACCAGGGCATCGACACCTGCGCCGCCACCGGCCTGTGCGCCCAGCGCTGCCCGGTGGGCATCAACACCGGCGAACTGGTGAAGAAACTGCGCAGCCAGGCCGCTGACCACACCAAGACCGCCGACTGGCTGGCCGACAACTTCCACACCGCCCTTGGCGGCGCACGCCTGACCCTGAGCGCTGCCAACACCGCGCGCAAACTGCTGGGGGCCCCGCGCCTGGGCCGCCTGAGCGCCACGTTGAGCAAGGCCAGCAAGGGCCGCCTGCCACAGTGGACCCCGGCCATGCCGCAACCTCTGCGCCCGCTGCCCGTCGGCCCGGCCAGTCACGACGCCCGCCCGCGCGTGGTGTACCTGGCGGCGTGCGTTTCACGGGTGATGGGCCCGGCCTATGCCGACCGCGAGCAAAGTTCGCTGCTGGACAAGACCCGCGCGCTGCTGGAAAAGGCCGGCTACCAGGTGGTGTTTCCCGACAACGCCGACAGTCTGTGCTGCGGCCAGCCGTTCGCCTCCAAGGGCTACCCCGAGCAGGCCGAACACAAGCGCCAGGAGCTGATCAATGCCCTGTTGCACGCCAGCCGCGGAGGCCTCGACCCAATCTACTGCGATACCAGCCCGTGCACCCTGCGCCTGGTCCAGGACCTGGGTGAAAGCCGGCTGGACCTGTACGACCCGGTGCGTTTCATCCGCACCCACCTGCTCGACCGCCTGGAGTTTACCCCTCAGGACGAGCCCGTGGCCGTGCACGTGACCTGCAGTACCCAGCACCTGGGGGAAAGCCAGGCGTTGATCGACCTGGCGCGACGTTGCAGCAAGCAGGTGGTGATCCCCGAAGGCATTCATTGCTGCGGCTTTGCCGGCGACAAAGGCTTCACCACCCCCGAGCTAAACGCCCACTCGCTGCGCAGCCTCAAGGACGCGGTGCAGTATTGCAGCGAAGGCATCTCCACCAGCCGCACCTGCGAGATCGGGCTGTCCAGCCATAGCGGCATCGACTACCACGGCCTGGTCTACCTGGTAGACCGCGTCACCCGCCCCCGCAGTATCTGACGGCTGACACGATCCCCTGTAGGAGCGGCCTTGCGTCGCGAAAGGGCCGCAAAGCGGCCCCAGGCTTGGTGCGGCGGAGCTGAAATCCCGGGGCCGCTGCGCGGCCCTTTCGCGACGCAAGGCCGCTCCTACAGGACGGCGTAGACCCGCGCCTGGCGCCAGATCCTCCACCGTCATCCGATTGAACCCCCGCCAATCCCCCGCAGTCCACCTTACAGGCCCACCTTCCAGAGGCCCCAGAGGAGACTCCCATGAAAGGTACCGCGCTTTCGGCCCTGTTCGCGGCCGCCACCCTGCTGGCTTCACCGGTGTTCGCCGCCGAAGACCTCTGCGCCACCAACCTGCAGAAGATCGACGACAACATGGCCACCCTCGGCGCCACCTCCGAAGGCCTGGACAAGGCCATCACCGAGCACGTCGACAAGGCCAAGGCCGCCCAGGCCGCAGGCGAAACCAAGGAATGCATCGCCATCACCAGCAAGGTGCTGGAGCGCCTGGACAAGACCGAAAAAGGCAGCGACAGCAACAGCGGCTCGTGACCCCAGGCGCGGGCGACGGGCCCTGCTGTCGACGTCGCCCGCACAATGGCGTATACTCCGCCTCACGTACCGTAAGGTGCGTTAGCTTAGAGCTAGTGTGGGGCCGATTAGGATTCGACGCCGGTAGCGAAACTCTAGGTGCATGCCGAGTTGGTAACAGAACTCGTAAATCCACTGTTGCAACTTTCTATAGTTGCCAATGACGAAAACTACGAGGGTTACGCTCTCGCTGCGTAAGCAGCTGAGCCCGCTCTCCTGGTAGCTTCGGCTCCAGCAATCATTAGGGGATGCCTGTAAACCCGAAATGATTGTCATACAGAACAGGATCGTCGTGTAGCACGTTGGGGGCAAAGCGACTAAAACTTACCCAACTCGTCCAAAGCACCCTGCCCGTCGGGCGGCTGCGGATTAACTCAGTAGACACGGCTAAGCATGTAGTACCGACAGCGGAGTACTGGCGGACGGGGGTTCAAATCCCCCCGGCTCCACCAAATTCCAGAAGAAAGACGCCCTCGGGCGTCTTTTTTTGTGCCTGGGTTTCAGATGTGCCCGCCGAAAATTCGGATTTATCCCCTTCCTTGTAAGCCGTTTCCCAAAGATACTCCCAGCGCCTGTTTTCCGTTGCGGTCGTTATTTCAGGGTTTTAGGCTCGGTGGGTCGTTGCACATCAACGACCAGCTTTGACAGGCTGATAACGACCAAACACACGGTTTTGCCTATGGCAGCTGTGTGTGGGGCACCTCGTGTGCGCCGGTTTGGTCTTCACCGGTCTGTCAACCCATACACGGCTGCCACCACTTGTTTGACAGCAAGCGCTGGTCGCTCCACTGAGGACCAAATAATGCTGAAGATCGTCCCCGATCCGCCCCACCACCTCCACTCGCTGGAGGACACCCTCATGCTCGACTCGGACTACGCGCTCTGTGCAGAAGCCGTAGCCCAGCAAGCGATGCTGATGCAGCCACGATCACCCGTTTCGCTATTGATGATGGCATCGATGCACGAGCTTGAAGCCCTGCGCAAACTGCTTGAATCAGCACTCGCGCCAATACACAGGCCAGCGGATCCGCAAGCACTGCACTGACGCTTACCGGGGAGATTGAACAATGGCTACCGAAGACGACAAATGCACTGTCGGTAAAACCATCTTCTACCAAGGTGAAAACCAGACCCACCCACTGTTCCGCATCGAGCCCGGCATCCCTTGCCAGAACGCCCGCGAGCAAGCCTCGGAACTGATGGGCTATGCGCGGGACCTGACAATCGAGGGTTTGATGGAAGACAAACCGAAGCTGATCTGGGCCGCACATTACCTGTGCGCCTTGGGCAAGGCGCTGCTGGATGATGCCGAACTGGGCATGATGCGCTGAACACCGCACGGCCCTGCTCGGTGCAGGGCCGGTCTCGCACACGGACTCGACTGAGTCGGTCCGCCACTATGAAGCGCTAGTCTCCAGCGTACCGGCGCTGCTGGCGACCAGCAGCGCGACGATACAAGCCAGCAAAGCGAAGGCCGTGAACACCGCCATCACATGCATGCAGGGCATGACATGGTTCCACGCTCGAGCTACCCCCAGGAAAGCGGCAAACAGCCAACCACTCATGGAGAATGCGCCCAGGAGTGCCAGGCGGCCGCGGTCAGAACGCGGCAACAGGACGAAAGGTGCTTTTTGCAACAACGGGAAGCCGATGCGATGCAACAGGCCACCGTTCAGCGTCAGCAGCGTGACGACGGCAACCTTGGCCCAGAGTTTCTGGTTGAGCAAGTAGGCCGAGCCCTCAAGAAGATACCCCTGGAGTATCAGCAACAGACCACTGCCCCAAAGAGCGAGTAACGCGAGGGTGGCAATTTTCCTGGTTTCTTCCAGGTACTCATGCTTTGCCTGGTCCAGCGCTTCTTTGCGCCAGCCCCAAAGCTTGTGATCGGCAAGCAATACCCTGCCCAGGGCGATACAGGTGGCGATCAGGTGGACGTACACGAGGAGCATCTTCAGCATTCTTTTTCGACCTTATTCTTATAGGGACAATGTGCTCCTTGCGCTATGAATGTTAATGATAGTTATTAACGGTTGCAACATTATGTTGCAAAGTCATCCCCTCGCTCACCCTCGCTGCAATATTCCGAATTTCATTGGCGGACGCCCGGTATCCCGGCGTTGGGCCGGGATACGGCGCCCTCAGTCTTACCAGCTATAACTCAGCTTCGCCGTTACCTCCCGCCCCGGGTTGTAGTAGTTCGCTGTCCCTGAGCCCACCACATGCTGCTCGTCAAACAGGTTGCTGACGTTAAGCGCCAGGTCGGTCCCCTTGGCGATCTGGTAATTCAGCGCAGCGTCGAACAACGTAGTGCCATCGCTCTTCTTGGTATTGGCCGCATCCATGTAATAAGCCCCCACATAGCGCGCTCCGAGGCCAACGCTCACGTCGGTGCCCGGAATGCTGTAGTAGCCCCACAGGGAACCCGAGTGCTTCGGCGCCGTGGCGAATTCATTGCCCTTGAGCGAAGAGCCGTCGTACAACGCCCCGCGCAGCACCTCGGACTGCATGTACGAATAGGCGCCAATCACGCTGAAGTCCTGGGTAATCTGCGCCTTGGCTTCCAGGTCCAGGCCGCGCACGCGCAACTCGCCCACCGTCTGTTGCTCGATGATGCCGCTGGGCAGTACCACGGCGATGGTGACGTTCTCCTGGGTGAGGTCATACACCGCCGCCGAGAACAACGCGTCCATCCCCATCGGCGAATACTTCACGCCCACTTCGTACTGCTTGCCCGTTTGAGGTGTAACGCCAACCTGGGGCGGCGATACGGATTCCACCATGCTCACATAGGTGGAAACCTCGTCGTTGACGATGTAGGTCAACGCAGCCCGGTAGGAGGTTTCCGAGAAGTTGTCCTTCTCTTCCTGGACACCGCCGACGTATTCCTTGCTCGACAGGTCCATCGAGTCATTGCGCACGCCGGCAGTGGCGATCACGCGGTCGTAGAACGACAGGTTCTGCTGCAGGAAAACCGCCTTGGTAGTGGCGTCGTTCTTCTGCCGGGTATAGGGCGTGAGGCCGCCCGGTACGCCGGTGAATACCGGGTTGGCAATGTCGATGGAAGGCGCCAGGCCGTAGATCGAGCTTTGTCTGGTTGTCGAATCGAGGTACTCCACACCGACCAGGGTGCTGCTGTCGACATGCTCGAACTGCGCATCGTATTGCAGCATCAGGTTACCGTTGAGCTGGTCGGCATCGCTGTCGGTGCCGAACACGTAACGCGGGATGACGGTGCCGACCCGCGCCGGGCTGTCGCTCAGGTAGGCGTAGCCGAAGTCATCGCTCAACTCGCTGTAGCGCAGGTTGCTGCGCAGCACAAAGCCATTGTCGAAGTCGTGGGTGATGTTGCCGCTGAGGCTGGTGCGCTCCACGTCATGGAAGTTGTAGCCTGGCTCACCATAGAAATCGCTACGGTCGTATTCCTTGTCCAGCGGATAGCCACCGCTGTTCGGCGAACTGTTGGTTTTCAGGTAGTCCACGATCATCGTGGCAGAGGTGTAGTCGGTAGGCGCCCAGGTCAGCCCGCCCATCACGAAGCGGTTGTCGTCCTGGGAGTGGTCGTACTCACGGTCACTGTTCTGCATCTTGGCGGTGAAGCGGCCAGCCAAGGTCTTTTCCTCGTTCAGCGCATCGCCGACATCGATGCCGGTTTCGGCATGGTCGAACGAGCCGTACGTCACGTAGCCCTGGCCAAACTGCTCGAAGCGCGGCTGCTTGCTGACGAAGTTGACCGAGCCGCCCGGGTCTGCCGGGCCAAACAGGGTGGAGTTGGCGCCGCGCAATACCTCGATGCGCTCGTAGGCGTATGGGTCTTCCCGCACACCCCGCATCGAGCTCAAGGTCAGGCCGTCACGGTAGGTGGTGGCCTGGAAGCCACGGATCAGAAAGTAGTCGTTGCGGTCGTCCGAACCGTAGTAGTCGCTGACCACCCCCGGCGTATATTGCAGCGCTTCTTCCGTGGTGCTGACGCTGCGCTGTTGCATTTCCTTGCTGGTCACCACAGACACGGAAGCGGGCGTATTGAGGAGGCTGGTGGCCACCTTGCCGCCCACCCACAGCTCCTTGGCGACCACCGAGTTGCTGTCATCGTCGGCGCTGGCCTTGACCTTGGCGTTGATGATGACCGGTGCCAGGCGGTAGTCCTCGCTGGCGCCAAGCTCCAGCGGGCCGGCAGGCGCGGGTTGTGACACCACCAAATAGGCGCCCGGTCCTTGTTGCTCCGCCTGAAGCTGGGTGCCCTGTAGGAGTGACGAGAGTGCAGCCGAGGTGCCCAGCGTCCCCTGCACCCCTGCAGTGCTGCGGTTGGCCACGGCCTGTGCATCGAAGGACAGGCTGACACCTGCCTGGCGGGCAAAGCGGTCAAGCGCTGGCGCCAGCGGGCCGGCAGGAATATTCCACTGCTGTAGCTGGCTGTCAGGCTCAGACATTGCAGATTGCGCCAGCACAGGTAGCGCACAACTGCTGACAACCAGGCCCAGGAAAACACCATGCAAAGCACGGCTCAAAGGATGGCGCTGTGGAACCGGGGTCGAACTCATTTTCTCGCTCCGTAGAGGGATCGGCAGACTGGCCTGTAATCCGGCCTTCCCTAGATGCCGAACGAGAATGAGAAATCACCTCATTTATTTTCGAGACAGCCTCACGCGGTGAGACTTTTTCCTGGTTGCGGTAAACCGGAAAAAACAAAGGGCACCCTCCACTGGTGCCCTTTGCCTTACCACCAGGTGAACCCAATCACCCCATCGAACGCACCCCTACGGGTTGCGCGTGGCCTCGCGAAGTCACGATTCCCAGGAAGGAAATAATGATCGCCAGGCCCAACGTCGAGCTGACCTCCGCCCGGTGTTCAGGCGTGTACATCATCACCGCCAGTGCTCCTGCAATGAACAGGATCACCGCCCAGGTCAGGTACGGGAACAGCCACATGCGAAACTTCAGCTCGGTGTTCTCGCGTTCCAGGCGGCGGCGCATGCGCAGCTGGGAGATGGCGATGACCATGTACACCAGCAAGGCGATGGCACCGGAGCTGGCCAGCAGGAACTCGAACACGCCCTTCGGCGCGAAGTAGTTGAGGACGGCGATGGCCGCGCCGATCAGGGTGCTGCCGAACACTGCGGCACGCGGCACGCCGACCTTGGAGGTCTTGTTGAGCATGGCCGGCGCGTCACCACGCTTGGCCAGCGAGTACATCATCCGCGAGGCGATGTAGATCGATGAGTTCATGCAACTGGTCACGGCCACCAGCACCACCAGGTCGACCATGAACGCCGCGTTGGGGATGTTCATGATCTCCAGTGCGCGCTGGTACGAGCCCACCACTGCCAGTTGCGGGTCGTTCCACGGCACCACCGAAATGATCACGAAGATCGACAGGATGTAGAAGGTGCTGATACGCCAGATCACCGAGCGGGTGGCCTTGGCGATGTTGCGCGACGGGTCGCTGGACTCGGAGGCGGCGATGGTCACCGCCTCGGTACCGATGAAGCTGAACATCACGGTGATGAACGCGCCGACCACCGCCGACCAGCCCTTCGGTGCGAAGCCGCCATGCTCGGCCATCAGGCTGCTCAGGCCGCTGACTTCGCGGTTGGGCAACCAGCCCATCAGGGCAGCGAAGCCCAGGCCGATGAAACCGAGAATGGCGGTGACCTTGAGGATCGCGAACCAGAACTCGAACTCGCCGTACTTGGCCACGCTGAACAGGTTGGTGCCGGCCAGCAGCAGCACCGAGGCCAGGGCGAAGATCCAGCTGTCTACCTGCGGGAACCAGACGTTCAGTACATGGCCGGCGGCCAGCGCTTCGATGGGGATCACCAGTACCCAGAACCACCAGTACAGCCAGCCGATGGTGTAGCCGGCCCAACGGCCGATGGCCTGGTCGGCATAGGTCGAAAACGAACCAGTGTCAGGGTGTGCAACGGCCATTTCGCCGAGCATGCGCATGACCAGCACCACCAGGGCCCCGGCCACGAAATAGGAAAGTATGGTAGCTGGCCCGGCTGCCGCGATGGCATGGCCAGAGCCGACGAAAAGTCCGGCGCCGATGATGCCGGCGATGGACAGCATCGTTACATGACGAGGCTTGAAACCTTGGGCAAGGTTGCCATCAGATCCCACGGTGTTCATTGATGTTGTTCTCTTTTTGCTGACACAAGGAAGGACGGGCAGGCGTAGGCGAAAATATCTCCTTTGAAATCAATAAGTCGACACATTACTTGCGCGCTGTTGTTGATATTTGGCGCGCGTCACAGAGCAGGTGTCCGCATAGGTCGGGGTTCATTTAAGCCGCGCAGGGCTGTGGGAAATTACACGAGAACGCCCCGGAACTGTTCGATCACGACAGGCCGTTTTCACCAGCGCCAGATTTTGCCGATGGCGTGCCCGCTGGCGACAACGGTCCATCTGAGGCTTCTGTTTTTCATTTGGATGTGCGACCTGTGCCAGCCCTGCGCGGGCAAGCCCGCTCCCACTGCTGCTGCGTACACTTCAGGCCTTCGCAATAAGCTGTAGGTTGCCCACGAAGAGGGCGGCACAGGCACCGCCACATTCAGCCTCAACAAAAAAGCCCCGGTTTCCCGAGGCCCCATTCGCAACACCTGGCCTGTACCTGGGTCAGCGCACCAGGCACGGCCGCTTGTTATCAAAGCGCCAGCCAGGAATCAGGAACTGCATCGCCACGCTGTCATCGCGCGCGCCCAGGCCCATATTACGGTAGCACTCATGGGCCTTGGCCAATTGCGCCTCATCCAGCTCCACCCCCAGCCCTGGCCGGGCCGGCACACGCACATGGCCATCGACGATGCGCAGCGGCTCGCGGGTCAGGCGCTGGCCGTCCTGCCAGATCCAGTGGGTGTCGATTGCGGTGATCTCGCCCGGCGCCGCCGCCGCCACCTGAGTGAACATCGCCAGCGAAATATCGAAGTGGTTATTGGAGTGCGAACCCCAGGTCAGCCCCCAGTCGTTGCACATCTGCGCCACCCGCACCGAGCCCTGCAAGGTCCAGAAATGTGGGTCGGCCAGCGGAATGTCCACTGCCTGCGACTGGATCGCGTGGCCCATCTGCCGCCAGTCGGTCGCGATCATGTTGGTGGCCGTGGGCAAGCCGGTAGCGCGGCGAAACTCGGCCATCACCTCACGGCCCGAATAACCGTCCTCGGCACCACACGGGTCCTCGGCGTAAGCCAGCACAGCGTGCTTGTCACGGCACAGGGCAATGGCCTGCTGCAACGACCAGGCGCCGTTCGGGTCGAGGGTGATGCGCGCTTGCGGGAAGCGGTCGGCCAGGGCCGTCACCGCTTCCATTTCCTCCTCGCCTCGCAGCACCCCGCCCTTGAGCTTGAAGTCGCTGAAGCCGTAGCGTGCCTCGGCGGCCTCGGCCAGGCGTACCACTGCGTCGGGGGTCAGTGCTGTTTCGTGGCGCAGGCGAAACCAGTCATCGTCGCTGTCGGCTTCGTTGCGGTAGGCCAGGTTGGTCTGCCGGCGGTCACCGATGTAGAACAGATAACCGAGCATCTTCACCGCGTCGCGTTGCTGCCCTTCGCCCAGCAGTGCAGCCATCGGCACGTTCAGGTGCTGGCCGAGCAGGTCGAGCAGCGCCGACTCCATGGCAGTTACCGCATGCACGGTAATGCGCAGGTCGAAGGTCTGCAGGCCACGCCCGCCCGAATCGCGGCCAGCGAAGGTCTGGCGCATGGCATTGAGCACGCGCTGGTAATGGCCGATCGGCTGGCCGAGCACCAGGCTGCGGGCGTCTTCCAGGGTCTGGCGAATCTTCTCGCCACCGGGCACTTCGCCCAGGCCGGTATTGCCAGCGCTGTCGCGCAACACCACCACATTACGGGTGAAGAACGGGCCATGCGCACCACTGAGGTTGAGCAGCATGCTGTCATGGCCGGCGACGGGGACGACGCGCAGGTCGGTGACTACCGGGGTGCCGGTGTGGATAGCGGGGGTTGTCTGCAGGTTCATGGTTGTTGTCTCGCAGTCATCAGTGGCTCTGGCCCAGGGCCGAAGGGGCCTTGAGGTCGTCGGAAGGGGCGCCCTTCGGGCGCGTGCGTACGAAGAACACGGCAATCGCGGCCAGTACCGAGGTCACCGCCAGGCCGTACAAGCCGCCCTGGATCGACCCGGTCTGCTGTTCCAGCAGGCCGAAGGTGGTGGGTGCGACGAAGCCACCGAGGTTGCCGACCGAGTTGATCAGGGCGATCACCGCTGCGGCAATGCGTGCATCCAGGTAACCCTGCGGGATCGGCCAGAACAGCGAAGACGCCGACTTGAAACCGATCGCCGCGAAGCACACTGCAACAAAGGCGAACACCGGCCCGCCGGTGGTGGACATGAACATGCCGATGGCCGCGACCACCAGTGCCCCGGCCACCCAGGCCTGCTGGAACTTCCAGCGCGCGGAGCCGGCGGCGAAGGCATACATGGCCAGGATCGAGATCAGCCAGGGGATCGAGTTGAAGAAGCCGACCTGCAGGTCGCTGAGGTCGCCCATGCGCTTGATGATGCTGGGCAGCCAGAAGGTGGCGGCGTAGATGGTCAGCTGGATGCAGAAGTAGATCAGGCAGAACAGCAGGATCTGGCGGTCCTTGAGCAGGCTCCAGGCCGATGGCTTGTCCGCTGCAACGGCTTCACGCTCACGCTGCTCGCGATCGATGGTGGCCACCAGCGCGTCCTGCTCGGCCTGGCTCAGCCACTTGGCATCCTGCGGCCTGGAATCGAGCCAGAAGAACACGAAGAAGCACAGCACCACCGAGGCCATGCCTTCGATGAACAGCATCCATTGCCAGCCATGCATGCCCAGGCCCTGAAGCTGCATCAGCGCCCCGGCCAGCGGCCCGGAAATCAGCGAGGCCAGCGCCGAACCGCTGAGGAAGATGGCAATTGCCTTGCCGCGCTCGGCGGCAGGCAGCCAGCGGGTGAAGTAATAGATCACCCCGGGGAAGAAGCCTGCTTCGGCCACGCCGAGCAGAAAGCGCAGCACGTAGAACTGGGTTTCGTTCTGCACGAAGGCCATGGCCGTGGCCACCAGCCCCCAGGTGAACATGATGCGGGTCAGCCACAGGCGCGCGCCAACCTTTTGCAGCAGCATGTTCGAAGGCACCTCGAACAACGCATAACCGATGAAGAACAACCCGGCGCCAAAGCCATAGGCCGCGGCACTGATGCCCAGGTCGCTTTCCAGATGCGGGCGGACAAAGCCGATGTTGACGCGATCGAGGTAGTTGACGATGAACATGATGACGAACAGCGGCAGGACGTGGCGCTTGACCTTGGCCACGGCACAGGCCAGGGCGTCGCCTTCATTCCGGGTCGACGGAGCGAGGGTATCGTTCACTTGCGGATCTCCCACTAATTGTTTTTGTGCGGGGCGGAGTTGTCTGACATGACAGTGGGAGGGAGCATATGCGCGGCGCAGTTGTACGACAAGCTCAACAATGTCGTCAAAATTGCAAAATACAAGCTGTCAAAATACAAAATTTTCGAAAACGTGCCGGAATCGCGACGCTATGGAACGCCTGGAGCGTGGCAAAAATCAGCAAAAAATATTTCTATCGATTAACTTGTCATACAAGCACTGACAGCAACGGATCACATCATGGAACCCGAACGCCTGCGCAAACATGGCCACAGCCGTGCTCACGACCTGGTCTCCAGCCTGACCCAGCAGATCTTGCTGGGCACCTTCAAGCCCGGCGACAAACTGCCCTCGGAGAACACCCTGGTACGCGAGCACGGGGTAAGCCGCACCGTGGTCCGCGAAGCCTTGTCGAAACTGCAGGCATCGGGGCTGGTGGAACCACGCCACGGCATCGGTACCTTCGTGATGGAGCGCCAGGTCCAGGCTGGCCTGCGCATTGCTGCGGAAAGCGCGGCGAATGTGCGCGACCTGCTGGAGCTGCGCATTGGCCTGGAAGGCCAGGCGGCCGCCCTGGCCGCGCTGCGCCGTGATGATGGGCACCTGGCACGCATGCGCCAGGCGCTGGATGACTACCAGGACCTGGCCGCGGCGGGCGACAGCTGCATCGAGGCCGACCGGCGCTTTCACCTGTTGATTGCCGAGGCCACCGGCAACCTGTATTTCACCGAGATGCTGCTGCAACTGGGCAATGGCCTGATCCCGCGCAACCGCATGGCGTTGGCTGAGCGCAGCGGGGCGAAGCTGGCGCGGCAGGCGTACCTGGCCAACCTCGAGCATGAGGCGATCCTCAATGCCATTCGCCGGCGAGACCCGGACGCCGCGCGGGCGGCTATCTGCCTGCACCTGTCCAATAGCCGCGATCGCCTGCTGCCTGAACAGGCCTGACCCACTCTCCGGTAGACGCGGCCTTGCGTCGCGACAGGGCCGCAAAGCGGCCGCCGATTTTCAGCTTCTGTGCGCAAGCCGAGGGGCTGCTACGCAGCCCATCGCGACGCAAGGCCGCTCCTACACGAAGCCCTTGCAGGCGTAGTTACCAGGTCAGGCAGATCTTGCCGAAATGCCGGTTGCTCTCCTGGTAGCGGAACGCCTCGACGATCTGCTCCAGCTCGAAATGTTTGTCCACTACCGGCCGCAAGCCATTGGCATCGATTGCCCGCACCATGGCCTGCTGCTGGGCGCGGCTGCCCACCAGCACGCCCTGCAGGCGAATCTGCCGCACCAGCGCCTGCACCAGCGGCAACTGCCCGGCCACGCCGGTGAGGATACCGATCAACGACACATGCCCACCGATGCGCGCGGCAATCATCGACTGCTCCAACGTCGCCGGGCCGCCCACTTCGATCACATGATCGACGCCGCGGTTGCCGGTCAGCTCGCGCGCTTTCTCACCCCAGGCCGGGGTGCTCTTGTAGTTGATCAGGTGATCGGCCCCCAGGGCCTTCAAACGTTCGAGCTTGGCGTCGCTGGACGAGGTGGCGATCACCGTGACGCCGGCGAGCTTGGCGAACTGCAGGGCGAAGATCGACACGCCGCCGGTACCTTGCACCAGCACCGTATCGCCGGGCTTGAGGTGGTCATCGCTCATCAGCGCGCGCCAGGCAGTGAGGCCGGCGGTGGTCAGGGTGGCGGCTTCGGCGTGGCTGAAGCCCTTGGGCGCCAGGGTGAAGGCGCTGGCACGGGCGGTGACCTGTTCGCGGGCATAACCATCGATACCATCGCCAGGCACCTTGGCGAAACCCTCGACATTGGCCTGGCCATCCAGCCAGTCGGGGAAGAAGGTGCTGACCACACTGTCGCCGACCTGGAACTCGCTGACACCGCTCCCCACCGCGACCACTTCGCCTGCGCCATCGGCCATGGGAATGCGCCGCTCGCTCGGCCCCCACATGCCGCTGACCACAGCGAAGTCGTGGTAGTTGAGGGAGCTGGCGTGCAGGCGAACGGTGATCTCGCCGGCCTGGGGTGCGGGGGCCTCGCTGGTGCCGACTTCGACCTTGTCGTAGCCGCCGCCGGGTTGTACGTAGATGGCCTTGCTGGTCATGGGTAGGGTCTCCGTGCAGGGAAAAGAATGAGCTTCAGCATAGACAGGTCCGGCCCTGTCGCCGGCAAGCCAGCGCCCACAAGGGCGCCATCGGACCTGGGAGTTGTGCATTACCAGTGGCAGCGGGCTTGGCCGCGATAGGGCCAGCACTGCCAACAAAAAAACTCAGCCCAGCATCACCTTCAATGCCCGGCAATCGGCCGCATGCCAGTCCACCAGTTCCGGCCATGGGTTGTCCGGCAAGTTCACCAGCACCGTGCGCGCCCCTGCTGCACGCCCACAGTCCAGGTCGAACCGATAATCCCCCACCATCACCAGCTCGTGGGGTGCCACACCCCAGGCACTGGCGATCTTCAGCAACCCGTCCGGGCTCGGCTTGGGCGCTGCTTCGTCGCGCCCGAGAATGTGCTCGACCGGGAAGCAGTCGGCCAGGCCGATGGCCTCCAGCGTCACACGCGCAAGCTCACGGGCATTGCGGGTCAGAATGCCCAATCGGCAACCCCGCTCGGCCAGCTCGCGCACCAGCTCCACCGCCCCGGTCGCCGCCCTGGAGGCAACCGCCAGGTCGCGCTCGTGCTCCAGCAGCCAGGCATGCTTGGCCGCCGCCTCGTCGGCTGGCAGGGCCGCCAGGTGGGTGAGGATGTCGTGCTCGGCCGGGATGTCCAGCGCCACGCGGATGGCGGCAAAGTCGTGCACGGCCACGGTCAGGGTGCCGTCCATGTCGAACACCCAGTTGCGGACCTCGCCCAGGCTCATGCCCAATCCTTGCGATGGCGGATCAGGCCTTCCTGGCACGACGACGCCACCAGTTGCCCGGCCTGGTTGAAGATGTTGCCACGGCAGAAGCCACGGGCGTTGCCCGCCCAGGGGCTGTCGGTGGCGTACAGCAGCCATTCATCGGCACGCAGGTTGCCGTGGAACCACAGCGAATGGTCGAGGCTGGCGATCTGCATGTCGCGTTGCCACACCGATTTGCCATGCGGCAGCAACGCAGTGGTCAACAGGCCGAAGTCCGAAGCATAGGCCAGCAGGTATTTGTGCAGCGCCGGAATGTCAGGCAGGTTGCCGTCGGCGCGGAACCAGGCGTACTTCACCGGGTCGCCGGGCTTGGGGTTGAACGGGTCGCGCTCGGTGACCGGGCGGATCTCGATCGGTTTGGCACACAGCACCTTGTCGCGGATGCGCTCGGGCAGTTGCTCGGCCATGGCCCGGGCCAGTTCGACTTCACTGGGCAGGTTCTCCGGGCCGACCACCTCGGGCATTGGTGCCTGGTGCTGGAAACCGTCCTCGTCGTACTGGAACGAGGCACTGCAGGTGAAGATGGTCTGGCCCTTCTGGATCGCCGTCACCCGCCGGGTGCTGAAGCTGCCGCCATCGCGCACGCGGTCTACCGAATACACCACCGGCAGGCTGGCATCGCCAGGGCGCAGGAAATACCCGTGCAACGAATGGACATGGCGTGCGTCTTCGACCGTCTGGCTGGCTGCCGACAACGACTGGCCCAGCACTTGCCCGCCATACAACTGGCGGAAGCCCAGGTCCTGGCTGCGTCCACGGAACAGGTTCTCCTCGATGGACTCGAGGCTCAACAGGTCGACCAGGTCGTCCAACACATGACTCATCGGGGGTTCTCCTAGCAAGGCAACACGTCTCTACAGCGCTGTTATGAGGGCAAATGATACAGGGTTTGTCATTCGCGCCGGGCATGGGCCTGTATTCAGGCGCGCAGGGTACGCTCCCAGTGTGCACGGTCGATGCGGTACAGCACATGCGGGCGCAGCGGGTCGCCCACAGGCAGGCGGGGGTGCTGGAAACTGCCGTGCAGGTCCTGCTGCATGCCGATGGCCTGCATGACTTTCTGTGACGGCAGGTTGCTCTCGCTAGTGAACGACACCACCTCTTCCAGGCGCAATTGGGCGAAAGCACAACGCAGGCAGGTCCACGCCGCTTCGCTGGCGAAACCCAGGCCCCAGTGGCGGCGTGCCAGGCGCCAGCCGATTTCCACCGCAGGTGTGAAATGGGCATCGAAGCCCACGTGCAACAGCCCGGTCATGCCAATGAACGCACCGCTGTCCTTGCGCTCCAGCGCCCACAGGCCGAAGCCGTATTCGTTGAAATGCCCGCGCACGCGGCCGATCAGCGCAGCCGCCTCCAGGCGTGTCAGCGGCGCCGGGAAGTAGCGCATCACCTGCGGGTCGGCGCACATCGCGGCGAACTCGCGCAGGTCTTCGTCGCGCCATTGGCGCAGCACCAGGCGTGCGCTTTCCAGTTGCAGGATGGGGGTCATGAGGCGTGCTCCGGTTTTACTGTCTTGCAGTTTACAGCGTAGGCGCGGGCGTGGCTTTCACCTAGCCGGTGCACACCCGAATGCAATTTTCACATGGCCTTCACCGCCCCCCGACAGGCGGCCTGAGAGGATGCCGCCATCACCGCCGCGCCAGGCGCGGCCATGCCAACGGAGCCATGCATGCTATCGAGCAACACCCTGGGGCACCCTGCCATCCACGCCCGGCGCAAGCGACGCCTGACCCGCAAAACCCTCGGCGCCGCACTTGGCTTGTGCATGGTCGTGGCGGCATTGACCACCTGGCTGGCGACGAGGACGCATATCGTGGACCTTGGCAACGGGCAACAACTAAGCGATAGCGGCCTGCTGAAGGACTGGGCTGACGGTGCGGTGATCGTGATGATTCGCCACGCCGAGCGCTGCGACAGCGCCCCCGGGCCATGCCTGGACGACCCCAGCGGTATCACCGTGGCCGGCAGCCAGGCCGCCAGCCGGGTTGGCCAGGGGCTGCAGCAGTTGGGCCTGGCCAACGCCGATATGCTCAGCAGCCCGAAATTGCGCACGCGGCAGACTGCGCATTTCATTCTTGGCCAGGCGGTGGCCAGTGAGGACTGGCTGGAAGGGTGTGACAGCCAGTTCGCTCGGGAAGCGATGGCACGCAAGCGGCCCGGGCATAACCTGGTGCTGGTGACCCACAATGGTTGCATCGACCATTTTGCCCGCCAGCAAAAGGTGGTGGGCGGCGAGCGTGAAAGCGGGTATGCCAGCGCGCTGTTCGTCTCGGTGGATGGCAATGGCAAGGCGCGTATCCTCGGGCGCCTGAACGAGCCCGACTGGCAGCGGGTACTGTCCAGCATCGCGAAATAGCACTGCGCACTTTGCTGTGCCGGCCTGGTACCGCGAAACAACACTGCGCCCTTTGTTGTGCCCGGCCTGGTACCGCGAAATAACACTACGCCCTTGTAGGAGCGGCCTTCTGCCGAAAAAGGGCTGCGCAGCAGCCCCAAGGTGCTGGCGCACATGCACAACGTGACGGGGCTGCTGTGCAGCCCTTTTGCGGCAGAAGGCCGCTCCTGCAGGGCTCGCATTGCGATAGCAACCACACCCCCGGAACTGGCAAGATCAGCGCTGGCCCCGATTACGAAACCGCCATGCCGCTGCCGCTGATCTACCACGAAGACTACAGCCCGGAGTTCCCTGCCGAACACCGCTTTCCGATGGACAAGTTCCGCCTGCTGCACGACCACCTGATCGACAGCGGGCTGACCACCGACCAGGCCCTGCTGCGCCCGCAGATCTGCCCCAACGACATCCTGGCCCTGGCTCACGACCGCAGCTACATCGAGCGCTACCTGAACGGTGACCTGTCCCGTGAGGACCAGCGGCGCCTCGGCCTGCCCTGGAGCGAGGCCCTGGCCCGGCGTACCGTCCGCGCCGTAGGTGGCTCGTTGCTGAGCGCCGAGATGGCACTGCAGCACGGCATCGCCTGCCACCTTGCCGGTGGCACCCACCATGCCCATTACGATCACCCTGCCGGCTTCTGCATCTTCAACGACCTGGCGGTGATCAGCCGTTACCTGCTGGAGGCCGGGCGGGTTCATCGGGTGCTGATCTTCGACTGCGATGTGCACCAGGGCGACGGTACCGCGCGCATCCTGCACGACACGCCAGACGCCATCACCGTATCGCTGCACTGCGAACAGAACTTCCCGGCCCGCAAGGCGCAGAGCGACTGGGACATCCCCTTGCCACGCGGCATGGGTGACGCGGCCTACCTGAAGGTGGTCGACGATGCCCTGAACTACCTGCTGCCGCTGTATCGTCCCGACCTGGTGCTGTATGACGCCGGTGTCGATGTGCACAAGGACGACGCCCTGGGCTACCTGCAACTGACCGACGCAGGCGTTGCCGCGCGTGACGAAGCGGTGCTGCGCCACTGCCTGGGCCGCGACATCCCGGTGGTGGGGGTGATCGGCGGCGGTTACAGCAAGGACCGGGTAGCGCTGGCCAAGCGTCATGGCATCCTCCACCACAGTGCGGCGCGTGTCATCGGTTGTTCACAATGACTGTGGAGCCGCTTGTGGATAACCTGCGGGAAAGGCGCTGCAGCCCTTGATGGCCGAGGCCTGCAAGCGCCTGATCATTTTTTGACCAGTGCTTCCATGGGCCACGCTGCGCTAGAATGCGCCTCTTTTCCACAGCCTGCTGCCCACCATGCCCGATCTGAAACCCGCCGCCCCCTCCCTTGCTGCCGTCATCGGCGCTGGCCCCGCCGGCCTGATGGCTGCAGAAGCACTGGCCCAGGCGGGCCTGACGGTGGAAGTGTTCGATGCCATGCCCTCGGTCGGCCGCAAGTTCCTGCTGGCGGGTGTCGGCGGTATGAACATCACCCATTCCGAGCCTTACCCGGCCTTCGTCGGCCGTTATGCCGAGCGCCAGGACAACATCGACGCCCTGCTGCGCGACTTCGACGCCGAGGCCTTGCGCCAGTGGATTCATGACCTGGGCATCGAGACCTTTGTCGGCACCTCGGGCCGGGTGTTCCCCACCGACATGAAAGCCGCGCCATTGCTGCGCGCCTGGCTCAAGCGCCTGCGCGACAGCGGGGTGGTTATCCACACCCGTCACCGCTGGTTGGGCTGGAATGCCGAAGGGGCGTTGCGGATGGCTTATCCACAGGGAGAACGGTTGCT
Organism: Pseudomonas anuradhapurensis; assembly: GCF_014269225.2. Lineage (NCBI taxonomy): Bacteria > Pseudomonadati > Pseudomonadota > Gammaproteobacteria > Pseudomonadales > Pseudomonadaceae > Pseudomonas > Pseudomonas anuradhapurensis. Next base: position 4,646,594 of record NZ_CP077097.1, read on the forward strand.
TACCCCTGCCGTGGTGGTATTGGCACTGGGCGGCGGCAGTTGGGCGCGACTGGGTTCCGACGGCAGCTGGCAAGCGCTGCTGGCCGAACGGGGTGTGGATATCTCACCCCTGCAGCCGAGCAACTGTGGTTTCGAAGTGGCCGGCTGGAGCGCGTTGCTCAAGGAAAAGTTTGCCGGTGCGCCGCTAAAGAACATTGCCTTGAGCGTCCCTGGCAGCGCGCCGCGCAAAGGTGAGTTCATTCTTACGGCCCAGGGTGTGGAAGGCAGCCTGGTGTATGCCTGGTCAGCGCCGGTGCGCGAAGCCATCAACCGTACCGGCCAAGGGCAGTTGCTGCTTGACCTGTTGCCGGACAAGCCGGTGGAAAAAGTCGCCCAGGCGTTGGCCAGGCCACGGGGCTCGCGCTCCATGGCCAAGCACCTGCACAGCCAGCTGGGTATCGATGGGGTCAAGGCGGCGCTGTTGCGCGAACTGACCGATCAGGCGACCTTTGCCGACCCTGAAGCGCTGGCGAGGGCGATCAAGGCATTGCCGATCACGCTGGTACGCACCCGGCCACTGGATGAAGCAATCAGCAGTGCGGGAGGGGTGCGTTTCGAGGCCCTGGATGAAGGCCTGATGCTGCAGAGCATGTCGGGAGTGTTCTGCGCTGGCGAGATGCTGGACTGGGAAGCACCGACCGGGGGCTATCTGCTGACCGCGTGCTTTGCCAGCGGCTTGCGCGCCGGGCGGGCGGCGGCGGATTGGCTGACGCGGCTTTCCTGACAGATTGCCGGGCTGCTTCGCAGCCCTTTCGCGACACCCGGCCGCGCCCGAAAAACGGCACATTGCCGAGGGTTTGCGCTGTCCTTGTAGGAGCGGCCTTGTGTCGCGATGGGCCGCAAAGCGGCCCCAAAAAACCTCAAGGCTTACGCTTGCGCGGCCCACCATTGAAGCTCGGCACCTTGCGTACCGCCTTCACCGCTGGCGCTGCACTACCCGCCTCGGCACTGTCCATCCAACGCCCCAAGCCACGCTTGGCGCTGTTTTCCTTCGGCTTCTTGGGCTTCTTCGGCTTCTTGATCACCTGGCCGCTGGCATCGGTCATCGGAACCCGGTGGTCGGGGATGAAATCCGGCTCTTCATGGCGCGGCAGGGTCTGCCGGGTCAGCACTTCGATTGCCGCCAGCAACTGCACTTCATCGGCACACACCAGCGAAATCGCTTCGCCCTTGTTGCCGGCACGCCCGGTACGCCCGATGCGGTGCACGTAGTCCTCGGCAACGATCGGCAGGTCGAGGTTGACCACCAGTGGCAAGTCATCGATATCCAGGCCGCGGGCCGCCACGTCAGTGGCCACCAGCACCTGGATTTCGCGGGCCTTGAAGCTGTCCAGGGCGCGCTGGCGGGTGGCTTGCGGGCGGTCACCGTGGATGCCGTCGGCATTCACACCCTCGGCCAGCAAGCGCTCCACCAGCTGGTCGACACCATTGCGGGTCTTGGCGAACACCAGCACCTGCTTCCAGCGCTGCTTGCGCAGCAGGTGACAGAACAGGTCGACCTTGCGTTTTTTATCCACAGGCACCAGCCACTGCTTGACGCTGCTGGCCGTGGCATTGCGCGGGCTGACTTCGATGCTCAGCGGGTTATTCAGGGCCAGGCCCGCCAGCATGCGGATCTGCTCGGAGAAGGTGGCGGAGAACAGCAGCGTCTGGCGCTTGCGTGGCAGTGCGGCGTACACCGACTGCAGCTCTTCGGCAAAGCCCAGGTCGAGCATGCGGTCGGCTTCGTCGAGTACCAGGGTCTGCACCTGGTTGAACTTCACCGCGTTCTGGCGGAACAGGTCGAGCAGACGCCCGGGGGTAGCCACCAGCAGGTCGACACCGCGACGCAGGCGCATCATCTGCGGGTTGATGCTGACCCCGCCATACACCGCGTAGGTGCTCAGCGGCAGGTTCTCGGCGTATTCGCGCACGTTGTTGTGCACCTGCTCGGCCAGTTCACGGGTAGGCACCAGCACCAGCGCGCGGATCGAGTTGCTGGCCACCTTCTCGCCTTCCAGTGCCAGGCGCTGCAGCACGGGCAAGGCAAAGCCGGCAGTCTTGCCGGTGCCGGTCTGGGCTGCGGCCATCAGGTCACGGCCAGCCAGCACGGCGGGGATGGCTTTGGCCTGCACCGGGGTCGGGGTGGTGTAGTCCAGCTGCTGCAGGGTGCGCAGCAGCGGTTCGATCAGGCCGAGTTTGGCGAAATTCATGGCAATACCGTCAGGGGGTTCAGCGAAGGCGGCAAGTTTACCGCATCGCCCCTGTCTACTTGCAGATTTCACCTTTCAGCGGCTGCGCCGGTTCGGGCGCCCTGCGCCACTGCGGCAGGCCGATCAACACCACCGCGCCAATGATCACCGCCATCGCCACGCACTCTTCGGCACCGATCTGCTCACCGGCGAAGACAATGCCCAGCAGCACCGCCACCGCCGGGTTGACGTAGGCATAGCTGGTGGCGGCCGCCGGGCGCACATGCTTGAGCAGGTACATGTAGGCACTGAAGGCCAGGATCGAGCCGAACAGCACCAGGTAGGCCAACGCCCCCCAGCCGGCGGCGCTAGGCATCTGCGTCATGCGTTCGCCAGACAGCACGCTGCCCAGCAACAGCACGGCACCACCGACCAGCATTTCCGCAGCACTGGCCATCGGCCCCTGGGGTAACGGCAGGGTCTTGCTCCACACCGAGCCGAATGCCCAGGACGCTGCGGCAAAAATGATCAGCGCCGCGCCAATCGGGCTGGCCTGCAGGTTGGAGCCCAGGTTCAGCAGGCCAATTCCCACCAGCCCAAGGGCGATGCCCGCCCACTCCAGCCTGGAGTTGCGGTGCCCGAACAGCAGGCCGAACAGCAAGGTAAACAGCGGCACCGTCGCGACTGCCAGCGCCGCCACACCCGAGGCCACCCCGGCATGCTCGGCCACGGTCACGCCGCCGTTGCCGCAACTGAGCAGCAGGAAACCGATCGCCCCCGCCGCCCGCCACTGCGGCCAGGTCGGCGCCGGCACACCGCGCCAGCGCAGGAAGCCATACAGCAAGCCGCCGGCAATCAGGAAGCGTACCCCGGCCATGAGCATCGGCGGCCAGCTTTCGACGCCGATACGGATGAACAGGTAGGTAGACCCCCAGACCAGGTACAAGGCCAGGAAAGCGCCGATGAGCAACAACGGGAAGCGACGGGAGGCAGGCATGGGGCACACTCGAAATCCGTTTACGGGTGGCTTAGTTTAGAAAGGCTGCGGTGTAAACTTAAGTTACAAAACCGCTTTAAATCGCCAGAACACTTTTTATTACATGGTAATTCGGGCACTTTTCCAGCGAATCGAAACCAGGCAGGAACAACCCATGGACAAATACGACCGCATGCTGCTCGCCGCCCTGCTCGACAATGGCCGTGCCACCTTCGCGCAACTGGCGCGCCAGGTGAACCTGTCGGCGCCAGCGGTGGCCGAACGGGTGGCCAAGCTGGAGGCCAGCGGGGTCATCACCGGCTACCAAGCCAAGGTCGACATGAGCAAGATCGGCCTGCCGATCCAGTGCGTGATCGAGCTACGCCTGGCCAGCCACGGTAACCAGCAGGCCTATGAAGCATTGACGCAGATCCCCCAGCTGACCGAATGCCACCGGGTCACCGGTGACCCCTGCGTGATCATGCAGGCCGCGGTGGGCTCGATGCCCGAGCTGGAAGAGCTGATCAACCGGGTCGCGCAGTTCGGCTTCAGCAAAACTTCGATCATTCTTTCCAGCGCCGTGGAGCGACGAGTGCCACTGGCGCAGCTGGAAAAGAAGCCCTAATTGTACCTGGCCAGGGTTTCGCGAACCTTCGCCGCAGGGGTTTTCTGCAGGCGACAGAGCAGCTCGTGGGACAGTTGCTGCACACCATGGCTCTGGCGCAGCACGCCGGCCAGGTGCTGCAACAGGTTGGCGGCCATTTCGGCATCGGCCATGGCCCGGTGCGCGGTCCCCGTATTCGGCAGCCCGGCCCAGCGGGTCAAGGTACCCAGCTTGTGGTTCGGTGCCGCCGGCAGCAAACGCCGGGACAACAACAGGGAACAGGCAAAGGCCTGGCTACGGCTACGGCCGATGCGGCTCAGCTCATAGTCCCAGAACTTCTGGTCGAACGCAGCGTTGTGCGCCAGCAACGGCGTACTGCCCACGAACTCGGCGACTTCGTTCATCACCTGGTCTACCGGCGGCGCACTGCGCAGCATGGCGGTGGTGATGCCGGTCAGCCCGGCAACGAAAGCGGGCACTGGAACACCTGCGTTCATCAGGCTCTGGTAGCGCTCGACGATGCGTCCGCGCTCCAGCATCACCACCGCCACCTCGGTGGCGCGGCAGCCGGCGCCGGGGCTGATGCCGGTGGTTTCAAAGTCGATGACAGCGATACGTTCCATGCAAGGGCCTCAGTGTTTGAGCAACAGCGCACCCTCGATGGGCACATAACGGGTGGCGGCACGGATCAGCGACAGTGCCGTGAGCCCGGGCACACCATACACCACCGCCTCGGTGCCATGGCGCTGGATCACCCGCTCCAGCAGGAGGTCGAAATCACCGTCGCCGGAGGCCAGCACCACCTGGTCGACACGGCTGGCGGCATCCATCACGTCCAGGGTAATGCCGACATCCCAGTCACCTTTGGCCGAGCCGTCGCTGCGCTGGATGAAGGGCTTGAGCCGCACGTCGAAACCGAGGTTACGCAAGATCTGCTGGAACTGTTGCTGCTTGCTGTCGCCACGGTCGATGGCATAAGCCACGGCTTCGATGATCTGGCCTTCGCGGCTGACAGCGTTCCACAACGCGGTGTAGTTGAAATGGCAACCGTAGGCCTGGCGCACGGTGTAGTAGAGGTTCTGCACATCGGCGAACAACGCGATCTTTTTCACCTGGGCATCTCTTGTCAGGCCGGGATTGCTGGGGGCTGCCTTGCAGCCCTTCGCGGGCACGCCCGCTCCCACAGTTATTCACGCGATACTTGTGGGAGCGGGCGTGCCCGCGAAGGGGCGCACAGCGCCCTCAAAATTGCCAGCAGTATGCCAGACCTGTCAGACGTACGAATCGTCGTCCGAGAAGAACCCGCCATCATCGCTGCCATAATCGCTGTCGGCATAACCACCCTGGTCACTGCCCCAACCACCATTGTCGGCAACGTGCTGCTGTGCGCCCGTATCGTTCCAGCCACCGCTGTCACTGGCGGGCGCCGGCTCTTCCTTGATCACTTCGACAACCTCCTGCGGCTGCGCATCATGGTGGAACAGGCTGCTGATGCCCTGCGCCAGCAAGACACCGCCGGCCACGCCGGCCGCAGTCTGCATCGCCCCACCCAGGAAACTGCTGGCACCACTGCGCGCCGGCGCGGTGGTAAAACCGGGCTGCTGCATTTGCGGCTGGGAATAGCCAGGCGCCGCCGGTTCGCGCCAGCCGCCAGTCGATGGCGCCGGGGCGGCAACAGCGGGTTGCGGTTGCATTGCCGAAGCCGCACTGCGGCCACCCGAACCGAAGATGCTGGAAAGGAAACCACCGCCGCCACTGCTTGGCGCACTGCTGGCACGTGCGGCCTCAGCCTGGGCACGCGCCTGCTTCAGTTCGGCTTCCAGTTGCTTGTTCTGCTCGTCGAGGCGCTTGATCGCAGCCTCCTGGACCAGGATCGCCTGGGCCATGTAGTAAGGTGCCGCCGGTTGCTGGCGCACATGCTCCTCGATCCGAGCCTGAGCCTGTGCATCACGTGGCTGGCTCGGGTCCTCGGCTTGCTTGATGCGGCTGAACAGGCCGTCGATCAGGGTTTGTTCTTCGGTATTCATGGGGCAACCTCATGGGGTAGCGGGACAACGGACAGCGTCAAAGATGGGGCGTACAGGCGTGGGATTCAATCACCGGCGCCGTGAAACTTTTTTCAGCAAATGACGGCCCCTGGGCTGCTTTGGGCTAAAGTTAGGCCCCTGTTTTTACTGCCATGCGATGTTGACTGATGAATCCGCTGAGCGTCCTGCGCGACTCCTTGTACTTCTTCCGCCGCCACCTGCCGAGCATTCTCCAGTTGTGCCTGCCCCTGGTGGTGCTGGAGGCCCTGTTCACCCAACTGCTGTACCGCCAGCTGGGCGAGCAGGCATCGCCAGCCTACGGCATGCTGGTCAGCCTGCTGTTCTACCCGCTGTACAGCGCCGCACTGATCCTGTACCTGGACACCCGCAGCAACGGCCAGGACATCGCCAAGCGCAACCTGTTCGCCCGCGCCGTGCAACTGTGGCCGCAACTGGCCCTGCTGATCCTGATCAGCTCGCTGCTGATCATGGCCGGCTTGGCGCTGTTCGTCTTCCCGGGCGTGTGGATCATGATCAACCTGGTGTTCGCCGAGTACCTGCTGGTGCTGCGCGGCCGGCCGGTGGTGCAGTCGATGCGTGACAGCGCAAGCATGACTACCGGACACTTCCTGCGCATCATGGTTTGCGTGCTGGGGGTACTGGCACCGATCTGGCTGATCGATGGGCTGCTGTTGATGGCGTTCCCCGAGCCATCGCCCGGCCTGGAACTGGCCATGGACAGCCTCAGCGGCTTCCTGCAACTGTTCAGCACGGTAGTGCTGTATCGGCTGTTCATGCTGCTGGAATCCCCACCTGAGCGCTGACAGGCAGCAGGCTTACCTGATCGGTGTTATCAGGAACTCGGTAGTCCCAGTAATATTGACGTTCAGGTGGTCGAGATAACCACCTCGTCGATCGAAACTTCTACCATCGCTCGGGTTGTCGCCTATTTCCACAGTCTGCCCAAGGTGGTCTCGCCACCGGCAACGAAGCTGTCGTCCATCCCACGCAAGGGGTTGGAGCTTGAAGAAATTGATCGCATCAGCAGCGACATACATACCGACATAGCCTTTATGGCTACAGGCCAGCCGGCGCCCTTTGCGGCTTGAAGTACCACCAATCAGGTAGTGCAACCGATCACTGGTTTTTGAGCGGAAATTGAATTTGAAGATGCGGCGACCGTCGTCATACGCTTGGCGGGGGTCGCCTTTGATCAGCCAGTCCCAACGCCCCGGGACGATGGATTCGGCGTAGTCTTCCTCTGTGCTGAGCACTATCGGATGGGCGGCTCCCTGGTGAAGCGCATGAATGGTGCAATCGAAGATTTTCAGTGTACCGAAGGACATCGGATCATCGGTGGAGATATCGCTGAGATTCATCATGTAGAGCCCCAATTTGTGAATGGGAAGAAAGGCAGCTGACGCCGCCTCACTCCATTCTTTTCATTGCTGCGGCCCAACAGCAGCACGAAAGGGTTCCCACTCGGTAGCCTCACATGCCGGATATCCCTCCGAACGCCACATAACCCGCGCCATGCAGCGCGCCCCGCCGCCTCGAGTGCCACAGTTCCCCCATGTTCCTCGGGGTTTGGCACGTGCCGTCGCCTCGGCCACCAATGGGTCATCCGGCCATGGACAGCCTCAGCGGCTTCTTACGACTGTTCAGCACTGTGGTGTTGTACCGCCGGTTCATGTTGCTGGAAGGCGAAGCTCGCGGTCAGGGCATGAAGGAAAGACTTCGTTCTGCGTAGTGGCCAGCCTTGGCAATAAGGTGATGAACCTTGAATGCCTGCACAGGAGCGCATCAACGAAGGTCAAATCTGACCTTCCTGCTGAAACCGTCAACCTGAACCTCACGGGTGGAGCACTCCGATGGAAAATACTTCCAGTGACACTTCCTGGCCGGAACACAGTTTTCATGGCCGTATCTACATGATTCATGGGGATCGCAAGATCCCGATCCATCTCAGCAAGGCAACCGATATCCCCGTAGCAAGCCTGATCGCCAACGATTGGTTGGAGTCAGGGGGCGATAAAGCGACAAGGTTCAACTTCAGGTTCCACTCCAGAACCAAAGACCGACTGCATCATCATATCTTCAGCACCCATTACGCCGTGAAACGACAGTTGATGATCAGCGACAACGGTTACTTGGGCCTTTACCTGCCAGTAACACAAGGCGACTACTTCAAGCTCGAGCCCTTGGAAATCACAGAACGGTTTATTCGATGCCGCTGGCGCGACCATTTGGGACACCAGGTGAAGGCCAAGGCCACGGAAACGTTTGCTTGCGACCATAGGGCCTACCTCACCGTAGGCGAAGGGCAGCTACACGAGTTTTTGATCGAACGTAGCCTGCCAAACTGAATTCTCCGCTCGCTTCAGGTGCCGCGCGGCTTCGCCCGTGCGGTAGCTTCGGCCACCAACGGGTCATCCGGCCAGTAATGCTTCGGGTAGCGTCCTTTCAGGTCTTTCTTCACTTCGGCATAGGTCGTACGCCAGAAGCTGGCCAGGTCCTGGGTCACCTGCACCGGCCTGCGTGCCGGTGACAACAGGTGCAGCTTGACCTGCAGGCGGCCATTGGCGATGCGTGGCGTGTCGGCCAGGCCGAACAGCTCCTGCAGGCGCACCGCGAGGATCGGCGGGTTTTCGCTGTAATCCAGGCGGATATTCGACCCGGACGGCACTGCCAGGTGCGCGGGGGCCTGTTCTTCCAGGCGCTGCGGCAACGGCCAGGGCAACAGGTTGCGCAGCATCGACGGCAGGTCCAGCGCGGTGAAATGGCTGAGGCGCGAGACTTTGCCCAGGTACGGCTGCAACCAGTCTTCCAGGCTGGCGAGCAGGGCCTCGTCGCTGAGGTCGGGCCATTCGCTGTGGCCCTCCTTGGCCAGGTCGAGCTGGCGCAACAACGCTACACGTGCCTGCCATTGGCGCAGCTCTGGGGTCCAGCTCAAGAGGTTCAGACCCTTGCGCCGGACCAGCCCCAGCAGCGCCCGGGCCCGCGCCTCGTCGTCCAGGCCGGGCAACGGTTGGCGGCTGAGGATCAGCTCGCCAACCTTGACTTGTCGCTCGGCACGCAACACCTGCTCGCGCTCATCCCAGTCGAGCAGATCAACCCGCTCCACCTGCTCGGCGAGTACGCCATCGAGCAGTGCCGGGTCGAATTCCGCCGCAAGGTAGATACGTTCTTCACGCTGGCCCTGGCGGCTGCCCAGGTCGGCGACCACCAACCAGGGGCACTTCATCAACGCATCGACCTCGGCAAACAGCGCCGCACGACCATTGGCCAGCCGGTACTCCGCGCCGCCCTCGCGACGTTGCTGAGCGACGCGGTCAGGGTAGGCCAGCGCCAGCAAGGCACCCAGCCACCGCGGATGGTCCGGGTCGGCAACCGGCGTTCGCGGCTTACCGCGCAGCAAACCACGGTACTGACGCGCCAGCTGGCGGGCCCGCTGCACGCCGCCCTGGCTGCCACGGGCGGCCTTGCTCTCGCCACTGACCAGCGCCAACCGACCATGCAGGTCGGCACCGCCGCCCCGCTGAATATCCCGCTCGCCCAGTAGCGCAGCGACGTCGCAGGCCATCTGTGCCAACCCCAGGTCCTGACCGCGCAGCAGCAAATGCGCGATACGGGGGTGTGCCGGCAGCTCGGCCATGGCCTGGCCATGTTCGCTGAGGCTGTCGCGGCTGCCGGGTTTGTAGGCGTTGAGCCGTGCCAGCAGGTCCTGGGCCTGGGCGAACGCGGCAGCCGGTGGCTGGTCGAGCCAACGCAACTGCTCGGGCGTCACGCCCCAGCGTGCCAGTTGCAAGGCCAGGCCGGCCAGGTCGGCCTGCAGGATTTCGGCAGTGCCATGGGCGGCCAGTTGCTCATGCTGAGCCTCGGACCACAATCGGTAGCACACGCCGGGCTCCAGGCGGCCAGCACGCCCGGCGCGCTGGGTGGCGCTGGCGCGCGAGATGCGCTGGGTGTCCAGGCGGGTCATGCCGCTGCCGGGATCGAAGCGCGGTACCCGTGCCAAGCCGGCATCGATCACCACCCGCACACCGTCGATGGTCAGGCTGGTCTCGGCGATATTGGTGGCCAGCACCACCTTGCGCCGGCCGTTGGGCGCCGGGTCGATGGCCGCGCGCTGGGCATCGAGGTCGAGTTCGCCATGCAGCGGGCACAGCAGGATTTCGGGCCGTTCACCCAGCGCTTCCAGCAGGCTCTGGTGCACCCGGCGTATCTCGGCCTGGCCTGGCAGGAACACCAGCACACTACCGGCTTGCTCGGCCAACGCCTGCAATACACTGTCCACTACCCGTGGCTCAATGAACTCGCCCGGCTGGAAGGGGCGCCCCCAGCGGATATCCACGGGGTGCATGCGGCCTTGGCTGCTGACCACCGGGGCATCGCCCAGCAGCCGGGACAGGCGCTCCCCCTCCAGGGTCGCAGACATCAGCAGGATCTTCAGTGGCGGGTCGTCTCGTAGCAACTCGCGGCCATTGAGGCTCAGCGCCAGGGCCAGGTCGGCGTCAAGGCTGCGCTCGTGGAACTCGTCGAAGATCAGCAGTCCCACCCCCTCCAGCGCCGGGTCGGCCTGCAGGCGGCGGGTGAGGATGCCTTCGGTCACCACTTCGATGCGCGTGTTCGGCCCAACCTTGCTGTCCAGCCGAATGCGGTAGCCCACCGTTTCGCCGACCTTTTCGCCCAGCTCGCTGGCCAGGCGCTCGGCTGCAGCCCGGGCCGCCAGGCGCCGTGGCTCGAGCATCAGAATGCTCTGCCCGGCCAGCCAGGGCTCGCTGAGCAGCGCCAGCGGTACGCGGGTGGTCTTGCCGGCGCCGGGCGGCGCCTCGAGCACCGCTTCGTCACGGTTTTGCAGGGCTTCGCGCAAGGCGGGCAAGACAACATCGATCGGTAATGAAATCATGGTGGTCCTCGAACAATCCCGCGAGTATAACGGCGAACCCAGCCTGCTCTATCATGGTCTTAGCTTCAGGTGCAGGCGCTTCGCTTGCCCTGCTGAACACCTTTTCGGAGATTCACATGCGCATCCCAACCCGCGTCATCGGTAGCGCCCTCATCGTCACCCTGCTGGCCCAACTGACTGCCTGCGGCACCATTCTCTACCCGGAACGTCGCGGCCAGATCGGCGGCAAGATCGACCCTGTGGTTGCTGCAATGGATGCCATCGGCATCCTGTTCTATGTGATTCCGGGGCTGATCGCCTTCGGCATCGACTTCGCCACGGGCGCCATCTACTACTCAGGCGGGCGCAGCGCCCAGGTCGATCCGGTCAAGCTGCGCGAGGCGGTCAGCCCCGATGGCAAGGTCGACAACCTGAAGCTACAAGCCATCCTCGAGAGCGAACTGGGCCAACGCCTGCCGTTGAACGACCCACGGCTGATCCAGCATCGCGGCAGCATCGAACAACTTGCCACCCTGGACCTGGTACCGTCGGCCTGAACCGTAAGGACACTGCCCAAGGATGACCACCACCCCGGCTGAACACCAGCGCCTGCTGCGCCTGGCCACGCGCGCTTCATTGGCAGTAGCCGGCATCCTGGTCCTGAGCAAGGCCGTGGCCTGGTGGCTGAGCGGCTCGGTCAGCCTGCTGGCCGGGCTGACCGACTCGGCACTGGATGCCGTTGCCTCGTTCCTCAACCTGCTCGCCGTGCACTATGCGCTGCGCCCGGCCGACGACGATCACCGTTACGGCCACGGCAAGGCCGAAGCCCTGGCCGGCATGGCACAGGCGTTGTTCATCGGGGTCAGTGCAGTGCTGATCGGGGTGCAGGCGGCCGAGCGCCTGCATAGCCCGAAGCCGTTGGGCGATACCGACATCGGCATCGCAGTGATGGTGCTGTCGCTGGTGTTGACGCTCGCCCTGCTGGCTTTGCAGTACAAGGTCATCCGCCTGACCGGCTCCACGGCGGTGCGCGCCGACTCCCTGCACTACCGCTCGGACCTGCTGCTCAATGGCAGCATCCTCCTGGCGTTGCTGCTGGCACGCTTTGGCTGGCCGCAGCTGGACGCACTGTTCGGCCTGGGCATCGCTGCCTACATCCTGTGGAGCGCGCTGCAGATTGCCAGGGAGAGCACGGCCATCCTGATGGACAAGGAACTGCCCGGCGATGTCGGCGAGGACATGGCCACGCTGGTACTGGCCATACCCGGCGTGAAAGGCGTGCACGACCTGCGTACGCGGGTATCAGGCAACCAGTGGTTCGTGCAGTTGCACCTGGAACTGCCGGGGATGTTGCCGCTGGATGAAGCGCATGGCCTGTGCGTCAAGGCCTCGGAAGTCATCCGTCAGCGCTATCCGCAGGCCGATGTAATGGTGCATGCCGACCCGGTGTGAACCTGCCAGGGCCCTGTCGCTGGCAAGCCCGCTGCCACGCGTCAGTTGATGCTGTAGCCTCGGCCACTGAAGCAGGCCCCCAGCGCTCGCCGATAGTTATCGGCCACATTGGCCGGCGGCGCATACGCCGCTGTCGCCGGGTCGAACCCTGACTGGCTGACCGCCCAGCGGTGGCACTGGTAACGGTCTAGGTCCTGCTGCTCCTGCCCCTGCCCATGCATCGGGTAAGCCACCACATCATAACCACCGCCCACAGGGGGCGACGCGGTTTCAGGCGGGTTGACCACCACGTACTCGCGGCTGTCGGCCAGGTACTGGTAATAGGTATCGGCCACCACGAAGAACAGCGCCCCACCCAACCAGACTTCCCGCGCATAGGGCGGCAGGTATTCGACACGCATGCCGTAGGGCGGGGTAACCACGACATACCTGCCCGCGTGCGGGCGGAACCAGTAGCCACCGGAGTAGAAATAGTCATCGCCACGGTAGGGCAGTTTCCAGTAACGGTCCGGGAACTGATCGAGGGTGTGCCCAGGGCGATACTGCGGCCCTGGGCCCCAGCCATCGCCATGCCCATCCGGGCGCCCCTGCCAGTCGCCGCCGGGCCGTTGCCCCGGGCCGCCGGCTTGCCAGTAGCGGTGTTCACCATGGCGACGCGGAATGTCCTGGTAGTAGCCTTGGCGTGGCGGCTGCGTCTGTTGCACTTCGTCGCGCGAGTTGAGTGCGCGAGCGGGCGCCTCGCCAGGCCCTTCGGCCATCACCGCGAAGCTGATGCCCACCCCCAACACACCAACACCTGCCAACTGCCAGATGCGCGACTTCATGGTATTCCTCTCGGTAGAAAAAACGGCGCTGGCAAGCAGTCTACCGCGCCTAACACACGGGCCAAGGAATTTTCACGGGCATGAAAAAAGGGAGGCCGCAGGGCCTCCCTTCAGAAATTTGTCGTCCGTGCTCGGCACTTGTGGCGCCGGCTCACCTCACACCGTCTTCTGGAAGGTGTGTAGCCCGGGGGCCTGGCACATCCTGTTGGATGGCTGGCCGCGACCGCCCGCCTGGGGCACGTCGCCGTGGACTGATGTCCGGGCAGTGATTCTGTGGATAAAGATACCGGACAGGGTGCGGCAGCGGATTGCGAAGATTGCTCGGATAAATAGCACTTGCGCAATTTTTCGCCCCGGATTGATAATTCGCCGCAATCGGAACAGAAAAGGCATAAACCATGAGCAAACTTGACCGCTACGACCTGAGCATCCTCGCCGAATTGCAGCGCGATGCGCGCATTTCCAACCAGGAACTGGCCGAACGCATTGGCCTGTCGCCTTCGCCATGCTCGCGTCGGGTCAAGCAACTGGAGGATGATGGCTACATCTCGCGCCAGGTGGCCCTGCTCGACCGCAAGAAGCTCGGCCTGAGCCTGACCGCCTACGTGCTGATTGGCATGGACCGCCACACCCCGGAGCGCTTCGAAACCTTCGAGGCGGCCATCCGCAACCTGCCCCAGGTACTCGAATGCAGCCTGGTGACCGGGATGGATGCCGACTACCAGCTGAAGGTGGTGGTGCCGGACATGGACCACTATCAGAAGCTGCTGCTGGGCAGCCTGACCCGTATCGAAGGCGTCACCAGCGTGCGCTCGAGCTTCGTGCTCAACCAGGTGCTGGCCAGCACCGAGCTGCCATTGACCCACCTGCGCTGAACGCTCTCGCCAGCCGGCGTATAATCGGCTGCTCAGCCTGCCTGGAGAACACTGATGGATCCCGCCGTATTTGAAGAGTGGATGATGATCATCCTGGTCACCGTGCTGATCGGTTTCATGGGCTTTATCGTCTGGGACCTGGCGAAAAAGTCCAAGGCAGGCAAGTTTGGTACGTTGATCCTGTTCTTCGTGCTGGGGCTGGGGGTGTTGGCCTTTATCATCAAGAGCGTGGTGGTGGGATTTCTCGAAGGGGTGTAGGGCTGGAGAAAGCCGGGAGCGCTATGCGCTCCTTTCGCGACACAAGGCCGCTCCTACAGGGATCGCACGATGCTGAGCTTGCGCTCTACCTGTAGGAGCGGCCTTGTGTCGCGATGGGCCGCAAAGCGGCCCCCTGCTAGCGCTGCAACTTCGCCGGCACCTCACGCCAGCAGCCCTGCTCCAGCCCATCCAGCGCCCAATCGCCGATCCGCACCCGCACCAGGCGCAAGGTTGGCAACCCCACCGCCGCCGTCATCCGCCGCACCTGACGGTTACGTCCTTCGCGAATCACCAGCTCCAGCCAGCTGGTCGGCACGCTCTTGCGAAAACGTACCGGCGGGTTGCGCGGCCACAGCTCGGGCTCTTCCAGGCGCCGCGCCTCGGCCGGCAAGGTCGGCCCGTCGTTCAGCGCCACGCCATCGCGCAAGCACTGCAACTGCTCCTCGCTCGGCTGCCCTTCCACCTGCACCCAATAGGTTTTCGCCAGCTTGTGCTTCGGATCGGCGATGCGCGCCTGCAAGCCACCGTCGTTGGTCAGCAGCAACAAGCCCTCGCTGTCGCGGTCCAGGCGCCCGGCCGGGTACACGCCGGGGATGTCGATATAGTCCTTGAGCGTCGCCCGCCCGTCGCCGTCGCTGAACTGGGTCAGTACGTCGAACGGCTTGTTGAACAGGATCAGGCGTGGCTCGGCGGGGGGCGCCTTGGGCTGGCGACGCGGGCCGGTGGCAGGCCGCGCCTGGGGGTGGCGCGGCTTGGAACGGGGGGGCAGTGACATGGGGCCTCAGCGGAACGGCGGCTCATCGAAACTGCGCAGTTTACGCGAGTGCAGCGAGTTGAGCTCGGTACGCAGCAGGTCGAGCGCGGCAATGCCGATCTTCAGGTGCTGGCTGACCGCCCGGTTGTAGAACGCGTTGGCCGAACCCGGCAGCTTGATTTCGCTGTGCAACGGCTTGTCGGAAACACACAGCAAGGTGCCGTATGGCACGCGCAAGCGGTAACCCTGGGCGGCAATGGTGCCGCTTTCCATGTCTACCGCCACGGCACGCGACAGGTTGATCAGCGGCCGCTCCTGAGCCCAGCGCAGCTCCCAGTTGCGGTCGTCGTAGGTCAGCACGGTGCCGGTGCGCAAGCGCTTCTTCAGCTGTTCGCCACGCTCGCCGGTGACCTGCGCGGCGGCTTCCTGCAAGGCCAGTTGCACTTCGGCCAACGCCGGGATCGGGATGTTCGGCGGCACCACCCGGTCGAGGATGCCGTCACGGCGCATGTAGGCGTGTGCCAGCACATAGTCGCCGATGGTCTGCGACTGCCGCAGGCCGCCACAGTGGCCGATCATCAACCAGCAGTGCGGGCGCAGCACGGCCAGGTGGTCGGTGATGTTCTTGGCATTGGACGGGCCGACGCCAATGTTGACCAGGGTGACGCCGTCGCCGTCGGCGGCGATCAGGTGGTAGGCCGGCATCTGGTAGCGGTGCCACACCACACTGGCCACCAGGGCCTGGGTTTCACCGTGGTCCATGCCCTTTTCGATCACCACGTTGCCCGGTAGGACCATACGCACGAAGCGCGGGTCATCACGCAGTTGGTCGAGCCCGTGGCTGATGAACTGGTCGACATAGCGGTGGTAGTTGGTCAGCAGGATCCACGGCTGCACGTGGCGCCAGTCGCTGCCGGTGTAGTGCACCAGGCGACGCAGCGAGAAGTCGACTCGCGCGGCATCGAACAACGCCAGCGGCAGGGTTTCGGCGCCGCCCCAGTCGTACAGGCCGTCGGCAATATTGTCGGTGGCCGCCGACAGGTCGGTGCTGGGGAACACCCGCGCCAACTGGGCGGCGGTAATGCCGCTGCCGGCCAGCTCGTCGCCCTGGTCGACCACGTAGGGGTAAGGGATGTTCTGCTCGCTGACGCCGACCTCTACCGTCACCGTGTAATCGTGCATCAGCGGGCGCAGCTGCTCGAGCAGATAGGCACGGAATGCGGCTGGCTGGGTGATGGTGACACTGTAGGTGCCGGCCACCTGCACCTTGGCATAGGCGCGCGTGGTGGCGGCGACTTCACCGTGGCTGTAGTAGGTCAGGCGCAGCGCGGGGTAGCGAAACAGGTCGCGCGCTTCGGCGTCCGGCTCGGTACGGTCCTTCAGGTAACGCTTGAGGGCCTGGCTGAGGGCCCCGGTGGCCTGGTCATGCAAGGCCGCCAGACGGTCGACGGCCTGTTCGGGAGTATCAACGACTACAAACGCTTGGCTCACACTGTGCTTCCTGTCTGGACATGCATGTGAACCATCTTGCCTGCCTTCGTGGGTAAATACACCCCCATTGATCGGTGTTAATCAGCAGGCCAGCGCTGTTCCTTGTAGGAGCGGCCTTGTGTCGCGATGGGCTGCAAAGCAGCCCCGGGGTTCAGCGCCGGTGCACAAATTGCCGGGGCTGCTTCGCAGCCCATCGCGACACAAGGCCGCTCCTACAAGTTCCGTGCATGGTTTGGAGGCAGCGCAAGACCTGTTGCAGCGGGCCACGCCAGCTCAGTCGCTCCAGACTGGCGTGGCCCGCATCACCAACGCCTGCGCATCTACACCCCGCGGCAAGGCCCCGTAAACCCGGCCACCACCCGTCAGCCGGCTGTCGATGAACGCATCACTCACCAGCGCATTCCCGGCCTCAAGCAGCAGCTTGGCCTGCAACGCCAGGGCAATATCCTCGGTCAGCTGCCGCGCGCGATACTGCATGTCGCCAGTGTCGGCAAACGCCCCCTTGAGGTTGCCGATATGCGCCGCCAGGCGCGGGTCGCCGTGCCCATCACCCAATTCGGCGAACAACGCGTCGAGCACACCCGGTTCCTTGGACAACGCACGCAGCACATCCAGGCACTGCACGTTGCCCGAGCCTTCCCAGGTCGAGTTGACCGGTGCCTCGCGGTACAGCCGTGGCAGGATGCTGTCCTCCACATAACCCGCACCGCCCAGGCACTCGGCGGCCTCGTTGATCATGGCTGGCGCACGTTTGCAGATCCAGTACTTGCCCACCGCCGTGACCAAGCGGGCGAAATGCGCCTGCTGCGGGTCGTCCGGCTGTTCCAGCGCCTGCCCCATGCGCAGGCTCAAGGCCAATGCCGCCTCGCTTTCCAGGGCCAGGTCAGCCAGCACGTTCTGCATCAATGGCTGCTCGTTCAGCAACCGCCCGCCAACCTTGCGGTGCGCGCAGTGGTGCGCCGCCTGGGTCAACGCCTGACGCATCAGGGCGCTGGAACCGACCATGCAGTCGAAGCGGGTCATGGCCACCATTTCGATGATGGTCGGCACCCCTCGCCCCTCCTCCCCGACCATCCATGCCAGGGCACCGCGGAACTCCACCTCGCTGGAGGCGTTGGAGTGGTTGCCCAGCTTGTTCTTCAAGCGCTGGATATAGAACTGGTTGCGGCTGTCATCCGGGCGATGGCGCGGTAGCAGGAAGCAGCTCAGGCCTTTTTCGGTTTGTGCCAGGGTAAGGAAGGCATCGCACATGGGCGCCGAACAGAACCACTTGTGCCCGACCAGCTCATAGGCCTGGCCCGGGCCCGCCGCGCCGACTGGATAGGCCCGGGTGGTGTTGGCCCGTACATCGGTGCCGCCTTGCTTCTCGGTCATGGCCATGCCCAGGGTGACCCCAGCCTTGTGGCGGTCGCCGACGTTGCGCGGGTCATATTCGCAGGCGAGGATTTTCGGCAGCCAGTACTCGGCCAGTTCTGGCTGCAGGCGCAGCGCCGGGACAGCGGCGAAGGTCATGGTCAGCGGGCACCCGCTGCCGGCCTCGGCCTGGCTGTGCAGGTAGGTCATCGACGCCCGAGCCACATGCGCGCCAGGGCGGGGCTCGGCCCACGGCAATGAAGGCAGGCCGTGCTCGACGGCGGTGCGCATCAGCTCGTGGTAGGCGGGATGGAACTCGACCAGGTCGATGCGATGGCCGTAACGGTCGTGGCTGCTGAATTCCGGCTTGTGCGCATTGGCCAGGAAACCCGCCTGCATCAGCGGACCGCCGGCCAGGGCACCGTAGGCATCGATCCGCGACTCGGCCCAACCGGCACCGAAACGCCGTGACCATTCCTGTAGCGGCAGGTCGAGGCGGTACAGGTTGGCACCGTCGAGGGGCGGTGGCTGGTTGGTGACCTCGTGGGTTTCAGCGTACTGGTGCAGGTTCATCGGGGGCTCCTGGATCCGGGTAGCTTGAAGCACCAGTGAAGCACTCCCTGTGGGCCAGTCAAAGTGACATTAATGACTAAACGTGTGGGGGGCATGTCTTGGGAATGCAGCAGGTTGACCGGCTCGCCATAACACACTCGATCCCACAGGCGCTCCCCCCGTCACGGCGAACACCTGTCAGACCCAACCTGATGCCATGCGCTCACAACGAATTCCCCGTCTGCAGCGTATGCGAGGGCAATTGCACCTGCGCCACAGCCATGTTCAAACTCAACTCGAACCGGCTCCCCAACCCCCGGGTCGACTCATGCGCCAACCTCGCCCCCAGCAACTCGCCCATTTGCCGACAGATCGACAAGCCAATCCCCAGCCCGCCATAACGCCGGGTCATCGAACCATCGACCTGGAAGAAGCGCTGATACAAGGTCGACTGGTCCAGGTCATCGAAGCCAATGCCGCTGTCGCTGACAATGAACGTCAACGCCAGGTCGTGCGGCCCTACCCGGCGGCCGCGCACCTGCACCAGCACGCCGCCCTGGTGGGTGAACTTCAGGCCGTTGTCCACCAGGCAACCCAGGCAACGGGCCAGTTTCTGGCCATCGCCCAGCAACCCGTCCGGCAGCTCGGCCGGGATGTCCAGGCTCAGGTAGAGGCCTTTGCCCAACGCCTGCCCGGCATAACCGGCGCGCAAGCCGTGCAGCAGCGAGCGCAGGCTGAACGGCGCCGGCTGCGCGCGCAGGCGGCCGGCCTGCAGTTCGGACAGGGTCAGCAGGGCATCGACCATGTCCATCATGCCCTGCGCCGAGCCCACTGCAGTGCGGTGGTACTGGGCCATTTCGGCCTCCATTGGCAGGGTGTCCATCAGCTCGAGCGAGCCGATCACACCGTTCATCGGCGTGCGCAGCTCATGCGTCACGCTGGCCAGGAACTCATCTTTCAGGCGGTTGCTCCTGGCCAGCTGCAGGTTCAACTGCTCCAGCGTCCGCCCGGCGTCACGCAAGGTCTGCGCCTGCTGCTCGCGCAAGTTGTTGATGCGGTCGGCCAGGGCCAGCGACAGCAAGGCCACCTCCAGCGCCGAACCCAGCTGGCTGGCATACATGGTGATGAACACATTCGGCAGGTAGCCCAACACCATCAGGGTGTTGGCCAGGCCGCCGAGCAGGAATGCCGTCCAGGCAATGATGAACCAGCGCGCCACGCGCAAGCCATGCCACCAGGCGTACAGCCCGGCGCTGAAGATGCTCACGGTGAACAACAGTGCCAGCGCCGTGGCCATGCGCAGGGCCACGCCATAAGGCATGGCGACGGCCAGTACCATGACCAGCGCGCCCCCCAGCATCAGCGCTTGCAGCAGCCGGTCGAAGCCACGGCTGATGCTGGCCAACTGCAGGAAGTGCCGGGCGAACTGGCAGCCGAACAGTCCAGCAGCACCGATGAACAGCGGCGTCGAGGCATTAGCCCACCAGGGGCTGTCAGGCCACAGGTAAGCCACGCCGGCGCCATTCACCGACACCTGGTAAAAGCCGAACGAAGCGATATAGAGGATGTAGTAGAGGTAGCTGACGTCGCGCACGCTGAGGTAGATGAACAGGTTGTACACCAGCATCACCAACAGCACGCCATAGATCATGCCCAGCACGTACAGGCGCGTAGGCTGCGCTTCCAGGTAGGCCTCGGCGGACCATAGCGCCAGCGGCGCCTGCAGCGAGCCCTGGCTGTGCAGGCGCAGGTAGACGGTGGTCACCTGGCCGGGCGGCAGCTGCAGCTCTAACAAGTAGTTGTTCTGCCGGATCTGCCGGCTGTCGTAGGGCAAGGCGTCGCCGGTGCGCCGGGCCAGGCGGTAGCCGCCGCTGCCGTCAGGCAGGTACAGCTCGAGGTGGTCCAACGGCGGATAGGCCAGCTCCAGCAGCCATTGCCGGGCGGCTGCACCAGGTGCAGCCAGGGGGCGCAGTTCGACCTTGAGCCAGAATACCGAGGTGGAATAACCGGCGTTCAGCACCTCTTCGTGGTGAGGGCGAAAGCGCTTGGCAAACTCTGGGGCGGTGACCTGAGCGATGCTGGCGCTGCCAGCGGGGTCTTCATAGACCTGCATCGCCTTGCCCAGCGGAAGATGACCGGTGGCGTCGTCGAAATCGACCGCTCCGGCCAGCAAGGGCAATACCCCCAGAAGCACAATCAGCAAATAGCGCATACAGCCCCAGCATGGCCTGTCCGGTCGAGTCGCGGTTGCCTCCTATCCGTTTGAGACGACCTGATCCGGCAGAACCCGTTTGTCGAGTTATCCGAGCACTCTAGCATAGCTTTGCAACCTGGCAATCGGCCACATCCCTGCACAAAGAAAAGGCTCTAAATCAATGCTTTCAGAACTAAGCAAAAGAAAAAACTGACTGCTTGATCAACAAAACCCATTGGCTGGACGATTCGCCCAAACAGGATTGGTGGTAAGCTCGCCGACCATGAATATCTACAGCTCCCGCCCCGTTGTCCTCTGTCTCTCCGGCCACGACCCCAGTGGCGGCGCCGGCCTGCAGGCAGATATCGAAGCCCTGCTCGCCCAAGGCTGTCACGCCGCACCCGCGGTGACCGCCCTGACCGTGCAGGATACCGTCAACGTTTCCGACTTCCGCGTGCTCGACCGCGAGTGGGTGCTGGCGCAGGCCAACGCCGTGCTGGCCGACTCCACGGTAGCCGCCGTCAAGCTGGGCATGCTCGGCTCGATCGAGATGGTCGACACCGTCGCCGAGCTGCTGGCCGCGCACCCGCACCTGCCGCTGGTGTGCGACCCGGTGCTGCGTGCCGGTGGTGGTGGCCGCCTGGGCAAGGACGAGGTGGGCTACGCCCTGCGCGAACGCCTGTTGCCCCTGGCCACCATCGCCACGCCGAACCTGCCCGAAGCACGCATCCTGGCCGAACTGCCCGAAGGCAGCGCCGATGAGTGTGCGGAAAAACTGCTGCCATTCTGTAGACACCTGCTGATTACCGGCGGTCACGGCGACGAGGACGAAATTCACAACCGTCTTTACAGCCGCGACGGCCAGCGCCACACCTGGACCTGCCAGCGCCTGCCGGGCAGCTACCATGGCTCGGGCTGCACCCTGGCCAGTGCCCTGGCCGGGCGCCTGGCCCTGGGCGAGCAACTGGACAGTGCCGTGCGCAGCGCCCTGGACTACACCTGGCGCACCCTGCGTGACGCCGAGCAACTGGGCAAGGGCCAGTTCGTACCACGCCGTCTGCCGCTGGATTTCTGCTCCTGATACGAGGCCTTCAATGAAGCTACGTGGTCTGTATGCCATCACCGATAGCCAGCTGCTCGCCGGCCGTTTCCTCTCGCATGTCGAAGCGGCACTGGACGGCGGCGTATGCCTGCTGCAGTACCGCGACAAGAGCGACGACGCGGCCCGGCGCCTGCGCGAGGCCGAAGGGCTGATGAAGCTCTGCGAGCGCTACGGCACCCAGCTGATCATCAACGACGACGCCGAACTGGCCGCGCGCCTGGGTGTCGGCGTGCACCTGGGCCAGACCGACGGCCCGTTGACCCCAGCCCGCGCCTTGCTCGGCCGCCAGGCGATCATCGGCTCCACCTGCCACGCCAACCTTGACCTGGCCGCCCAGGCCGCCAAGGAAGGTGCCAGCTACGTGGCCTTCGGCCGCTTCTTCAATTCGGTCACCAAGCCGGGCGCCCCCGCGGCCAGCATCGAACTGCTGGAGCAGGCCCGCGCCCAGGTGAAACTGCCGATCGCGGTGATCGGCGGCATCACCCTCGACAACGCCGCCCCGCTGGTCGCCCATGGTGCCGACCTGCTGGCGGTGATCCACGGCCTGTTCGGTGCCGACAGCGCGCAGGAAGTCACCCGCCGCGCCCGCGCCTTCAATGCCTTGTTCGCATCCTGATTCGAGAGAACCTTCCATGTCCCGTTCCGAAGCCCTGTTCGCCCAAGCCCAGAAGCACATTCCCGGTGGCGTCAACTCGCCGGTCCGCGCTTTCCGGAGCGTTGGCGGCACGCCGCTGTTCTTCAAGCATGCCGAAGGCGCCTACGTCGTTGACGAGGACGACAAGCGCTACGTCGACTACGTTGGCTCCTGGGGCCCGATGATTCTCGGCCACGGCCATCCAGAGGTGCTGGAGTCGGTACGCCAGCAGCTGCAGCACGGCCTGTCCTACGGCGCGCCGACCGCCATGGAAACCGAAATGGCCGACCTGGTCTGCTCGCTGGTGCCGTCCATGGAAATGGTGCGCATGGTCAGCTCGGGCACCGAAGCCACCATGAGCGCCATCCGCCTGGCCCGTGGCTACACCGGCCGTGACGCCATCATCAAGTTCGAGGGCTGCTATCACGGCCACTCCGACAGCCTGCTGGTAAAGGCCGGCTCCGGCCTGCTGACCCAGGGCGTGCCAAGCTCGGCTGGCGTGCCGGCGGACTTCGCCAAGCACACCCTGACCCTGCCGTTCAACGACATCGCCGCCGTCGAGAAGACCCTGGCCGAAGTTGGCCAGACCGTGGCCTGCATCATCGTCGAGCCGGTGGCCGGCAACATGAACTGCGTGCCACCGGCGCCCGGCTTCCTCGAAGGCCTGCGCGAGCAGTGCGACAAGCACGGCGTGGTACTGATCTTCGACGAAGTGATGACCGGCTTCCGTGTTGCCCTGGGCGGTGCCCAGGGCCACTACGGCATCACTCCGGACCTGTCGACCTTCGGCAAGATCGTCGGCGGCGGCATGCCGGTCGGCTGCTTTGGCGGCAAGCGCGAAATCATGGGTTGCATCGCCCCGCTCGGCCCGGTGTACCAGGCCGGTACCCTGTCGGGTAACCCATTGGCCATGGCCGCTGGCCTGACCACCCTCAAGCTGATCAGCCGCCCGGGCTTCCACGCCGAGCTCACCGACTACACCAGCCGCATGCTCGACGGCCTGCAACAGCGCGCCGATGCTGCTGGCGTGCCGTTCGTCACCACCCAGGCCGGTGGCATGTTCGGCCTGTACTTCAGCGGCGCCGACGACATCGTCACCTTCGACGACGTGATGGCCAGCGATGCCGAGCGCTTCAAGCGCTTCTTCCACCTGATGCTCGACGGTGGCGTGTACCTGGCGCCGAGCGCATTCGAGGCGGGCTTCACCTCCATTGCCCATGGCGACAAGGAGCTGCAGATCACCCTGGATGCAGCAGAAAAGGCCTTTGCTGCGCTGAAGTAACTGCCAGCCAGGCCGGCCCCTTCGCGGGCAAACCCGCTGCCACAGGTTATGCGTATACCTGTGGCCGCGGGCCTACCTGCAAAGGCCGATACAGCAAATAAATAACCCTGCACAATCAGCCGACTCCCCAACCAAACAGAAATTCGAGTAAAACTTTGTAAGGTTGGCGCTGCTTATCCCATAATGTGCCACCAGAGACATTGGCCGCAGCTTTGCAGAGGTAAGTCGATCCCCATGAACCGCACCGGCCGCGCCCTGACCCTGGGCTGCCTGTTGCTTCTTCAGCCCCTGCTGGCCCTGGCAGAGGGCGGTAACTCGTTGCTGATTCCGGCGACGGGCCGCTGCACCCTGAATGTGCAGCCTGAAGACCTGGCAAACGCCCTGAAGGCCTGCGAACAGACGGCGACGGCGGGGGATGCCCAGGCGCAATTCGAACTTGGCGACTACTACTACTCGCAAACCCCGAAAAACCTCGACAAAGCCCTGGACTGGTTGCAGAAGGCCTCGCTGCAAGGGCATGCCGAAGCCCAGTACCGCCTGGGTGCCATGTTCTACCGTGGCGAAGGGGTCAAGGCCAACAATGTGCAGGCCTACATCCTGCTGAAGATGGCTGCGGTCAACGGCGCCGAGGATGCGCTGGACATGGCTGACGAAGTGACCGAGAAAATGCCCCGCGACGAGCTGGAGCATGCCACCCAGGTGCTCGGCCAGATCTTCCGCAAGTACCTGCTGGAACTGCAGAACGCCGAGGGGCGCACGCCGTTCTCGCCACTCCCCTGAGGGTTACTTCTCCGGCATCGGCATGGGGAACGGCATCACGTTGCCACCACCCTTGGCTTCGCTGATCTTGGCGGTGCCCAGGCGCTCCACCTCGTCGATGCGCACGATCGAATGCAGCGGCACGAAACTGCGGATCACCCCGTCGAACTGGCTCTTGAGCTTTTCTTCGCTCGGGTCCACCACCAGCTGCGAGCGCTCGCCGAACACGAACTCCTCGATTTCCAGGAAGCCCCACAGGTCGCTCTGGTAGATCTGCTTGGCATACATCTCGAAGACCTGCCCCTGGTTGAGGAAGATCACTTTATAGATGGCGGGTTCGCGCTTGCTCATGTTCGTCGGGATAACACATGCGTAAGAAAAGGCGGGCATCATACCTGTACCGGCCCCTTCGCGGGCAAGCCCGCTCCCACAGGTATTGCACCCACCTTCGAAGCGGTGCGGTACCTGTGGGAGCGGGCGGGCCCGCGAAGAGGCCGGAACAGGCCGTACATACCGTTGGACGTTTCAGTGCTTTCGCCACTGCCATTCAAGGGTTATTCTTGAGTTCACCTTCATTGCCGTCGAGCGGCTAAAAACGACCTTGAACGCACCCATACAACCCCATCGTTTCATCCTCGAACCTTTCGAGGCCCACCGTTTCGCCAACCTGTGCGGCCAGTTCGACGAGCACTTGCGCCTGATCGAACAGCGCCTGGCCATCGAAATCCGCAACCGCGGCAATCAGTTCGAACTGATCGGCGAACCCAAGACCACCTCTGCCGCCGAGCAACTGCTGCGCCGTCTCTATCGCGAGACCAAGGCCACCGACCTGTCGCCGGAAACCGTGCACCTGTACCTGCAGGAGTCGACTGTCGAGAACATCGACAACCCGGCGGTCAACGAGGTCAGCGTGTCGCTGCGTACGCGCAAGGGCAATATCCGCCCGCGCGGTGTCAACCAGCAGCGCTACGTCAAGGAAATCCTGGCCAACGACATCAACTTCGGCATCGGCCCGGCCGGTACCGGCAAGACCTACCTGGCCGTGGCCTGCGCCGTGGACGCGCTGGAACGCGAACAGGTGCGCCGGATCCTGCTGGTACGCCCGGCGGTCGAGGCAGGCGAAAAGCTCGGCTTCCTGCCCGGCGACCTGGCGCAGAAGATCGACCCGTACCTGCGCCCGCTGTACGACGCCCTGTATGAAATGCTCGGCTTCGAACACGTGGCCAAGCTGATCGAGCGCCAGGTGATCGAGATCGCCCCGCTGGCCTACATGCGTGGCCGCACCCTGAACAACAGCTTCATCATCCTCGACGAAAGCCAGAACACCACCCTTGAGCAGATGAAGATGTTCCTGACCCGTATCGGCTTCGGCTCCACGGCGGTCATCACCGGCGACATCACCCAGGTCGACCTGCCACGTGGCACCAAGTCGGGCCTGGCGCACGTCATCGAAGTGCTGAAGGACGTTCCCGGGATCAGCTTCACCCACTTCCAGCCCAAGGATGTGGTTCGTCACCCACTGGTGCAGCGCATTGTCGAAGCCTACGACCGCTTCGATGCCCGCCAGGCCAAGCCCGAGGCACCTGGCAAAGATGCTTGAACTCGACATTCAACGGGCCACGGATGCCGCCGCCCCGGATGACACCGCCTTCCGCCGGTGGTGCGAACTGGCCCTGCGCCAGCGCAGCGCCGATTCGGAAATGACCATTCGCCTGGTCGATGAAGCCGAGGGGCGTGAGCTGAACCACACCTACCGGCACAAGGACTACGCGACCAACGTGCTGTCGTTCCCGGCCGACGTGCCCGATGACCTGCTCGATATCCCCCTGCTGGGCGACCTGGTGATCTGCGTACCGGTGGTCGAGCGCGAAGCGGCCGAACAGGGCAAGGCGCTCGAAGCGCACTGGGCGCACCTGGTTATCCATGGCTGCCTGCACCTGCTCGGCTACGACCACATCGAGGATGAGGAAGCCGAGGAAATGGAAGGCCTGGAACGGGAATTGCTGGCAGAACTGGGTCACCCCGACCCTTACGCCGATGATGAAACCGACTCAATCACACACTGATACACGAAGGATCACGAGAACCGCCATGAGCGAAGATCGATCGAGCAACGGGCAGAAGTCCTGGCTGGGTAAACTGACCCAGGCTTTTGCCCATGAGCCGAAAAACCGCCAGGAGCTCCTCGAGCTGCTGCGCGAAGCGCACCAGAACAAACTGCTGGACAGCGAAGCACTGACCATCGTCGAAGGCGCCATCCAGGTCGCCGACCTGCAGGTGCGCGACATCATGGTGCCGCGCTCGCAGATGATCAGCATCAAGGCCAGCCAGTCGCCACGCGAGTTCCTGCCGGCGGTGATCGACGCCGCGCACTCGCGCTACCCGGTGATCGGCGAAAGCCACGACGATGTGCTGGGGATCCTGCTCGCCAAGGACCTGCTGCCGCTGATCCTCAAGGAAAACGGCGACAGCTTCAACATCAAGGACCTGCTGCGCCCGGCCACCTTCGTGCCCGAGTCCAAGCGCCTGAACGTGCTGCTGCGCGAATTCCGCGCCAACCACAACCACATGGCCATCGTCATCGACGAGTACGGCGGCGTGGCCGGCCTGGTCACCATCGAAGACGTGCTGGAACAGATCGTCGGTGACATCGAGGACGAGCACGACGTCGAGGAAGACAGCTACATCAAGCCGCTGCCAAGCGGTGACTTCCTGATCAAGGCACTGACCCCGATCGAGAACTTCAACGAGTTCTTCGACAGCGAGTTCTCCGATGACGAATTCGACACGGTGGGTGGCCTGGTGATGAGCGCCTTCGGCCACCTGCCCAAGCGCAACGAAACCACCGAGATCGGCCCCTACAAGTTCCGTATTCTCAACGCCGACAGCCGGCGGATACACTTACTGCGCCTGACACCGATCACCCGTTAAGGACGAACATGCGTTGGATCACCCGCCCCGGCTGGCCCGGTAACCTGCTGGCCCTGGCGGCCGGCGCTTCCACCCTCCTGGCCCTGGCGCCATTCAACATCTGGCCGCTGGCCTTGTTGTCCATCGCCGTGCTCTACCTTGGCCTGCGCGAGCTCAGCCCGCGTCAGGCCATGTGGCGTGGCTGGTGGTTCGGCTTCGGCCTGTATGGCGCTGGCACCTGGTGGATCTACGTCAGCATGAACACCTACGGCGGCGCCTCGCCGTTGCTGGCGATCCTGCTGCTGCTGGCGTTCTTCGCCGCCCTGGCCTGGTTCTTCGCCCTGCCCACCTGGCTGTGGGCACGCTGGTTGCGGCGCAACGAAGCGCCGCTGGCCGACGCCCTGTGCTTCGCCGCCCTGTGGCTGCTGCAAGAGGCCTTCCGCGGCTGGTTCCTGACCGGTTTCCCCTGGCTCTACGCTGGCTACAGCCAGCTGGACGGCCCGCTGGCCGGCCTGGCCCCGCTGGGCGGCGTCTGGCTGATCTCCTTCACCCTGGCCCTGAGTGCCGCCCTGCTGTGCAACCTGCACCGCCTGCGCGCGCGCCCCGCCTTCCTGGGGGTCGCCTGCCTGCTGTTGCTCGCGCCATGGCTACTGGGCCTGGCGCTCAAGGGCCATGCCTGGACCAAGCCCGCAGGCGACCCGTTGAAGGTCGCGGCCATCCAGGGCAACGTCGAGCAAGAGTTGAAATGGGACCCGGCGCACATCGACGCGCAACTGGCGCTGTACCGTGACCTGAGCTTCAGCTCCCGGCCGGTGGACCTGCTGGTGTGGCCGGAAACCGCCGTACCGGTGCTCAAGGACCAGGCCCAGGGTTATATCGACGTGATGGGGCGCTTCGCCGCCGGGCGAAATTCGGCGCTGATCACGGGCGTGCCGGTGCGCGAAGTGGTGCATCACCAACGCCGCTACTACAACGGCATCACTGTCACCGGTGAGGGCGACGGCACCTACCTCAAGCAGAAGCTGGTGCCGTTTGGCGAATACGTGCCGCTGCAGGACATGCTGCGAGGCCTGATCGAGTTCTTCAACCTGCCGATGTCGGACTTCGCCCGCGGCCCGGAAGACCAGCCGCTGCTGCAGGCAAAGGGCTATCACATTGCGCCTTACATCTGCTATGAGGTGGTCTACCCCGAGTTCGCCGCCAGCCTGGCTGCTCGCAGCGACCTGCTGCTGACGATCAGCAACGATACCTGGTTCGGTACCTCGATCGGCCCGCTGCAACACCTGCAGATGGCACAGATGCGGGCGCTGGAGGCCGGGCGCTGGATGATCCGCGCCACCAACAATGGTGTGACCGCGCTGATCGACCCGTTTGGCCGCATTACCACGCAGATTCCACAGTTCCAGCAGGCGGTGCTGTATGGCGAGGTAGTGCCGATGCAGCAACTGACGCCGTACCTGCAATGGCGCTCGTGGCCGCTGGCGATCGTCTGCGCATTGCTGCTGGGTTGGGCGTTGCTGGCGGGGCGCATTGCCAAGACCGTTTGAGTTTTCCTGTACTGGCCTCTTCGCGGGTGAACCCGCTCCCACAGAGACCGCACAAGCCCATGGCCTGCGGTGTACCTGTGGGAGCGGGTTCACCCGCGAAGAGGCCGGCACAGGCAACACAAGGCTCAGTAGAACAGCCGATACCCCACCAGCCCCACCCCTTCATTGAGCAACTGCCCGCTCTGCCACAGCGCCCGGCTTTCCGGCAGCAAGCCGGCAAACGGCCGCGCATGATCACGCCCGAGGAACCCGACCGGCGCCGGCACCACCTCGAACCCCGCCTGCTCGAAACTCCAGCGCGAGCGCTGCATGTGCCACGCCTGGGTGACCACGACCACCCGGCGAATCCCCAACGGCTGCAGCACCTTGGCAGACAGCTGGGCGTTCTCCCAGGTGGTACGACTGGCCTCCTCCCGCCATTTCACCTCGACGCCGAAATCTTCACGCAGGCAGTCCGCCATCAACTGCGCCTCGCTCGGTGGCGAGCCATAGTGCAAGCCACCACTGGTCAGCACCGGCAGGCCCGAGGCCTTGGCCAGCCGTGCGGCAAAGCGCATGCGCTCCAGGGCAGTGGCCGTGGGCTGGTCGCTGCCGCCCCAGGCCGGGTCACCGCGTTCACGCCCTGCTCCCAGTACCACGATGGCATCTGCCTGGCTTGCCAGGCCCGCCCAGTCGGTCACGGCCAGCGGCGGCTCCGTTTCCAGAACACGTGCCGTTTGCTGCATCACCAGCGGCAAACTCATCAACCACAGGCCTGCCAGGCCCACGGCAAAGCACAGCGCGGCCAGCCGCGGCCGCCGCGCGCGCAGCCACCATGCCGCCAACAGCAGCAGGAACAGGATGCCCGGCGGCATCAACCATTGCTTGATGAAGAATCGCAAAGCCATCGGCCACACCTCCTGGTCAGGCGTGCAGCCTAGAAGGATCGACGCCGGCCAACAAGATTGCAGCCGGCGCCGATCATGAGATATGCAAGTTTTTGAGAACCGGCGCGCTATAGCCTGCGCCTGGCGTCCTGAACGGCTAGCGATGCGGCAGCGTCCTGGATCTCGCCGAACTGGCGGGGCGTTTCTTGTCCTTGAGCCAGATGATCTTGGCCGATGTCGGCTCCGCTTGTGGGTAACTGCCGACACAGGCATTGTGGCGCTCCGGGAGGGAATCCAGGTAGGCCTTGATCAGTTCGAACTCCGCATGGCTCAGGCCACGCAACTCCAGTTCAGCTGGCATCTCGTCGCGCAATCGCACCGAGGTCCTGGCCACTTCCAGTGCCAGGCCAAGCCGGTCGATCAGGCGTTCGTATAGCTCCGGTTTGATTGCGGGTAGCTGCGTCTCTCCCATCCGTTCACCTCATTGAAGATAAGAATATCTCCCCCCACACCTGAGCTTAGCGTTGTTGCAAAAAGCAGCCGCGCGCCGCGACCAGCGGGCATAAGCAACGAAGGTTTCCCACGATGCGCGGCGCTGCTGTATGCTACGGCGTTCACTCTAAACGACACCGGAGTGCCGGACGCAGCGAGGTTCCGCTGCCTGGAACAAGGTCTCTTCCCTCTCAGCAAAAAGTAGCCATGCACGAACAATACACGCCCCGTGATATCGAAGCCGCCGCCCAGAAGTTCTGGGACGAGCAACAATCGTTCGCTGTTACCGAACAGCCAGGCAAGGACACCTACTACTGCCTGTCGATGTTCCCGTACCCGAGCGGCAAGCTACACATGGGCCACGTGCGCAACTACACCATCGGTGACGTGATTGCCCGCTACCAGCGCATGCTGGGCAAGAACGTGCTGCAGCCGATGGGCTGGGACGCTTTCGGCATGCCCGCGGAAAACGCGGCGATGAAGAACAACGTCGCCCCGGCCAAGTGGACGTACGAAAACATCGACTACATGAAGACCCAGCTCAAGAGCCTGGGCCTGGCCATCGACTGGGCACGCGAAGTGACCACCTGCAAACCTGACTACTACCGTTGGGAGCAGTGGCTGTTCACCCGCCTGTTCGAAAAAGGCATCATCTACCGCAAGAACGGCACCGTGAACTGGGACCCGGCGGACCAGACCGTACTGGCCAACGAGCAGGTCATCGATGGCCGTGGCTGGCGTTCGGGCGCGCTGATCGAAAAGCGCGAAATCCCGATGTACTATTTCCGCATCACCGACTACGCCGACGAGCTGCTGGAAAGCCTCGATGAGCTGCCGGGCTGGCCCGAGCAGGTCAAGACCATGCAGCGCAACTGGATCGGCAAGTCGCGCGGCATGGAAGTGCAGTTCCCGTACGACCAGGCCAGCATTGGCCACGCAGGTACCCTCAAGGTCTTCACCACCCGCCCCGACACGCTGATGGGCGCCACCTACGTCGCCGTCGCCGCCGAGCACCCGCTGGCTACCCAGGCGGCCCAGGGCAACCCGGCGCTGCAGGCGTTCATCGACGAATGCAAGAGCGGCAGCGTTGCCGAAGCCGACATGGCCACCCAGGAGAAGAAGGGCATGGCCACTTCCCTGCTGGTCGAACACCCGCTGACCGGCGAGAAGCTGCCGGTGTGGGTCGCCAACTACGTGCTGATGCACTACGGTGATGGCGCTGTAATGGCCGTGCCGGCCCACGACGAGCGCGACTTCGAGTTCGCCCACAAGTACAACCTGCCGGTCAAGGCGGTGGTGCGCACCAGCGCGGGTGAGGAAGTCGGCAGCGAATGGCTGGCCGCCTATGGCGAGCATGGCCAACTGATCAACTCCGGCGAGTTCGACGGCCTGGACTTCGCCGGTGCCTTCGACGCCATCGAAGCGGCCCTGATCCGCAAGGAACTGGGCAAGTCGCGGACCCAGTTCCGCCTGCGCGACTGGGGCATCAGCCGCCAGCGCTACTGGGGCTGCCCGATCCCGATCATCCATTGCCCGTCGTGCGGCGACGTGCCGGTGCCGGAAGACCAGCTGCCGGTCACCCTGCCGGAGAACGTGGTGCCGGATGGCGCCGGTTCGCCACTGGCGCGCATGCCGGAATTCTACGAATGCAGCTGCCCGAAATGTGGCGCCGCAGCCAAGCGCGAAACCGACACCATGGACACCTTCGTCGAGTCGTCCTGGTACTTCGCCCGCTACGCCTCGCCGAACTACGAAGGTGGCATGGTCGACCCGAAAGCGGCCAACCACTGGCTGCCGGTCGACCAGTACATCGGTGGTATCGAGCACGCCATCCTGCACCTGCTGTACGCACGCTTCTTCCACAAGCTGATGCGTGACGAAGGCCTGGTCACCTCGAACGAGCCGTTCAAGAACCTGCTGACCCAGGGCATGGTGGTCGCCGAAACCTACTACCGCGTGGCCAGCAACGGCGGCAAGGACTGGTTCAACCCGGCCGATGTCGAGGTCGAGCGCGATGCCAAGGCCAAGATCATTGGCGCCCGCCTGAAAACCGACGGCCTGCCGGTGGAAATCGGCGGTACCGAAAAAATGTCGAAGTCGAAGAACAACGGCGTCGACCCGCAATCGATGATCGACCAGTACGGCGCCGACACCTGCCGCCTGTTCATGATGTTCGCCTCGCCACCCGACATGAGCCTGGAATGGTCCGACTCCGGCGTCGAGGGTGCCAGCCGCTTCCTGCGTCGCGTCTGGCGCCTGGCCCAGGCCCACGTCGCCCAGGGCCTGCCGGGCAAGCTGGACGTCGCCGCCCTGGACGACGCGCAGAAGGTCATCCGCCGCGCCATCCACGCTGCCATCAAGCAGGCCAGCACCGATGTCGGCCAGTACCACAAGTTCAACACCGCCATCGCCCAGGTGATGACCGTGATGAACGTACTGGAAAAGGCCCCGCAGGCCACCGAACAGGACCGCGCCCTGCTGCACGAAGGCCTCGAAGCCGTCACCCTGCTGCTGGCCCCGATCACCCCGCACATCTCCCACGAGCTGTGGCAACAGCTGGGTCACCAGCAGGCGGTCATCGACGCCAGCTGGCCAGCCGTCGACGAAGCGGCCCTGGTACAGGACACCGTCACCCTGGTGGTGCAGGTCAACGGCAAGCTGCGTGGCCAGGTGGAAATGCCGGCCGCCGCCAGCCGTGAAGAAATCGAAGCGGCTGCGCGCAGCAACGAGAACGTCCTGCGCTTCATCGATGGCCTGACCATCCGCAAGGTCATCGTGGTACCGGGCAAGCTGGTCAACATCGTCGCCAACTGATGGCAACGCCCGCCCGCAGCCACTGCGGGCGGGCGGAACAGGCCCACAAGGGAGCAACAACATGATCAAACGCAATTTGCTGGTAATTGGCCTGGCGGTCATGCTCAGCGCCTGCGGTTTCCAGCTGCGCGGCACCGGTTCCACCGAACTGAGCGTGAAGGAAATGGACGTCAGCGCGCGCAACGCCTACGGCCCGACCGTGGTCCAGCTGCGTGAAACGCTGGAGCGCAGCGGCGTCAACGTGCACGCCGGCGCACCGTATCGCCTGGTGCTGACCAACGAGCAGGAGCGCGAGCGCTCGGCGACCTACAACAGCGGCAACCGTACCGCCGAGTACGAGCTGACCACCGTGCTGAACTACAGCATCCAGGGCCTGAACAACCTGGAGCTGATGAGCGACAAGCTGGAAGTGCGCAAGATCTACGTGCGCGACGGCTCGAACATCACCGGCTCCGAAGAGGAAGCCAACCGCGCCCGTGAAGAAATGCGCCGTGACCTGGTCAATGCGATGATGGTTCGCTTGCAGATGCTGACCCCGTCGCAGCTGGACGAGCTGCAGCGTCAAGCCGACGAACGCGCCAAGGCCGAAGCCGCCGCGCTGGAGGCCGCCCGCCGCCAGCAGGCCGAAACGCCTCAGCAATCGCCACTGGAAGTACCGGGCAACTAAGCCCGAGCGGGGTACTCTCGGGTGCCCCGCCTGCTCACCATGAAGCTCGCCCCCGCCCAACTCAACAAACACCTGCAAGGTGCGCTGGCTCCGGTCTACGTGGTTAGCGGCGACGATCCGCTGCTGTGCCAGGAAGCCGCCGATGCCATCCGCAGCGCTGCGCGCCAGCAGGGGTTCGACGAGCGCCAGGTGTTCAGCGCCGACGCCAACTTCGACTGGGGCACCCTGCTCCAGGCTGGTGCCAGCCTGTCGCTGTTCGCCCAGCGGCGCCTGCTGGAACTGCGGCTGCCCTCCGGCAAGCCCGGTGACAAGGGCGCTGCCGCGCTGATGGAATACTGCGCCAAGCCCGCCGAGGACACCCTGCTGCTGGTCAGCCTGCCCAAGCTCGACGGCAGCGCACAGAAGACCAAGTGGGGCAAGGCGCTGATAGAAGGTCCCCATTGCCAGTTCATCCAGATCTGGCCGGTGGACGTACACCAGCTGCCACAGTGGATCAACCAGCGCCTGCAGCAGGCCGGCCTGTCGGCACAGCGGGACGCCGTCGACCTGATCGCCGCACGTGTCGAAGGCAACCTGTTGGCAGCTGCGCAAGAGATCGAAAAGCTCAAGTTGCTGGCCGAAGGCAACCAGATCACCGTAGAGACCGTGCAGGCCGCCGTCGCCGACAGCGCCCGCTTCGATGTCTTCGGCCTGGTCGATGCCATTCTCAATGGCGAAGCCGCGCATGCCCTGCGCATGCTCGAGGGCTTGCGCGGTGAAGGCGTGGAGCCCCCGGTGATTCTCTGGGCCCTGGCCCGTGAGCTGCGTCAGCTGGCCGGGCTGGCCCAGCAGTTCAGCCAGGGCGTACCGCTGGACAAGGCTTTCAGCCAGGCCCGTCCACCGATCTGGGACAAACGCCGGCCACTGGTCAGCAAGGCCTTGCAGCGCTTGTCGGCACAACGCTGGGCGCAGTTGCTGCAGGATGCCCAGCGTATCGATGCGCAGATCAAGGGGCAGGCTGAAGGCTCGCCGTGGACCGGCCTGGCGCGCTTGTCGCTGCTGATGGCTGGTCAGCGGCTGGCACTCCCGCCCGAGTAACTGGTGCCGCTGTGAGAGCGGGCGTGCCCGCGAATCAGGCGATGCGGTGGATGGCACCGGCTTCGCCGGTGTTCGCGGGCACGCCCGCTCCCACAGGGCTGCAAGGCAGCCCCCTGCATCTCGACGATATACACAATCAATTGGCCCCCAGCTGCCCAGGGCCCTACAGTGCGCCGCGAAAACCACCAAACCGGGGAACCCCGCCATGAGCAAACAGCCGAAAAAGCACGGCCCCAACAAGGCCAAGTCCATCGTCGCCCAGCCCCTGTTCCGCTGCCGGCAGGAACGACCCAACAAGGGCAAAGGCAGCTACCGCCGCGAAGCCTTCCAATCGAGAGATTGGGAGGCTTCGTACTTTTTGGCCGCATGAAAGCATCGAAAGCGCAGGCATGATATGGTCGTCACCTGACCTGCAATTCTGGATCTGTGCATGCTTCTCAGTCTTCTCCCCCGCTGGAAAACCCGTCAGTTGCTCGCGGCCTCCAGTTTCATCCTGCTCGTGGCCTGCGCAGAAAAGCCCACCGCCGCCGATGCCCTGCCGCTGGCTCCCGCCCAGCCAGCCCCGGTGGTAACCCTGCCCGGCACCACGCCCGACGTCAGCACTGAAATCCAGCCTCTGCAAACCTTCGCGCAATGGCAGGCCGGTTTCCGCCAGCAAGCCCTGCAAGCCGGTATTTCGCCGGATACCTTCGACCGCGCATTCCTCGGTATCACCCCTGACATGGACGTGATCAAGGCCGACCGTAGCCAGCCGGAATTCACCCGCCCGGTGTGGGAATACCTCGAAGGCGCCCTGTCACCGTTGCGTGTGCGCAATGGCAAGAAGCTGCTGGAACAGCATGCAGACTTGCTTACGCTCATCGAGCAGCGCTATGGCGTCGACCGCCAGGTGCTGGTTGCCGTGTGGGGCATGGAAAGCAACTTCGGCCAGTTCCAGGGCAACAAGTCGGTCATCCGCTCGCTGGCTACCCTGGCCTATGAAGGCCGTCGTCCGCAATTTGCCCAGGACCAGCTGATCGCCGCGCTGCAGATCATCCAGCATGGCGACATCCAGCCTGAGGCAATGCGTGGCTCGTGGGCCGGCGCCATGGGCCAGACCCAGTTCATCCCGACCACCTATAACACCCATGCGGTGGACTTCGACGGTGACGGCCGCCGTGACATCTGGAACAGCACCCCGGATGCCCTGGCTTCGACCGCGCATTACCTGCAGAGCTCGGGCTGGAAGCGTGGCCAGCCTTGGGGCTTCGAGGTACAGGTGCCAGCAGGCTTCGATTACTGGCAAGCCGATGGCGCACTGCGCAAGCCGGTGAGCGAGTGGTTGGCGCAGGGCGTGAAACTGCCTGCGGGCACTCAGCTGCCGGTGGGCAGCAACCAGCTGTCTGCCGCCCTGCTACTGCCAGCGGGCGCGCGTGGCCCGGCGTTCCTGGTGCTGGACAACTTCCGCGCCATCCTCAAGTACAACAACTCGTCGTCCTATGCACTGGCGGTAAGCCTGCTGGGGGACCGCTTCACTGGCTGGGGTTTCATCGCCGGCAGCTGGCCGAAGGAAGACCTGCCGCTCAGCCGCAGCGAGCGCATGGAGCTGCAGAACCTGCTGAATAGCAATGGGCATGAGGCGGGGAACCCTGACGGCATCATTGGCGCCAACACCCGCAAGGCGATCCGTAATGCCCAGCAGGGGCTGGGCTGGCCGGCCGATGGCTACCCGACCCACAAGCTGCTTGAGAGCCTGCGCCAGCAGTGAGGGTCCTGGGGCCGCCATGCGGCCCTTTCGCGACACAGGCCGCTGCAACAGGGACCGCATAATCCCGATGATTGTCGATCGTTTGTAGCAGCGGCCTGGTGTCGCGCTGGGCTGCAAAGCAGCCCCGGCGATCTCAAGCCCTGAACAGATCCTGCTCCAGCACCAATGTTTGCTCAACACTATCCAGCCGCACCCTGGCCCCCAGCGGCAAGCACACATTCGGATCACAATGGCCACTTCGCCAACCGGCCAGCACCGGCACGCCCAGCGGCCCGAAGATGTCCTGCAGCAACGGCGTCAGCGCCACCGTGGTAATCCCGGCAAAATCCCCCACCAGCACGCCCGCGATCCCCTCCAGCTTGCCCGCCAGGCGCAGCTGGGTCAGCAGGCGGTCTACCCGGTACAGCGGCTCGTTGACGTCCTCGATGAACAGGATGCAACCCTTGGTATCCAACTCGGCAATCGTCCCCAAGGTCGCCCCCAGCATCGACAGGTTGCCACCTAGTAGCGGCCCGCTGGCCACACCCGGCTGTACACAGGTCAAAGCGTAGCCGGCCGGGTGCGCGATTGGCTCGCCGCTGCGCACCTGCCCACCCAGCTGCGCCAGCAGCGAAGCCTCGGTCGGTTGCTGCTTGGCACCCAACAGGTCTGCATTGAGCATTCCGCCATGGAAGGTGACCAGCCCGGTCCTGCGGTAAATGGCCGTGTGCAGCGCGGTGATGTCGCTGTAGCCGATCAGCGGCTTGGGGTTGTACCGGATCAGCTCGAAATCGAGCCGGTCGAGCAGGCGCATGCTGCCATACCCCCCACGCATGCACAGGATGGCGTCGATCGCCGGGTCGGCGAAAGCGTCATGCAGGTCTTGCAAGCGCTGCTGGTCTGCGCCTGCCAGGTATCCTTGCGCCTGCAGAGCTCCCTGGTAGATCCGGCAACGGTAGCCACGCTCGGCAAACCACCGGGTGGCCTTCTGGGTATCCAGCCGGGCCGGGCCGGCGGGCGCGACGATGGCAAAGCAGGCGTCGTGCGGCAACGCCATCGGCAGGCAAGGTTCGGTACGCTCAAGGCAATTCACATGCAACTCCTTGCAGGTCCTGGGGGCCCGATTCTGCCGCTGCGGAGCGACCTCGACCAGCAGGAAACCCCATCAACAAAAATGCCGATGGCGCCTTTCGGCGCGCATCGGCATGTGTGGCCCAACCTTTGATCAGAGCTTGATCTTGGCCTCGTGGGCCTGTTGGTCAGCGTGGTAGGAAGAACGCACCAGCGGCCCGGAAGCGACGTTCTTGAAGCCCATCTTGTAACCTTCCTCGGCGAACCAGGCGAAGGTGTCCGGGTGGACGAAACGCTGCACCGGCAGGTGGCTGCGCGATGGCTGCAGGTACTGGCCGAGGGTGAGCATGTCGATGTCATGCTCGCGCATGCGCTGCATCACCTCGATCACTTCGTCGTCGGTCTCGCCCAGACCCAGCATCAGGCCCGACTTGGTCGGAACGTGCGGCACCAGCTGCTTGAACTTCTGCAGCAGGTCCAGCGACCAGTCGTAGTCCGACCCCGGACGCGCGGCCTTGTACAGGCGCGGTACGGTCTCGAGGTTGTGGTTGAACACATCCGGCGGCTCTTGCGCGGTAATTTCCAGCGCAATGTCCATGCGGCCACGGTAGTCCGGCACCAGGGTTTCCAGTTGCACGCCTGGCGACAGCGCACGAATTTCACGGATGCAGTCAGCGAAGTGCTGGGCCCCGCCGTCGCGCAGGTCGTCGCGGTCGACCGAGGTGATCACCACGTACTTCAGGCGCAGGTCGGCGATGGCGATCGCCAGGTTCTTCGGTTCATCCAGGTCCAGCGGCTTCGGCCGGCCATGACCCACGTCGCAGAACGGGCAGCGGCGGGTGCAGATGTCACCCATGATCATGAAGGTCGCGGTACCACCGGAGAAGCACTCGCCCAGGTTCGGGCAGGACGCCTCTTCGCACACACTGTGCAACTTGTGCTTGCGCAGCAGTTGCTTGATGCGGTCTACCTCGGGCGAAACCGGGATACGCACGCGGATCCAGTCGGGCTTCTTCGGCAGCTCGTCGGTGGGGATGATCTTCACCGGGATGCGCGCCACCTTCTCGGCACCACGCAACTTGACCCCGGCTTCCACTTTCTTCGGCGCTGGGCGCTGGGTGGCATCCTGGGTAGGTATCAGGTTCGGCACGGCTTCTTGCACAGTTGTCATATCAGTCGATTCCGCCCGTAAGGGTCGTCTGCTCAGCGTAGTCGAGGTGCTTGACCAGCTGTCCGCGCAGCCTTGTCCTGACCTCGTCGAGTTCGATAGGACCTGCCAGGTCGCGCAGCTGGGTCATCGCCAGCCCCGCATAGCCGCAGGGGTTGATTCGGCGGAATGGCGCAAGGTCCATGTCCACGTTCAGGGCAAGGCCGTGGAACGAACGGCCATTGCGGATTCGCAGGCCGAGGGAGGCGATTTTCGCTCCATCGACATAGACGCCCGGGGCATCGGGCTTGGCCGCAGCCTGGACATCATAACTGGCGAGCAGGTCGATGAGGGTCTGCTCGATACGGCTGACCAGCTCACGCACGCCAAACCCTAGCCGACGCACATCCAGCAGCAGGTAGGCCACCAGTTGCCCGGGGCCATGGTAGGTTACCTGGCCACCGCGGTCGGTCTGTACCACCGGGATGTCACCCGGTACCAACAGGTGCTCGGCCTTGCCGGCCTGGCCCTGGGTGAAGACAGCGGGGTGCTCGACCAGCCAGACTTCATCCTGGCTGTCCGGGCTGCGTTGCTCGGTGAAGCGTCGCATGGCCTCCAGCACCGGTTCATAGGGCTGCAGGCCAAGCTCGCGAAAACCGAGGCAGGCGGACATCAGAGCACCATTTTCACGATGCCGGTAGCGCGCAGGGCGCTATTGATATCGTGCAGCTGGTTCTCGCTTTCGGCAACGATGTGCAACTGCACGGTGGTGTACTTGCCTTCCTTGCTCTGGCGCTCGGCCAGCGTGGCAAGGTCGACCTTGGCGTGCTTGCTGAGAATCTCGATCACCGTATCGCGGAAACCGACCACGGTATCGCCGATGACCTTGATCGGGTAATCGTCGCAGGGGAATTCGATCTTGTGCGACTTGACGTCTGGTTCGCTCATGGCGGAAACGGCCTCGTAAGCCGTGGCAACAACAACGCCCCCGCAGGATACGCGGGGGCATGCAGGTCACGTATCAGTTGAACAACCCGTAGAAGAATAGACGGATGCTATCCCACATACGGCGGAAGAAACCACCTTCCTCGACGCCGTCAAGGGCGATCAGGTCGGCGCTGTGAACCACTTTCTCGTCCAGTTTGACTTCCACTTTGCCGATCACGTCACCTTTGGCAATCGGTGCAGTGAGTTGCGGGTTCATGGTCATCGAAGCCTGAAGGCGTTTCAATTGGCCTTTAGGCATGGTCATGGTCAGGTCTTCGGCCAGGCCGGCTTTCACTTCGCCAGTGGCTCCTTTCCAGACCGGTGCCTTGGTCAGCTCGGTACCCTTCTGGTAGAAAGTCTGGGTTTCGAAGAAGCGGAAGCCATAGGTCAGCAGCTTCTGGGTCTCGGCTGCGCGCGACTGCTCGCTGTTGGTGCCGAACACCACGGCGATCAGGCGCTGGCCGTCGCGAACGGCGGAAGCCACCATGCAGTAGCCGGCTTCGTCGGTGTGGCCGGTCTTCAGGCCGTCGACGGTCTTGTCACGCCACAGCAGCAGGTTGCGGTTCGGCTGCTTGATGTTGTTCCAGAAGAATTCCTTCTGCGAATAGATGGCGTAGTGGGCCGGGTCGACATTGATGATCGCGCGGGCCAGGGTCGCCATGTCATGGGCCGACGAGTAGTGGTCCGGATGCGGCAGACCGGTCGGGTTCATGAAGTGGCTGTTGCTCATGCCCAGGTCGGCGGCAGTCTTGTTCATCATGTCGGCGAAGGCATCTTCGCTGCCGGCGATGTGCTCGGCCAGGGCGACCGAGGCGTCGTTGCCGGACTGGATGATGATGCCGTGCAGCAGGTCGCTGACGGTCACCTGGCTGCCCACCTTGATGAACATGCGCGAACCGCCGGTACGCCAGGCGTTCTCGCTGACGGTTACCGGGTCGTTTTCACCGATCTGGCCGCGGCGGATGTCGAGGGTGGCGATGTAGGCGGTCATCAGCTTGGTCAGGCTGGCTGGCGGCAGGCGCTCGTCACCGTTGTTCTCGACCAGCACGTTGCCGCTGGACGCGTCCATGAGTACGTAGGACTTGGCTGCCAGTTGCGGTGGCGCCGGCGTCATCTGCTCAGCCGCGAAGGCGGCCGGCGTGATCATCAGCAGTACGGGCAGGCAAAGTCGTTTGGCAAGGTTGGTGATGTTCATCCGTCTCTCGAAAATCGCTAATGGTCTGAATTTCCCTGGGCAAGATCATGTGCCCAGCGCCAGTCAGTCTAGTTTTGTGGCCATAGGCCTGGCCCGGCAAAATGCGGCGTTATGTCGCTGCGGGCAAAAGCCGACATTGTACATGCCTGCG
This sequence comes from Pseudomonas anuradhapurensis, assembly GCF_014269225.2. Taxonomy (NCBI): domain Bacteria; kingdom Pseudomonadati; phylum Pseudomonadota; class Gammaproteobacteria; order Pseudomonadales; family Pseudomonadaceae; genus Pseudomonas; species Pseudomonas anuradhapurensis. The sequence continues at coordinate 4,687,479 of NZ_CP077097.1, forward strand.
CCCGGCAATTCATGACAAAACCGACAGTTTGGTGTTGCCTTCTTCGCGGGCACGCCCGCTCCCACAGGGTTTCGCATGCCCCTGTGGGAGCGGGCGTGCCCGCGAAAAAGGCAACGCGGTCAGTCAGCTGTGACCAGCTTGGCCTGCCCCAGGTTCGCCAGGCGGATGCTGTCCTGCGCCTGCTGGATCTCGCCCTGGCTGCTGATCGGCCCCAGGCGCACGCGGTGCAAGGTTTGCTGGTTACGCACGATCGAGCTGATGAATACCGGCGCGCTGACCATGCTGCTGAGCTTGGAACGCAGCAGTTCGGCGGCGTCCGGGTTGGCGAAGGCGCCCACCTGCAGGAAGCTGCCGCCACTGTTGCTGGCCGGCACGTTGTTGCCGCCAACCTGCACCGGCACCACAGGCGCTGCGTGCTGTTGCGGCGGTGGCGTCCATTGCTCGACGCGCCCGGTACTGGCCGGGATCGCCTGGGTCTGGGCCACTTGCGGCTCCTTCAGCACCATCGGCGGCGTCTGGCCACGCTGGGCCCACCATTGCTGCGGGTCGATGCCCTCGACGCGCACATGCGCGGTACCGATTTCAGCGTAACCGAGCTTCTTCGCCGCGGCATAGGACAGGTCGATGATGCGATCGGAGTAGAACGGCCCACGGTCGTTGACCCGCAGGATCACGCTGCGGCCGTTGGCCAGGTTGGTCACCCGCACATAGGCTGGCAGCGGCAAGGTCTTGTGCGCCGCACTCATGCCGTACAGGTCGTACAGCTCGCCGTTGGCGGTGTTCTGCCCGTGGAACTTGGTGCCATACCACGACGCAGTCCCCTCGGCGCGGTAGTTGCGGGCATCCTGCATCGGGTAGTAGGTCTTGCCCAGTACCGTGTACGGGTTGGCCTTGTAGTTGCCGGTGTGCACGGTCGGCGTGGCATCGGGGATCTTGCTCACATCCACGTCCCACCACGGCGCGCCGTCCTTGTGCGCCCGGTTGATATCCAGGCCCGGCTGGGTGCGCACCACGTTGCCGCTACCTTGCTGGGTTGGGCGGCTGGAAGAGCAGCTGGCCAGCAGCACGCCAACGGCGAGGCAGGTCAGCAGCTTGAAAGTATTGGCAGAGATGATTGCGCGCATTAGTTGACGCCCCGTGCTTGAACCAGCTGTTCCGAAAGCTGATGCACCGCCATGGCATACATCACGCTGCGGTTGTAGCGAGTGATCGCGTAGAAGTTCTTCAGGCCCATCCAGTATTCGGGGCCATTGTCGCCCTCGAGACGGAAGGCGGTAACCGGCAGATCATCGCGCAGGGAATCATGAACCGACCAGCCAAGCGCGCGCAACTCCCCTACCGTCTTTACCGGCTCGATGCCGGTGGTCAGGCCCTCGTCGGCCCGCTCGCCATCCACCCAGGCGCGGCTGACCACACCTTCACCGGCCACCCACCCGTGGCGCTTGAAGTAGCTGGCGACACTGCCGATGGCATCGTCCGGGTTGTTCCAGATATTGATGTGGCCGTCGCCATCGAAGTCCACCGCAAAGTTGCGGAAGCTGCTCGGCATGAACTGCGGCAAGCCCATCGCGCCGGCGTAGGAGCCCTTGAGGGTCAATGGGTCGAGCTGCTCTTCGCGAGACAGCAGCAGGAACTCGCGCAGCTCCTTGCGGAAGAAGTCGGCCCGCGGCGGATAGTCGAAGCTCAGCGTCGACAGCGCGTCTATCACCCGGTAGTTGCCGGTGTTGCGGCCAAAGAAGGTTTCCACGCCAATGATGGCGACGATGTACTGTGCCGGTACGCCATATTCCTGCTCGGCCCGGGCCAGCGCCGCCTCGTGCTGGCGCCAGAAATCCACACCGCGGGCGATGCGCGCGTCGGTGATGAACATCGGCCGGTAGTCCTTCCACGGTTTTACCCGTTCGGCCGGGCGCGAAATGGCGTCGAGGATCGACTGCTTGCGTTGCACCTCGGCGAACACGCCCATCAGCTGTTCAGGGGCAAAACCGTAGTCGCGGCTCATTTCGCCAACGAACTGGGCCATCTGCGGCGAGTCCCGGTAGTCGCCGGCATGGGCCAGCTGTACAGCGCCGAACAGGCCCACCGCGCCGACCCACGGCGCACAACGGGCAGCCCAGTTACGCACTGCTTGCATGAAATTGTTCACCTTATTCAAACCTGCGCGATCCATTTGCGGTGCGTATGGATCGACATCAGAACGCCAAACGCTGACAGCAGCGTCACCAACGAAGTTCCGCCATAGCTGATGAAGGGCAGCGGCACGCCCACCACGGGCAAAAGGCCGCTGACCATCCCGATATTGACGAATACATAGACAAAGAAGGTCATGGTCAGGCTGCCGGCCAGCAGCTTGCCGAACAAGGTCTGCGCCTGGGCGGTAATCACCAGGCCACGGCCGATCAGCAGCAGATAGACGATCAGCAACAGGCAGATGCCGACCAGGCCGAATTCCTCGCCGAGCACGGCAATGATGAAATCGGTGTGGCTTTCCGGCAGGAAGTCCAGGTGCGACTGCGTCCCGAGCAGCCAGCCCTTGCCGAATACACCGCCCGAGCCGATCGCCGCCTTGGACTGGATGATGTTCCAGCCGGTGCCCAACGGGTCGCTTTCCGGGTCGAGGAAGGTCAGTACCCGCTGTTTCTGGTAGTCATGCATGACGAAGAACCACATCGCCACCGCCACCGGCACTGCCGCCGCCAGCACGCTGAGGATCCAGCGCCAGCGCAGGCCGCCCATGAACAGCACGAAGGCACCGGAGGCAAGGATCAGCAGCGCAGTCCCCAGGTCGGGCTGGCGCACGATCAGGATGAACGGCACGCCAATCAGCACCAGGCTGATCGCCACGTGCTTGAGATGTGGCGGCAAGGTGCGCTTGGACAGGTACCAGGCGATGGTCGCCGGCATGATGATCTTCATGAACTCCGAGGGCTGGAAGCGAATCACCCCGGGAATGTTGATCCAGCGCGTGGCGCCCATGGCGTTGTGGCCCATGACGTCGACCACCACCAGCAGCATTACCCCGACCAGGTAGGCCAACGGCACCCAGCGCGCCATGAAGCGGGGCTCCAGCTGGGCGATGATGAACATCGACGCAAGGCCGATGCCGAACGAGGTGGCCTGCTTGAGCAACAAGTCCCAGTTCTTGCCACTGGCCGAGTACAGCACGAACAGGCTGCCAGCCGCGAGGGTCAGCAGAATGACCAGCAAAGGGCCGTCGACGTGGATGCGCTGCAGAAAACTGGCGCGCCGACGCATCACATCCTCGCTGGAGAGCATGCGATCGAAATTGTTCATCACAGGGCTGATTCCTGGGTAACGGTGGCGGGCGCGAACTCGGGCTTGAGCCGGCCGTTTTCGTCGAGCAGCCAGGCGTCCATCACCTGGCGTACCACCGGCGCGGCAACACCCGAGCCCGACTCACCGTTCTCGACCATCACCGATACCACGATCTTCGGGTCGTCGGCCGGGGCGAAGGCGACGAACAGGGCGTGGTCGCGGTGGCGCTCCTGGAGTTTGTTGCGGTCATACTTCTCGCCCTGCTTGATCGCCACCACCTGGGCGGTACCGCTCTTGCCGGCGATGCGGTACTGCGCGCCGATGGCCGCCTTGCGTGCGGTACCGCGGGCGTTGTGCATCACCTGCTCCATGCCATGGGTGACCTTGGCCCAGTCGGACTTGTCACGCAGCACGATGTTGTCCATGGGGTTGTCGTCCACCGGCGGCTGGCCCTCGATGGTCTTGGCCAGGTGCGGGCGGTTCCATACGCCCTTGTTGGCGATCAGCGCGGTGGCCTGGGCCAGCTGTAGCGGCGTAGCCTGCATGTAGCCCTGGCCGATACCGAGGATCAGGGTTTCGCCGGGGAACCACGCCTGGCGACGGGTAGCGCGCTTCCATTCCCGCGACGGCATCAGCCCGGCGGACTCTTCGAACATGTCCAGGGAAACCCGCTGGCCGATACCGAACTTGTTCATGTAGCTGGACAGCCGGTCGATGCCCATCTTGTGCGCCAGGTCGTAGAAGTAGGTGTCGTTGGAACGCATGATCGCGGTGTCCAGGTCGACCCAGCCATCGCCGGTGCGGTTCCAGTTGCGGTACTTGTGGTCGTAGTTGGGCAGTTGGTAGTAACCCGGGTCGAACACCCGGCTGCCGGCATTGACCACACCACTGTCCAGGCCGGCGATGGCCACGGCCGGTTTGATGGTCGAACCCGGCGGGTACAGGCCGCGCAGCACGCGGTTGAACAAGGGCCGGTCGATCGAGTCGCGCAGTTCGGCATAGGCCTTGAAACCGATGCCGGTGACGAACAGGTTGGGGTCGAAGCTGGGCTGGCTGACCATTGCCAGCACCTCGCCGGTACGCGGGTCGAGTGCCACCACGGCGCCGCGCCGACCACCCAGGGCGGCCTCGGCGGCTTCCTGCAACTTGATGTCCAGGCTCAGCACGATGTCCTTGCCCGGTTTCGGGTCGGTACGCTTGAGCACGCGCAGCACCCGGCCGCGAGCGTTGGTCTCGACTTCCTCGTAGCCCACCTGGCCGTGCAGGGCGTCTTCGTAGAACCGTTCGATGCCGGTCTTGCCAATGTGGTGGGTGCCGCTGTAGTTCACCGGATCGAGCGTTTTCAGCTCCTTCTCGTTGATCCGCCCCACATACCCCACCGAATGCGCGAAATGCGCACCCTGCGGGTAATGGCGCACCAGCTGGGCCACCACTTCCACACCCGGCAGGCGGAACTGGTTCACTGCCACGCGAGCAATCTGCTCTTCGTTGAGCTCGAACAGGATCGGCACTGGCTCGAACGGCCGGCGGCCCTGGCGCATGCGCTTCTCGAACAGGGCGCGATCATCGGGCGTCAATTCCAGCACTTCGACGATGGTATCCAGCACTTCCTGCCAGTTACCCGCACGTTCACGGGTCATCGACAGGCTGAAGCTGGGCCGGTTGTCGGCAACGATCACCCCGTTACGGTCGAAGATCAGCCCGCGGGTCGGCGGAATCGGCTGCACATGCACCCGGTTGTTCTCCGACAGCGTCGAGTGGTAGTCGTACTGGATGATCTGCAGGTAGTACAGCCGCGCGATCAGCACGCAGACCAGCAGCACGACCGCCACTGCGCCCACCACGACGCGGTTGCGCACCAGGCGGGCGTCTTTCTCATGGTCCTTGAGACGGATCGGCTGCGACATCGGGCTGCTTACAGGCTCATTTGTGGTAAGGATGCCCGGACAGCACGGTCCAGGCGCGGTAGATCTGCTCGCCGATGAGTATCCTTACCAACGGGTGCGGCAGGGTCAACGGCGACAGCGACCAGCGTTGTTCGGCACGCGCACAGACCTCCGGCGCCAGGCCTTCCGGGCCGCCCACCATCAAATTCACCGTGCGCGCATCCAGGCGCCAGCGGTCCAGCTCGGTCGCCAGTTGCTCGGTACTCCAGGGCTTGCCATGGACCTCGAGGGTGACGATGCGCTCCCCGGGCTGAACCTTGCTCAGCATGGCCTCGCCCTCCTGACGAATCAGGCGGGCGACATCGGCATTCTTGCCACGGGTATTCAGCGGGATTTCCACCAGCTCCAGCGACAGCTCGGCGGGCAGGCGCTTGGCATATTCATGCCAGCCTTCCTCGACCCACTTCGGCATGCGCGAGCCGACCGCGATCAGGCGCAGACGCACAGCGCTTTCCTTATTCCCGGTCCTTGAGCTTTTCGGAATACTCGTGGGCCTGGTCCGGGCTGTGGTGCTTGCCATCGGCGGCACGGCTCTGCTCGGCACCCTGCCACAGGCGCTCCAGGTCGTAGAACTGGCGGGCAGCGGCGGTCATCATGTGCACGATGACGTCGTTCAGGTCCAGCAGTACCCAGTCGCTGTCGCCCTTGCCTTCTTCACCCAGTGGCTGGGCGCCCTTGGCCTTGACCGCTTCGCGGACCTTTTCCAGCATCGCGTTGATCTGGCGGTTGGAGGTACCGGTGGCAATGATCATGTAGTCGGTCAGGCTGTGCTTTTCGCGCACGTCGATGACCTGGATGTCCTGGGCCTTGACGTCTTCCAGCGCTGCCTTGGTCAGGGCGACCAGTTCTTCGCCGTGGATTTTCTGCTTGGTCATATAAAACTCGTTCAACTCGTTGGATGAGGCGCCAGAGGCACCGTCAGTTAGGTGCACGATACAGTTCGTGCGCCTCGATGTAGGCCAGTACGGCGTCCGGCACCAGGAACCTCACCGACTTGCCGCTGGCCAGCAGCTGTCGGATCTGTGTAGCCGACACCGCAAGCGGCGTCTGCCAGACGAACGAAATGTTTCCCGCCGGGCCGGACAAGGCGGTGGGATCGCTCTCCGAGCGCGCAGCCAGCAGGTTGCGCAGCTCGTCAGGGGGTTCTACGTCGGCATCCGGGCGTTGCAGGACCAGGATGTGACAGTGTTGCAGCAATTCTTCCCAGCGGTGCCAGCCGGGCAGCCCACAGAAGGCATCCCAGCCCAGCACCAGGAACAGCTGGTCGTTGGCCGCCAGTTCGGCGCGGATCGATTCCAGCGTATCGATGGTGTACGACGGCTTGTCGCGTGCCAGCTCACGAGCATCCACGCTCAGGCAGGGCACACCCTGCACGGCGCTCTGCACCATGGCCAGGCGGTCCTTGGCGGCCACCTGCGGGGTGCCGCGGTGCGGCGGCCGGGCATTGGGCAACAGGCGCAGCTCGTCCAGCCCCATGAACTCGGCCACTTCCAGCGCGCTGCGCAGGTGGCCGATGTGCACGGGGTCGAAGGTGCCGCCTAGAATGCCGATGCGCCGGACTGCCTGGGCCTTGCTCAACTCAGCAGGACTCCTGGCCGCGCAGCTGGCCATCGCCGATCACCACGTACTTCTCGCAGGTCAGGCCTTCCAGGCCGACCGGGCCGCGGGCATGCAGCTTGTCGGTGGAGATGCCGATCTCGGCACCCAGGCCGTACTCGAAGCCGTCGGCGAAGCAGGTCGGGGTATTGAGCATGACCGACGCCGAATCGACCTCGGCCATGAACTGACGCGCTTCACCCTGGTGTTCGCTGATGATCGAATCGGTGTGGTGCGAGCCATAGTGGTTGATGTGCTCGATGGCCTGGTCCAGGCCGTCGAGCACACGGATCGACAGGATCGCATCCAGGTACTCGGTGTGCCAGTCGGCCTCGGTGGCCGGCTTGGCCTCGATGATGGCCCGGGTGCGCTCGCAGCCACGCAGCTCTACGCCCTTCTCCTGAAAGCGACGGGCCATCTCTGGCAGGAAGCGCTCGGCCACCTGCTGATCGACCAGCAACGTCTCCATGGCGCCACAGATACCGTAGCGATAGGTCTTGGCGTTGAATGCCACGCGCCAGGCCTTGTCCAGATCGGCGTGCCGGCTGACATAGATGTGGCAGATGCCGTCCAGGTGCTTGATTACCGGCACACGGGCATCGCGGCTGATGCGCTCGATCAGGCCACGGCCACCGCGAGGCACGATGACATCGACGAATTCCGGCATGCTGATCAGTGCCCCCACGGCCTCGCGGTCGGTGGTTTCCACCACCTGCACCACGGCCGCCGGCAGGCCGGCTGCGGCCAGGCCACGCTGGATGCAGGTGGCAATCGCACGGTTGGAATGAATGGCTTCGGAGCCGCCACGCAGGATGGTCGCGTTACCCGACTTCAGGCACAGGCTGGCAGCATCGATGGTCACGTTCGGACGCGACTCGTAGATGATCCCGATCACCCCCAGCGGCGTGCGCATCTTGCCCACCTGGATACCCGATGGGCGGTAGCTCATGTCGCGGATGGCACCGACCGGGTCCGGCAGGCTGGCCACCTGGCGCAGCCCGGTGATCATGCCGTCGATACGCGCCGGGGTCAGCGCCAGACGATCGAGCAAGGCCGGCTCCAGGCCGTTGGCGCGGCCGGCGGCGAGGTCTCGCTCGTTGGCGGCGGTCAGCTCGGCCCGGGCGGCATCCAGCGCGTCGGCGGCAGCTTGCAGGGCGCGGTTCTTCTGCGCGGTGCTGGCACGGCCGATCACCCGGGAAGCCTCACGGGCAGCGCGACCCAGGCGGGTCATATAGTCAAGAACGGACTCAGTCATGGGTTCGGTGTCTTGGCGAAGGGGAAATCGGCTGATTATAACTGCCGCGCAGGTGTACGCCCAGCGGTGGGTGGCGGATGGTCGAAAATGGCTGGGCTCGACCCGCTTCTTGTGGCGCCTGTGAGATCGCGCGCCGCCCGCCCCAAGGCGAACCCCTTAGGCTCAACCAACACCGAAACATGCAGATACCAATCAATCACCCCACCGGTTCAGCCTCGATTAAGTCATTCATTGCTATCATCCCCGCCTTCCCAACCGCGAACTGCCCCGCATGCCAGCACTGCCCGACAGCTTCTTCGACCGCGACGCCCAGACCCTGGCCAAGGCCCTGCTGGGCAAGGTCATCCGTCACCGCCACGGCGACCTGTGGCTGGCCGCACGGATCATCGAGACCGAGGCCTACTACCTCAGCGACAAAGGCAGCCACGCCTCGCTCGGCTACACCGAAAAGCGCAAGGCGCTGTTCCTCGATGGCGGGCACATCTACATGTACTACGCGCGCGGCGGCGACTCGCTTAACTTCAGCGCCCACGGGCCGGGCAACGCGGTGCTGATCAAGTCCGCCTACCCTTGGCAGGACGCCATCTCGGGGCCGAACAGCCTGGCGCAGATGCAACTGAACAACCCCGACGCCAGCGGCAACCTGCGCCCGGCCGAGCGCCTGTGCGCCGGGCAGACGCTGCTGTGCCGCGCCCTCGGCCTGAAGGTGCCACACTGGGACGCCCAGCGCTTCGACCCCGAGCGCCTGTACGTCGAGGATTGCCGCAACGCCGTGCCGCGGATCATCCAGACGGCCCGCCTGGGCATCCCGTACGGCCGCGACGAGCACCTGCCCTACCGCTTCGTCGATGCCGAATACGCCCGTTTCTGCACGCGGAACCCGTTGCGTCGAGGCCAAGTCGAAGGCCGCGACTTCTTCATTCTCGAACAAGGAAGCTGAACCATGGGCCAATGGCTCGACAGCCTGACCGGCTGGCTCAGCGCCAACCCACAGTGGCTTGGCCTGGCAATTTTCCTGGTGGCCTGCATCGAATGCCTGGCCATTGCCGGCATCATCGTACCGGGCACCGTGCTGCTGTTCGCGGTCGCGGTGCTGGCCGGCAGCGGTACCTTCAGCCTGGGCGAAACGCTGCTGCTGGGCTTTCTCGGTGGCCTGCTGGGTGACGCCGTGTCCTATGCCGTGGGCAAGTACTTCCATCAGAACATCCGCCGCCTGCCGCTACTGCGTCACCACCCGGAATGGATCGGCAGCGCCGAGGCCTATTTCCAGCGCTACGGCATCGCCAGCCTGCTGGTAGGGCGCTTCATCGGGCCGCTGCGGCCCATGCTGCCGATGGTCGCCGGCATGTTCGACATGCCGCTGCCGCGCTTCATCGCCGTCAGTCTGGTGGCCGGCGTGGGCTGGTCGGTGGCCTATCTGCTGCCCGGCTGGGCCACGGGTGCAGCCATGCGCCTGCCGTTGCCGGAAGGCTTCTGGCTGGATGCCGGCATCATCGCCGGCACCCTGGCAGTCATCATCGGGCTGAGCCTGAATACCAGCATCCGCGATCAACGCCACGGCACCCGGCTGATCGCCGGCATGAGCCTGGCGGCACTGGCCGGGGTGTTCCTGGGCTGGCCCTACCTGCACGAATTCGACCAAGGCGTGATGACACTGGTGCAGGAGCACCGTAGCCAGGCCTTCGATGGCGCCGTGGTGCTGGTGACCCGGCTAGGCGATTTCCGCACTCAACTGGTCTTGGGCGGCCTGTTGACTGGCCTGCTGCTGCTTGCCCGGCAATGGCGTCATGCCCTGTTCGCCGCTGGCGTACTGATGGGCACGGCACTTGCCAATGGCACCCTGAAATGGCTGTTCGCCCGGGCCCGGCCAGAGGTACTCAGCGACCCCTTGACCAGCTACAGCATGCCCAGCGGGCACAGTTCGGCGTCGTTCGCGTTCTTTCTGGTCATGGCCGTGCTGGCCGGGCGCGGGCAGCCGCCGCGGATGCGCCTGACCTGGGTCATGCTGGGCTGCATTCCGGCGCTGGCGATAGCCCTGTCGCGGGTTTACCTGGGGGCTCACTGGCCGACCGACATCCTCGCCGGGGCCCTGTTGGCGTGCTGTGTATGTGCGCTGAGCCTGGCATTGGTACAGCGGCGGCAAACCTTGCCGGCCTTGCCACTGCGGGTGTGGTGGCTGATAGTACCGGCCTGCATCGCGTTGCTGGCATTCTTTGCCATGCATGCGTTGCCGCAGGCGTTGTTGCGCTATCAGTACTGATTGCGCCCTGTAGGAGCGGCCTTGTGTCGCGAAAGGGCTGCGAAGCAGCCCCGGCAATTTATGGCTGCGCTGAAGTTCTGGGGCTGCTTCGCAGCCCTTCCGCGACCCAAGGCCAGGGCCAGCAGCAGGGCGAGGCAGTCAGGCAAACAGCTCGCCCTGAATCCGCTCCAGCAGCTTCTGGATCTCGCCCAGGCGCTGCTGCGGTGAGTCGAGGGCCAGCAGGTCCAGCTTGTCCTCTTCCATGAACGGCAAAAGGTACGCCAACTGGTTGGCCAGCGCCTGCCGCCCGTCCACCGGGCGCGGCATGCCCAGGGCTTCGACCATCGGGTGCTCGCCCAGCGCCACCAGCAACGCCAGCAGGTCATCGTCGGCCTCGAGCAACGGGCTGTCCGCCTGCTCCGGCAACCATTGCACCTGCCCCATCATCAACTGGTCCTTCTGCACCTCGGTGCTTGCCAGGTTGAAACGCCGCACACCTTCGACGCGAATGCCCAACAAACCGTTATCCTGCTGCACGAAGTCGCGGATCACCGCCTCACAGCCGATCGAGGCCACTACCGGCGGCGCCTTGCCGACCTGTTCGCCTTCGAGGATGCACACCACGCCAAAACCTTCGCCCTGCTTCATGCAGCGCCCGATCATGTCCAGGTAGCGCGCCTCGAAAATCTGCAGATCGAGAAAGCAGCCAGGAAACAGCACGGTATTGAGCGGAAACAGCGGTAACGTCATTACAAATCCTCAAGCCACCAGGCTGACCGCCAGCGGCAGGAACACCGCCGTGGCCACGCCCATCAGGCTCATTGCCAGCGCGGCAAAGGCGCCGCATTCGTCACTTTCCTGCAGGGCCACCGAAGTACCCACCGCGTGCGCGGTCACCCCCAACGCCATGCCGCGCGCCTCGGGACTGTGCACGCCAAAGCGGCTCAGCAGCGCCGGGCCGAAGATCGCCCCGATCACGCCGGTAATCAACACAAACACCGCCGCCAGGGCCGCCACCCCGCCAATCTGCTCGGCCACCAGCATGGCAATTGGCGAGGTCACCGATTTTGGCGCCATGGTCATCAAGATCATGTGTTCCGCACCGAACCACCAGCCCAGCATCAGGCAGAACAGCGTGGCAAACAGGCCTCCGATTACCAGCGTAGTAAAGATGGGCCAGAACAGCTGGCGGATACGCCGCAGGTTCAGGTAAAGCGGCACCGCCAGGGCCACGGTGGCAGGCCCCAGCAGGATGTTCATGATCTCCGTGCTCTTGCGGTACTCGCGGTAGTCGATGCCGAACAGCAGCAGCACGCCGATCACCAGCAGCATCGACACCAGCACCGGCTGCAAGAAGATCCAGCGGGTCTTCTCGTAGGCGGCCAGCACCACCTGGTAGGCGCCGAGGGTAATGCCGATACCGAACAAGGGATGATGCACCACCGCGTCCAGCGCGCCTTGCCAGTCAAGCATCATGGCTGCTCCTCGCGTCGGCCCTGGCGCTGGATGAGCTTTTGCATCAGCACGCCGACAAACGCCAGGGTCACCAGGCAGGAAATCAGCAACGCCCCGACGATGGCCCAGAAGTCGGCAGCAATGTCCCTGGCATACACCATCACCCCTACTGCCGGCGGCACCAGCAACAGCGGCAGGTAGCGCAGCAGGCTGCTGGCCGCCTCGTTCAGCGGCTTGCCAACCTCGCCACGGGCCATGAGAAAACACAGCAGCAGCAACAGGCCGATGATCGGCCCCGGCAGAAACGGCACCAACAAGTGGTTGATCGCCGTACCCAGCAACTGGAACAGCACCAGCCAGGTCAGACCACGCAACAGCATAAGCATCTCCCTCGTGCACGGCTGCCATTATAAGCATGTGGCCGTCATATACCGATATTCGCCGAAATACCTGCAACTTGACTGAAACGGTTCGCCGTGCTGATCTTGCACATTCGTACCAACTGACAACTTGGAGAGCCCGCGATGCCCTATGTACCGGTTACAGAGCTTTCGCAGTACGTTGGTAAGGAACTGGGCCGTTCGGCCTGGCTGAAGATCGACCAGCAGCGCATCAACCTGTTCGCCGAAGCCACGGGTGATTTCCAGTTCATCCATGTGGACCCGGTGAAGGCGGCGCAGACTCCGTTCGGCTGCACCATTGCCCACGGCTTCCTGACGTTGTCGCTGATCCCCAAGTTGATCGAGGACATCCTGGTCCTGCCGCAAGGGCTGAAAATGGTGGTGAACTATGGGCTGGACAGCGTGCGCTTCATCCAGCCGGTCAAGGTCGATAGCCAGGTGCGGCTGAAGGTAGAGCTGGCAGAGGTGGCGGAGAAGAAGCCGGGGCAGTGGCTGCTCAAGGCGATCGCCACCCTGGAGATCGAGGGCGAGGACAAGCCGGCCTACATAGCCGAGTCGCTCTCCCTGTGTTTTGTCTGATGGATTTCGGGGGCGCTGCACGCCCCCTTGCCAAGCCGATCCACAAATCCCCCGCACTCGCGTAAACTGCCAGCCTTCGCGCAGCCTGGGGCTGCCCCTGTCGATTTACCAAAGGTGCCCGCCATGCCCTGGCTGCAAGTACGCCTGGCCATCAGCCCGGAACAAGCCGAAACCTACGAAGACGCCCTGCTCGAAGTGGGCGCTGTCTCGGTCACGTTCATGGATGCCGAGGATCAACCGATCTTCGAGCCAGACCTCAACACCACCCCGCTGTGGTCGCACACCCACCTGCTGGCCCTGTTCGAGGCCGATGCCGAGCCCGAGCAGGTGTTCTCCCACCTGCGCCTGCTGACCGGTGCCGAGCTGCCCGAGCACCAGGCCGAGGTGATCGAGGACCAGGACTGGGAACGCAGCTGGATGGACAACTTCCAGCCGATGCGCTTCGGCCGCCGCCTGTGGATCGTGCCCAGCTGGCACGAAGCACCGGAAAAGGACGCGGTGAACCTGCTGCTCGACCCGGGCCTGGCGTTCGGCACCGGCACCCACCCGACCACCGCCCTGTGCCTGGAATGGCTCGACGGCCAGCAGCTCGAAGGCACCCAGGTGCTGGACTTCGGTTGCGGCTCGGGCATCCTGGCCATCGCCGCGCTGCTGCTGGGCGCCCGCGAGGCGGTGGGTACCGACATCGACGTGCAGGCCATCGAGGCTTCGCGCGACAACGCCCAGCGCAATGGCATCGCCGATGAAAAGCTGGCGCTGTACCTGCCCGAGCACATGCCGGCGATGCAGGCCGACGTGCTGGTTGCCAACATCCTTGCCGGCCCGCTGGTGTCGCTGGCGCCGCAGCTGTCCGGCCTGGTGCGCCCCGGTGGCCTGCTGGCGCTATCGGGCATCCTCGCCGAACAGGGTGAAGAAGTGGCTGCGGCCTATGCCGCCGACTTCGAGCTGGACCCGATCGTCGTGCGCGACGGCTGGGTCCGCATCAGTGGTCGCCGCCGTTAAGCCGGCCTAGAATACGTTTCTGCATAGCTCCCGGATCGCCGCATGACCGACAGTTTCGTCACCCAGTGCCCGCATTGCCAGACTAGCTTTCGCGTCACTCACCACCAACTGAGCGTGGCCCGCGGCGTGGTGCGCTGCGGCCACTGCCTGCAGGTATTCAATGCTGCCAGGCAGTTGCTGGAGCAGAACCGCACCAGTACGGCCAGTCAACCTGTGGTGCCGGCGCCAGAGCCGGCGGTGCCTGACGCGCCGGTGGCCGAGCCAACGGTGGCGCACGAGCCGGCTGTCGACCAGCACAGCAGCGCTGCCGACGAAAACTGGGCACTCACCGCCCAGGCACTGGACGCCCTCGATCTCGACAAGGAGCTGGAACGCCTGGAGCGTCGCGGCCAACCCGTACCGGCACGCCCGGCCGAGCAGGATGACGGGTTGCAGGCCCGGCGCGACGACTTGCAGCCGGACGAACACGCTGACGACCTGTTCGGCACGGCCGCCGATGAACCTTTCGAACCACCACAGGCAGATGAGCCGGCCCCGGTGCTGCAGCCGCTGGAGCTGGATCTCGAACCTGCCCCGGGCGAGCGCACCGAGCCAACCCTGGGCGGTAGCCTGGAGCTGGACTTCGACGATGAGCCGCCGGTGCGCCATGCCGTCGACGATGACCACCCCGCCTTCGACGAACCGCTGCGTGCCAGCGATGACGAAACTGCGGAAAAAGGCCTGAACGCGCGCGACGAGGAACCGCTGGCGCTGAGCCTGTCGGCGCACGATGACGACCCTGTCGAGCCGCTGCCCGGCGAACGCCTGGAACCAGGCTTTGCCGCCAAGCCAGAGCGCCCGGCACGCAAGGAGCCGCTGGTCGACGTGGTCGACGACCCATTGCAGCTGGGCTGGGAGAAGCCCGCACCGAACTGGGGCAAACGCCTGCTGTGGGGCTTCCTGACCTTGCTCGCCGCGGGCATGCTGGCGTTCCAGTACGTGTGGTTCCACTTCGACGAAATGGCCCGTCAGGACCAGTACCGGCCGCTCTTCCAGCAAGTCTGCCCGTTGGTCGGGTGCGAAGTCCCGACCCGCGTCGATATTGCCCGGATCAAAAGCAGCAACCTGGTGGTGCGCAGCCACCCGGACTTCAAGGGCGCGTTGATCGTCGATGCGATCATCTACAACCGCGCGCCGTTCGCCCAGCCATTCCCGCTGCTGGAGCTGCGCTTCGCCGATCTCAATGGCCAGCTGATCGCCAGCCGACGCTTCAAGCCCAGCGAGTACCTCTCGGGGGAACTGGCCGGGCGTGGCGAGATGCCCAGCCAGACCCCGATCCATATCGCCCTGGACATCCTTGACCCCGGGCCGAAGGCAGTCAACTACAGCCTCAGCTTCCGTTCGCCGGAATGAACATCATGCCGGCGGGGGCGCCTTGCGCCCCTTCGCGACACAAGGCCGCTGCTACAGGAGATCGCGTTCGCCTGTAGCAGCGGCCGCGTGTCGCGAAAAGGCTGCAAAGCAGCCCCAGGCCCTTCTCCATACCAAATGGCATAAGCCGACAACTGTTCAGATTTTATCCAAACCCATCTTTATCCGGTCACCGAGAGCGGGTATCATGCCAACCCTTTTTCAGACTCCAAGATTCGGCCCCACAACAGGGATCACCTATGTCGGCGGTACGCATCGGCCAATACACACTACGTAACAACCTGATCCTCGCGCCCATGGCCGGCGTTACGGACCAGCCTTTCCGTACCCTTTGCCAGCGCCTGGGCGCCGGCATGGTGGTGTCGGAAATGGTCTCCAGCGACATGAGCCTGTGGAACAGCCGCAAGTCGAGCCTGCGCCGCATCCATGAAGGTGATCCCGAGCCACGCTCGGTGCAGATCGCCGGTGGTGATGCGCAGATGATGGCAGCGGCGGCGCAAGCCAATGTCGAGGCAGGTGCCCAGATCATCGATATCAACATGGGCTGCCCGGCAAAAAAAGTCTGCAACAAAGCCGCAGGCTCTGCTTTATTGAGAGATGAAGCCTTGGTCAGCGAGATTCTCCACGCCGTGGTTGGCGCCGTGGACGTCCCGGTGACGCTGAAGATTCGCACCGGCTGGGACCGGGCGAACAAGAACGGCCTGAACGTGGCGAAGATCGCCGAACAGGCCGGCATCCAGGCGCTGGCGGTACATGGCCGCACACGCGCCGACCTGTATACCGGCGAAGCCGAATACGACACCATCGCTGCCATCAAGCAGGCGGTGTCGATCCCGGTTTTTGCCAACGGCGATATCACATCGCCAGAAAAGGCCCGGGCGGTGCTGGACGCCACCGGTGTCGATGGCCTGCTGATTGGCCGGGCTGCCCAGGGGCGGCCATGGATCTTTCGCGAGATCGAGCATTACCTGCGCACTGGCGAACATCTGCCAGCGCCGCAACTGGATGAAGTGGAACGCATCCTGCTGGAGCACCTGGCAGCGCTGCATGCCTTCTATGGCGATGTGATGGGCGTACGTATCGCCCGCAAGCACGTTGGCTGGTACCTGGCAACACGACCCGGCGGCAAGGAGTTTCGCTCCCGGTTCAACGCTTTGGAAGACACACAAGCGCAGTGCGCCAACGTTCGTGCGTTTTTCAGCGAACGTCGACAGAGCCTTGAGACAGAGGACGGACAAGGGGTGGCCGCATGACGATGATGACCGAGACATTTGTGAGTGGAACAACGCCCGTGAGCGACAACGCCAACCTGAAACAGCACCTGAACACGCCGAGCGAAGAAGGCCAGACCCTTCGCGACAGCGTCGAGAAGGCGCTGCACAACTACTTCGCCCACCTGGAAGGCGCGACCGTGACGGACGTGTACAACCTGGTGCTGTCCGAAGTCGAGGCGCCCCTGCTCGAAAGCGTGATGAACTACGTCAAGGGCAACCAGACCAAGGCCAGCGAGATGCTCGGGCTGAACCGAGGCACCCTGCGCAAGAAGCTCAAGCAGTACGACTTGCTGTAAGCCAGAATCCCAACCAGAAAAGGCGGCTCCCTGAACAGAGGCGCCTTTTTTGCTGACTCCACCGCGTTATTGGAACCCGAAATGACCGACCAGACTACCCGCCTGCCAGTCCGCCGCGCCCTGATCAGCGTCTCCGACAAGACCGGTATCCTCGAATTCGCCCGTGAGCTGCAGCAGCTCGGTGTCGAGATCCTGTCCACCGGTGGCACCTACAAGCTGCTCAAGGACAACGGCGTCAACGCGGTGGAAGTGGCCGACTACACCGGCTTCGCCGAAATGATGGATGGCCGGGTCAAGACCCTGCACCCGAAAATCCACGGCGGCATCCTCGGCCGTCGCGGTATCGACGACGCCATCATGAACGAGCACGGCATCAAGCCGATCGACCTGGTAGCAGTCAACCTGTACCCGTTCGAAGCCACCATTTCCAAGCCTGGCTGTGATCTGCCGACCGCCATCGAGAACATCGACATCGGCGGCCCGACCATGGTCCGTTCGGCTGCCAAGAACCACAAGGACGTGGCCATCGTGGTCAACGCCAGCGACTACGCCGGCATCGTCGAAGGCCTCAAGGCCGGTGGCCTGACCTACGCCCAGCGTTTCGACCTGATGCTCAAGGCGTTCGAGCACACCGCTGCCTATGACGGCATGATCGCCAACTACATGGGCACCATCGACCAGGCCAAGGAGACCCTGAGCACCGAAGGCCGCAGCGAATTCCCGCGCACCTTCAACAGCCAGTTCGTCAAGGCCCAGGAAATGCGCTACGGCGAGAACCCGCACCAGAGCGCGGCGTTCTACGTCGAGGCGAAAAAGGGTGAAGCCAGCGTTTCCACCGCCATCCAGCTGCAGGGCAAGGAGCTGTCGTTCAACAACGTGGCCGACACCGATGCCGCGCTGGAATGCGTGAAGAGCTTCGTCAAGCCAGCCTGCGTCATCGTCAAGCACGCCAACCCGTGCGGCGTGGCCGTAGTACCTGAAGAAGAAGGCGGTATCCGCAAGGCCTACGACCTGGCCTACGCGACCGACACCGAATCGGCGTTCGGTGGCATCATCGCCTTCAACCGCGAGCTGGATGGCGAAACCGCCAAGGCCATCGTCGACCGCCAGTTCGTCGAAGTGATCATCGCACCGAAAATCTCCCAGGCCGCCCGCGACGTGGTTGCCGCCAAGCAGAACGTACGCCTGCTGGAATGCGGCGAGTGGCCAGCCGAGCGCGCTGCCGGTTGGGACTTCAAGCGCGTCAACGGTGGCCTGCTGGTGCAGAGCCGCGATATCGGCATGATCAGCGCCGATGACCTGAAGATCGTGACCAAGCGTGCACCGACCGAGCAAGAGATCCACGACCTGGTATTCGCCTGGAAAGTGGCCAAGTTCGTCAAGTCCAACGCCATCGTCTACGCCAAGCAGCGCCAGACCATCGGCGTCGGTGCCGGCCAGATGAGCCGCGTCAACTCCGCCCGCATCGCGGCCATCAAGGCTGAACACGCCGGCTTGCAGGTGCAGGGTGCTGTCATGGCATCGGATGCGTTCTTCCCGTTCCGTGACGGCATCGACAACGCAGCTAAAGTGGGTATCAGCGCCGTGATCCAGCCAGGTGGCTCGATGCGCGATGCCGAGGTGATTGCTGCCGCTGACGAAGCTGGCATCGCCATGGTCTTCACCGGCATGCGCCACTTCCGCCACTGATTTACGGCAATCGGCCGCACTGAAGCAGGCATCTGCTGCGTTGGGGCCGGTTTCGCTGATGCTCATTGCCAGAAGGCAACTCCGCTCATCGCAACCGGCCCCGCCTTGCATCTACCTGCTTCATTGCGACCTCGTACAGCGTGAGGTTTTGCCTCTCGCCCGAAAGAACTCGAGGTTTTGACATGAAAGTTTTGATCATCGGCAGCGGCGGTCGTGAACACGCCCTGGCCTGGAAAGTCGCCCAGGACCCACGTGTCGAGAAAGTCTTCGTTGCCCCGGGCAACGCCGGCACCGCCACCGAAGCCAAGTGCGAAAACGTCGCTATCGACGTCAACGCGCTGGAGCAACTGGCCGATTTCGCCGAGCAGAACGTACAAATGACCATCGTCGGCCCGGAAGCGCCGCTGGTCGCCGGTGTCGTCGACCTGTTCCGCAGCCGTGGCCTGGATTGCTTCGGCCCGACCAAGGGCGCGGCCCAGCTGGAAGGCTCCAAGGCCTTCACCAAGGACTTCCTGGCCCGGCACAAGATTCCAACCGCCGACTACCAGAACTTCACCGAAATCGAGCCCGCCCTGGCCTACCTGCAGGAAAAAGGCGCGCCGATCGTGATCAAGGCCGATGGCCTGGCCGCCGGCAAGGGCGTGATCGTCGCCATGACCCTCGAGGAGGCCGAAGCCGCCGTGCGCGACATGCTGGCCGGCAATGCCTTCGGTGACGCCGGTTCGCGCGTGGTCATCGAAGAGTTTCTCGACGGCGAGGAAGCCAGCTTCATCGTCATGGTCGATGGCCAGAACGTGTTGCCCATGGCCACCAGCCAGGACCACAAGCGCGTCGGCGACCAGGACACCGGCCCGAACACCGGCGGCATGGGTGCCTACTCCCCTGCCCCGGTGGTCACCGCCGAAGTGCACCAGCGCGTGATGGACCAGGTAATCTGGCCGACCGTGCGTGGCATGGCCGAAGAAGGCAACCTCTACACCGGCTTCCTCTACGCCGGCCTGATGATCGACAAGGCGGGCAACCCCAAGGTCATCGAGTTCAACTGCCGCTTCGGCGACCCGGAAACCCAGCCGGTCATGCTGCGTCTGGAGTCGAGCCTGGTGCTGCTGGTCGAGGCTGCATTCGCCAAGGCGCTGGACAAGGTCGAAGCCCAGTGGGACCCGCGCCCGAGCCTGGGCGTGGTGCTGGCCGCCGGCGGTTACCCGGGCGACTATGCCAAGGGTGATGTGATCAACGGCCTGGAAGCAGCGGCCAAGATCGAAGGCAAGGTATTCCATGCCGGTACTTCGCTGAAAGACGGCCAGGTGGTCACCAACGGTGGCCGCGTGCTCTGCGCCACCGCCATGGGTGCCAGCGTTGCCGACGCCCAGCAGCAGGCCTATCGCCTGGCCAAGGAAGTCAGCTGGAACGGCAGTTTCTACCGTAGCGACATCGGCTACCGGGCCATTGCCCGCGAGCGCGGTGAGCACCAGCAGTAAGCTTTACCGGAGCGCCGTGACGCCCAGGGTTGGAAGAACCCAGGCGCACGGCCCCCGGCTCGTCGACAGGGCCCCGCGCGGGCCTTGCCTTCGACTTGGCGCGCCGCGCATAGTTACTACCTGGCACCTAGGCTAAGAAGGGATTTCGTAGTGCGTCGGCTTCGGATTGCCTCAGTTCTGATCGTCAGCTTGCTGACCCTGCTCTGCCTGTTCCCGGCTGCCGCCGAACATGACGGAGGCTGGGCCGTGCTGCTCGACGAACAGGCCAACCTGCAACTGAGCGACGTGCGCTCCGAGCGTTACCGCAACCAGTTCAGCCCGCTGGCCCTCGCCGACCTGGATGCCGCTCCGGCGGAACAGGCCATGTGGCTGCACTACCGTTTGGACCCCAGCGAGCAGGAACAACTGCTGCGGGTGTTCGCCCCAGACCTGTCTGGCCTGGACCTCTACGCCCTCGAAGGCGACAAGCTTCTGCGTCAGCTGCACCACGGCCGCCAGGCTGGCAATGCCAGCCCGACCCTGCGTGGCAGCGACCATGTATTACCCCTGCCCAACAGCAAGCAACCGGTGGACATCTACCTGCGCCTGGTCTCTGAACACCAGCTGCGCCCGGCCATCAGCCTGGAGCCTGCGGCCGTGGCCGCCTCCGACCAACGCCAGCCGCTGCTGTTCGGCATGCTGTTCGGCGGCCTGGTGATGCTGATCCTGCATAACCTGATCCGCTTCTTCTACAGCCGCTCCAGCACCGCCCTGATCCTGGCCCTCTACCATGGCCTGATGCTGCTCAGCGGCCTGATCCTGCTGAACCTCAGCGGCCCCTGGTGGCACGTCTGGCACAGCGCACAGACGCCCGCCGCCTACCTCACGCTGGTCCTGGCCGGCCTGGCGGGGCTGTATTTCACCCAACACTTCTTCGCACCGTGCAACTCACCGCGGCTGAATCGCCTGCTGCAGGGCGACATGCTGGTGGTCGGTGTCAGCGGGCTGGTACTGCTGTTCGTCGACACCCTGCCGCTGAACCTGATGACCTACGCCCTGATGGCCCTGGGTAGCGTCAGCATGCTGCTGGTCAGCAGTTATCACTGGTACAAGGGTTATGCCCCGGCGCGGGTGTTCAGCCTGGCGATGGTGGTGTTCAACCTCGGCGGCCTGGTGCTGTTGCCGGCGCTGCTCGGCCTCACCCGCACACCGACACCCTGGCTGCTGTGCATCCTCCTGGGCTTGACCGTGGCCAGCGGCCTGCTGCTCAACCTGGCGGTCAGCGAACGTCTGCGGCGAATGAGCGAGGAGCGCTTCAGCGCCAGCCGCGCCCTGGCCGCCAGCAATGCCGAAATCAACGCCAAGGCCGAATTCCTGGCCAAGATCAGCCACGAAATCCGTACGCCGATGAACGGGGTGCTGGGCATGACCGAATTGCTGCTGGGCACCCCGTTGTCGGTCAAGCAGCGCGATTATGTGCAGACCATCCACAGCGCCGGCAACGAACTGCTCACGCTGATCAACGAGATTCTCGACATCTCCAAGCTGGAGTCCCGGCAGATCGAACTGGATGACGTGCAGTTCGACCTCAATGCGCTGATCGAGGATTGCCTGAACATCTTCCGCGCCAAGGCCGAGCAGCAGAACGTCGAGCTGATCAGCTTTACCCAACCACAAGTTCCAAGGGTGATCAGCGGCGATCCCACACGCCTGCGCCAGGCCTTGTCGAGCCTGCTGGAAAACGCCTTGAAGAACACCGATCAGGGCGAAATCCTGCTGGTAGTGGCGCTGGACCAGCGGGGCGAGGTACCGCGCCTGCGCATTGCCGTGCAGGACAGCGGCGAGCCGATGCCCGCTGCCGATCGCGAAGCCTTGCTGCAAGCCGAACTGCACAGCCACCACTTCCTGTCCAGCAACAAGCTGGGCGGCCACCTCGGGCTGGTCATTGCCAAGCAGTTGATCGGCCTGATGCAAGGCGAGTTCGGCATCAAGAGCAGCAGCGGCATGGGCAATACCCTGTGGCTGGCGCTACCACTCGACCCTTCGCGCCTGGAGCAGCCGCCGGCCGACCTCGACGGCCCGCTGCGTGACGCCCGCGTGCTGGTGGTGGACGACAACGACACCTGCCGCAAGGTGCTGGTACAACAGTGCAGCGCCTGGGGCATGAACGTCAGCGCGGTGCCGTCGGGCAAGGAAGCCCTGGCCCTGCTGCGCACCAAGGCCCATCTGCGCGACTACTTCGACGCCGTGCTGCTGGACCAGAACATGCCGGGCATGACCGGCATGCAACTGGCCGCCAAGATCAAGGAAGACCCGAGCCTGAACCACGACATCCTGGTGGTGATGCTCACCGGTATCAGCAACGCACCGAGCAAGATCATTGCGCGCAACGCCGGGGTCAAGCGGATCCTCGCCAAGCCGGTGGCCGGCTACACCCTGAAGACCACCCTCGCCGAAGAACTGGCCCAGCGCGGTCGCGAGCAGGCCATCCCTGCCAGCCCGCCCGGTACCGCACAGGCGCTGGAGCTGCCTGGCGACTTCCGCGTACTGGTCGCCGAGGACAACAGCATTTCGACCAAGGTGATCCGTGGCATGCTGGGCAAGCTCAACCTCGAGCCCGACACCGCCAGCAATGGCGAAGAAGCCTTGCAGGCGATGAAGGCGCAGCGTTATGACCTGGTGCTGATGGACTGCGAAATGCCGATACTGGATGGCTTCTCGGCCACCCAACAACTACGTGCCTGGGAAGCCGCCAACCAGCGCCAGCGCACCCCGGTGGTGGCGCTGACCGCGCACATTCTTGCCGAACACAAGGAACGCGCGCGCCTGGCCGGGATGGACGGGCACATGGCCAAACCGGTGGAATTGTCGCAGTTGCGCGAGCTGATCCAGTATTGGGCCAATCAGCGGGAAACCAAGGTGGACCCGGCGCCTACCTCCTGATCGGTATTGTCTGTACAGGCAACCCTGATGCTGCTGATACACTTGCCCACACCTTTCCTGCCAGGGGCTACCCCATGCTCCATGAGTTGTTCAGCGTCTACCTGAAAATGCTCGTGCTCTACAGCCCGTTCTTCGTGCTGTCGTGCTTCATCAGCCTGACCCGCGGCTACTCCAGCAAGGAGCGCAAGCAACTGGCCTGGAAGGTAGCGATTGCCGCGCTCGTCGCCAGTGTCCTGCTGTACCTGTTCGGGCGAGCGATCTTCGGTATCTTCGGCATCACCGCCGACGCCTTCCGCATCGGCGCCGGCAGCGTGCTGTTCATCTCGGCACTGGGCATGGCCCAAGGCAAGTCGGCGGTTCAGGCAGACAACGTGCAGCAGGACGTCACCATCGTACCACTGACCATCCCGCTGACCGTGGGCCCCGGTACCATCGGTGCGTTGTTGGTGATGGGGGTGGGCCACCCACACTGGGACGACAAGGTGCTGGCCATTGTCAGCATTGCACTGGCCAGCTTCACCGTCGGCCTGGTGCTGTACCTCTCACACCGCATCGAGCGCATCCTGGGCGACCAGGGCCTGCAGATCGTCAGCCGGCTGATGGGGCTGTTCGTCTGTGCCCTGGCTGCCCAGATCATCTTCACCGGTATCAAAGGCTACCTGGCACCCTAGAGCTGCAGGTCGTGAATCACCCGCTGCCCGTTGCGCTCCGAAAAGGCTCAAGGAAAGGGTTGGAGCCGCATGGCTCCAGCCGCAAACCTTGCCGCGAAACCCTTCCTAAGCTGCCCGGCGTGCCCCCTCAGGGCTGGTTGCCGTACCAGCGCGGCGTATACACCCATGAGCCGCCATTGGCACGGCCGAAAGTGCAGGTATGGGACGAACCGACCAGCACCATGGTGCGCATGTCGACCATTTCGGGCACCAACTCGGCCAATGTGACTACCTTCAGCGTCTGCCCCGGCCTACCGATGTCGCGGCCAAGGACTACCGGTGTATTCCCGTCACGATGCCGACGCACCACCTCCAGCGCCACGCCGAGCTGATGCGGCCTGGCTTTGGAAATCGGGTTGTAGAACGCCAGCACCAGGTCGGCCTGCGCCGTCAGGTCCAGGCGCTTTTCAATGATCGACCAGGGCTTGAGGTTGTCCGACAGCGACATCACGCAGAAGTCATGCCCCAGTGGCGCTCCAGCCTGCGCGGCCGTCGCCAGCGAGGCCGACACCCCCGGCAGGATCTCCAGGTCAACGCGATGCCAGGCAGGGTCGCTGGATTCATGCAGCGCCTCAAGTACCGCAGCCGCCATGGCGAACACGCCCGGGTCGCCCGATGACACCACCACCACCGAACGGCCCTGGGCCGCCAGTTCGAAGGCATGCCGGGCGCGCTGCATCTCTTCGCGGTTGTCGGTGCAATGCAGTACCTGATCGTCCCGGAACGGGCCGGCCATGCGTACGTAGGTTTCGTAACCCAGCACATCTTCGGCCCGCGCCAGCTCGGCCTTGACCGCCGGTACCATCAGCTCGGCAGCGCCCGGGCCGAGGCCGATCACCGCCAGGCGCCCACGACGGCGGCCAACCCGCGCCACCTCGACCGGTGCAGGTGCCACCGCGATGACCATGTCGGCCACCTCGATCAGTTGCGCGTCTGGCAATGCTTCGGCCAGCATGCCGGCGACATCCTGCGGCTTGGCGGCAAAACGCAAGGCAACGCCCAGTGCCTGGGCGGCTTCGTGCAGTGCGCTATCGGCCATGGCTTGTTCGTCCGCCAGCACACATGCCAGCGAAGGCTCGGCGATACCGGCCTGCTGCAAGGCGGCGCGAATGCCGTGCAGATTGCCACCGGCAACACCCACTACCACCGAGCGCGGGTGAATCAGCAGTTCGTTGCGGTCGGCTGGACGCGCCTGATGCCCCACATGGATGGTGCGCCGGGCCTCGTCACTGGCAGGCAGCTGTGCCTGCTGCAACCACGGCGCATCCCCTTCGATGCGCACTGCTTCACCCGCCAGCAGGTCGGAAACAAAGCGCTTGCCTTGCTCGATATCTGCCAGCGCATAGCCCTGCGGCGGGCTCAGCAGGCAGGTCCCGAAACGCAGTTCGCCACTGGTGGTAATCGCCGCAGCAACGCCCAACGCTTCGCCGATTTCGCGCGCCATCAGGTTCACGCCCGCCAGGCCGCCGAGCAGCGGTACCACGGCGCTGCCGTCTTCAGCCACCGCCAGCACCGGTGGTTCCACGCCCTTCTCGCTGAGCAGGCTGGCCAGGCTGCGAATCACGATCCCTGCAGCACAGAGGGCAATGATCGGCGTGTCCTGCAGGTACAGCGCCCGCAAGGTATCGCCGAACGCACTGTAGGAAAGGTCGGCCCCTTCGACCCGGCCTTGCAGGCCATGGATCGACGCCTGTGGATAACATTGCCGGATACGCTGCGCCGTGGCCAGGCTGCCCTGGCCCAGAATGACAATCGCCGGAGCCTTGTGCATGTTCAGCCCTGCCATTTTTCACCCGGCACGATGATCAGCGAGAAGTACGGCGACGACTGTGGGTCGACCTGATCCAGCGGCACGATCTTCTGGTTGGCCATGGTCGCCCGCTCTACATACAGCGCGCGGCCGTCCAGGCCCAGTTCAGCCAGCACCTCGCGCACCTTGGGGAAGTTGCGGCCAAGCTTCATGATCACCGCCGCATCGGCGTCGGCCAGGCGACGACGAAGCTCTTCAGCGGGCAACACGCCAGACAGCACCGACAGGCTCTGGTTGCGATACACCAGCGGCGCGCCCAGTACCGAGGCACCGCCGAGCATCGAACAGACGCCGGGAACCACTTCGGCCTCGTAACGCTGCGCCAGGCGGTCGTGCAGGTACATGTAGGAACCGTAGAAGAACGGGTCGCCTTCGCAGATCACCGCCACGTCGCGGCCGGCATCCAGATGCTCGGCCACCTGTACGCTGGCCTCGTCATAGAAGTCGCTGATCACCTGTTCATAGGACAACGGCGCCGGCAGGGCTTCGGTAGTGACCGGGTAGACCAGCGGCAGCAAGGTCTGCTCGGGCTGCAGGTGCGCCTCGATGATGCCGAAGGCATTGCCGCGCTTGCCCTTGGCCACGAAATAGCCGACCACCGGCGCTTCACGCAGCAGGCGCAGGGCTTTCAGGGTAATCAGTTCAGGGTCGCCAGGGCCTACGCCCAGGCCAAGCAGACGTCCACGCGGCGCCATCATTCCACCTCCGTGGCCAGGGCGTTGACCGCAGCGGCGGCCATCGCGCTACCGCCCAGGCGGCCCTGCATGATCACGAACGGCACGCCACGGCTGTCGGCGGCGAGCATCGCCTTGGACTCGGCGGCACCGACGAAACCGACCGGGAAGCCGAGGATCAATGCCGGCTTGGGGGCGCCGGCATCGAGCATTTCCAGCAGGTAGAACAGTGCAGTAGGGGCATTGCCGATCACCACCACGCTGCCTTCCAGGTACGGCCGCCAGAGCTCCAGGGCCACGGCGGAACGGGTATTGCCGGCTTCTTTCGCCAGGCCCGGCACGCTCGGGTCGCGCAGGGTGCAGATCACTTGGTTGTCGGCTGGCAGGCGCGCGCGGGTGATGCCTTCGGCCACCATGTGCGCATCGCACAGGATCGGCGCCCCCTTCTGCAGCGCTTCACGCCCGGCGCGGCCGGCACCTTCGGAGAACTGCAGGCCATCGATGGCCTCGACCATGCCGCAGGCGTGGATCACCCGCACGGCGAGCTTTTCGAGGTCTGCGGGGATCCGCTCGAGTCGGGCTTCCTCACGGATGATCCGGAAGGAATTGCGATAGATCTCCTGGCCATCGCGGATGTAGTCAATCATCAAGGTGCTCCGTCGGCAGGTCGAGCATGGCGCCTGCTTCATTCAAGGTAAGGTCGGTGGCGCGCAGGGCGCCGAAGCCCGGCTGGCTTGGGTCACGCTGGTACAGGTCATAACGGCCCGGCGATCGGGCCAGCAGGGTGGCCGGGGCAACATGGGCCACGGCGCAGGATCGGGTGCAACCGGACAAATGCACGCTGCCGGGCGCGCCCGGGCCGAGCAACGCGGCCAGGGTGACGGCGTCGGCCTTGGTTTCGCCGAGGGCCTTGGCACAACCACCGCTGCCGGTGCAGGCACTGATCCGGGCCAGTGGCTCATGCGCGTGGCACAGCAGGCCCAGGGCGCCCAGGGCGGCTTGGGCCTGGGCGACGGCTTGCCCCTGGATATTGGTCATCACCAGGCTCTGCCAGGGGCTCAGACGCAGGCTGCCATCGCCCAGTTCACGAGCGACATGTGCGGCCCCGCGCAGCATGCTCGGGGTCAGCCGGCCCTGCGGCGGGGCAACGCCCACGGCCAGCCCCTGCGCCTGGGGCAGTACACCCAGCCACGGGGCATCGTACGCTTCACGTCGCCAGCCGAGCACGGCGGCATCGCGGCGGATCGCCAGGCCAAGGCCGTCGATGAAATCGCTTGGCGAACACACTGCAAGTAATTGGCGCATGCGCGATTGGGCCGGGGTGGCCAGGTCGAGGAAGCGCTCCAGCACGGCACGCACCAACATCAAGCCCTGCTCCACTGGCACCGCCCCGAGCACCTGGCCGTCAGCCGGGCAGCCCGCCAGGCCGAACGCCAGCCAGGCCTGCTGCTCCAGATGCAAAGCCGACAACCACAGGTCATGGGGATGTTCGAGCATGGCCAGACGCTCACCGGCATCCAGCTGCACGGCGAACTTGGCCGACAACTGGTGAAAGCGCGGGGTATCTTCCAGCAGGTCGAGGATCTGCCCGGCCAACGGTCGAGCGTCCAGCAGCATGGCCGGATCGTGGCCAGCCAGCGGACTGAGCATCAGGTTGCGCACATCGTCGCCAGCGGCATCACGCGGGCCCAGGCCGGCAGCGAGCAGGGCCTCGACCAGGCCCTGGTGATCGCTGCCGATGCCGCGGATCTGCAGGTTGCCGCGGTTGGTGGCCTCGATCACACCGCCGGCAAAACGCTCGGCCGCCGTCGCCACCGCGTCGGCCTGGTCGGCTAGCAATAGGCCACCCGCCAGCTTGATGCGGCAAATACCGCCATCACGGGCACTGACGATACGCCACAACCCCGGACAGGCCGAGGGGCGGGGCGCAACTTGGGGGGTATGGGCCTGCGTCAATGGGGTATCCGGCAGTCTGTGAAAATGCGCTTGAGTGTAGAAGGCGCGGTATTATGCCTGCTTTGTCCGGCGGCATGAAAAGCCGGTGGTCGAGCATCATCAGCGATTGAGCAGAAATTCAGGGGCGCGCAGCGGCCCCAATCATGGCGGAATGAAATACATGGCACCCTGGCTGACAGTAGTAGGCATCGGCGAAGACGGCTTCAGCGGCCTGGGCAAGCAGGCCCGGCGCGCGCTGCTGGGCGCGGCGCGGATCTTCGGCAGCCCGCGCCAGCTGGCTCTGCTGCCGCGCTGCGTGGCCGGCGAGCGGCTGGGCTGGCCGAGCCCGTTCTCCCTCGCCCCGGTGCTGGCCCTGCGCGGCGAACCGGTGTGCGTGCTGGCCAGCGGCGATCCGATGTTCTACGGCGTCGGTGCCAGCCTGGCACGCCAGGTGCCTGAAACAGAAATGCACGTGCTGCCGATGCCCTCGTCCTGCGCCCTGGCCGCCGCCCGCCTGGGTTGGCCACTGCAGGACGTGCAGGTGCTGTCACTGGTCGCCCGCCCGCTGTCTGCACTGAATGCCCAGCTGCACAGTGGCGCGCGCCTGCTGGTGCTGAGCAACGACGGCGACAGCCCGGCGGCGATTGCTGCGCTGCTGCGCGAACGTGGTTTCGGGCCAAGCCGGCTGAGGATGTTCGAGCATTTGGGCGGGGCAGCGGAACGGGAACTGTCCGGCTCCGCCGAGGATTGGCCACATGCCCAGGTCGCTGCGCTCAACCTGGTGGCCATCGAATGCCGGGCTGCGCCACACGCCGCTCACCTGCACCGTCTCGCCGGGCTGCCGGACAGCGCCTTCCGCCACGACGGCCAGCTGACCAAGCGCGATGTCCGTGCCATCACCCTCGCCCGCCTGGCGCCACAGCCCGGCCAACTATTGTGGGACGTCGGCGCGGGCTGTGGCTCGGTCGGTATCGAATGGATGCGCGCCCACCCCGCCTGTCGGGCCCTGGCCATCGAGGCCGACGAGGGTCGCCAGGGTTTTATCGAGCACAACCGCGATGCGCTGGGGGTACCCGGCCTGCAACTGGTACGCGGCAAGGCCCCGGCAGCACTGCACGGCCTGGAACAACCCGACGCCATCTTCATCGGCGGCGGCGTCACCCGCGACGGCGTGCTCGACCTGTGCTGGGCAAGCCTGCGCCCCGGCGGCCGCCTGG
This sequence comes from Pseudomonas anuradhapurensis, assembly GCF_014269225.2. Classification (NCBI taxonomy): domain Bacteria; kingdom Pseudomonadati; phylum Pseudomonadota; class Gammaproteobacteria; order Pseudomonadales; family Pseudomonadaceae; genus Pseudomonas; species Pseudomonas anuradhapurensis. The sequence goes on from NZ_CP077097.1 coordinate 4,716,643, forward strand.
TAGCCAATGCAGTGACCCTGCAGAGCGAACTGGCCCTGGCGCAGTTCCGCGAACGCCACGGCGGTGAGCTGACCCGCATCCACGTCGCGCATGCCCAGCCACTGGGCGCCTTCGACACCTGGCGCCAGGCGCTGCCGATCACCCTGCTGGACGTCGTGAAGCCCGCCGATGCGTGAAGAAACCCGTGAACAGCCCGCCCCCCTGCGCAGCGGCCTGACCACCGGCAGCTGCGCCACCGCCACCAGCCTGGCAGCCGCTCGCCTGCTGCTGAGCGGCACAAGCAGCGATGCCGTGAGTATCACCCTGCCCAAGGGCAAGGTGGTGCAGATGCGCCTGGAGTTCTGCCGCCTGAACGGCGAAAGTGCCGAGGCGGGCACGCTCAAGGATGCCGGCGACGACCCGGACGTGACCCACGGCGCCCTGCTCTACAGCCAGGTGCGCCTGCTGGCCGAACCAGGCATCCGCTTTGTCGCCGGCACCGGTGTCGGCACCGTGACCCGCCCGGGGCTGGTGCTGGCAGTGGGTGAGCCGGCCATCAACCCGGTGCCGCGGCGCATGATCAGCGAGCACTTGCAAAGCCTGGCGGACGAATGCGGTTATGCCGGTGGCTTCGAAGTCACCGTCAATGTGCAGGGCGGCGAGCAGCTGGCGCTGAAAACCATGAACCCGCGCCTGGGCATTCTTGGCGGGCTGTCGATCCTCGGTACCAGCGGCATCGTGCGGCCGTTTTCCTGTGCGGCCTACATCGCCTCGATCCACCAGGGCATCGACGTGGCCCACACCAATGGCTACACGCACATTGCTGCATGCACCGGCAACGCCAGCGAGGACACCATGCGCCGCGTCTATGGCCTGCCGGAAATCGCCCTGATCGAAATGGGTGACTTCGTCGGCGCGGTGCTCAAGCACCTGCGCAAGGTGCCAGTACCACGCCTGACCCTGTGTGGCGGCTTCGGCAAGATCAGCAAGCTGGCGGCCGGGCACATGGACCTGCACAGCCGTCATTCCAGCATCGACTTGCCGCAACTGGCCGGCTGGGCTGCGGACATCGGCGCTGACGAAGCGCTGCAGGCGGCGATCCGGGCAGCCAACACCAGCCAGCAGGCTCTGGCCCTGGCGCATGCCGCCGGCATTACGCTGGGTGATGCGGTTTGCGCCCATGCCCTAGCCTTCGCCCGCAGCATCGTGCCGGCCGAGGTGCACGTGGAGGTATTCGCCATCGACCGCCAGGGCGGCATCGTTGGCCGGGCGGGCGTGCCATGAACGGGCGCATCCTGCTGTTGGGCGGCATCACCGAAGCCCTGGCCATCGCTCGCCGCCTTGGCCCGCAGCACGTCTACAGCCTGGCCGGCATCGGCCGCGTGCCGCAGGACCTGCAATGCCAGGTGCGGGTAGGCGGCTTTGGCGGTGCCGAGGGCCTGGCCGGCTACCTGCGCGAGGCGGGCATCAGCTTGCTGATCGATGCCACCCACCCCTACGCCGCGCAGATCAGCCGCAATGCCGCCATCGCGGCGCGTAGTGCCGGTATCGCCTGCTGGGCATTGCGCCGCCCGGCGTGGCAGGCACGGCCGGGGGACGACTGGCGCGAGGTCGACGACTGGGCCGGGTTGATCGACGCCCTCAAGCCGTTCCGCCGGCCTTTGTTCACCCTGGGGCGTGAGCCGCTGCAGCACCTGGCTGAAATTCCGCCCGAGCAGTTCTGGACCTTGCGCGCGCTGGAAGCGTGCCCTGGCAACGAGCGCTGTGAAGTGATTGGCGCGCGTGGGCCGTTCCATATCGACGATGAGCGGGCCTTGTTCCAGCGTCGTGGCATCGATGTGCTGATCAGCAAGAACAGCGGCAGCGTGGCGACCGAACCGAAGCTGGAGGTGGCGCGGGAGCTGGGCGTGCCGGTGCTGGTGCTGAAGCGCCCGGTGCTGCCAGCTGTGGACCGGGTATTCGCATCGCTGCATGACCTGACTGCAGCACTCGGCCTGTAGGAGCGGCCTTGTGTCGCGATCGGGCTGCGCAGCAGCCCCAGGAGTTCAGCACTGGTACACAAAATTGCTGGGGCTGCTGCGCAGCCCGATCGCGACACAAGGCCGCTCCTACACGAGATTGCGTCACTTCTCAGAAGATAGTCCTACAGCCATTTCGGGCTTTTCGTTCAGCCTTCAGGTGGCCCTCTGCCGCCCTGCTGCCTTAAACTCGCCTCCTCCCTCTGGAAGGCGCTACCCATATGGACATGCAATGGTGGATCTGGCTGGTCTTCGGCATCGCGCTGATGCTGCTCGAACTGGTTCTGCCGACGTTCTTCATCCTCTGGTTCGGCATCGGTGCCGTGCTGGTTTCGCTTATCTCGCTGGCCGCTCCCAGCCTGCATCTGGACATGCAGGTGCTGCTGTGGGTGGTGCTCTCGTCAATCACCACGGCACTGTGGTTCAAGCTGTTCCGGCGCAAACCGGATGTACGCTGGACCGCCGACAGCGTGATCGGTGAAGTCGGGCTGCTGACCGCTGCCGTCTCGGAGTTCCACAAAGGCCGGGTACGCTTCCAGAAGCCAGTGCTCGGCAACGAAGAATGGACCTGCATCGCCGACAGCGAGATCGCCGCTGGCGAGCGGGTACGCCTTACCGCCATCGAAGGGAATACCGCCCGGGTCATCCGGGCCTGAACCTGTATCAAAAGGAATTGCGCACCATGACCAGCCTCATCGTCGTCGCCGCCATCGCCCTGTTCGTCCTGATCACCGTGTTCAAGGGGGTGCGGATCGTGCCCCAGGGCGAGGAATGGATCGTCGAGCGCCTTGGCCGTTACCACAGCACGCTCAAGCCTGGCCTGAACATCGTCATCCCGTACATGGACGTGGTTGCCTACCGCCTGCCGACCAAGGACATCATCCTCGATGTGCAAGAGCAGGAGATCATCACCCGGGACAACGCGGTGATCGTCGCCAACGCCCTGTGTTTCGCCAAGGTGGTCGATCCGCAGAAGGCCTCCTATGGCGTGCAGAACTTCTCGTTCGCCGTCACCAGCCTGACCATGACCTCGCTGCGCGCCATCGTCGGTGCCATGGACCTGGACGAAGCGCTGTCCAGCCGCGAGCAGATCAAGGCGCGCCTGCGTGAAGCCATGTCCGAGCAGACCGAGGATTGGGGCGTGACCGTGCGCTCGGTGGAAATCCAGGACATCAAGCCTTCCGAGAACATGCAACTGGCCATGGAGCGCCAGGCGGCCGCCGAGCGTGAGCGCAAGGCCGATGTAACCCGCGCCGAAGGGGCCAAGCAGGCGGCGATCCTCGAGGCCGAAGCACGCCTGCAGGCGGCCAGGCTGGATGCCGAGGCGCAGGTCAGCCTGGCCGAGGCCTCGGCACGGGCGATCACCCTGGTCAAGGACGCGGTGGGCAACGAGACCGTGCCGGCGATGTACCTGCTGGGCGAGCGCTATGTGGGGGCGATGGAGAACCTGGCGGGCAGCAGCAATGCCAAGGTGGTGGTGCTGCCGGCGGACCTGCAGGAGACCGTGCGCGGGTTGATGGGTCGTAACAAGGCTTGAGGGTACCTTTGCCGGCGATTGGGCTGCAAAGCAGCCCTCCCGACGGGCCCGGCCTGCGTCACTTCACCGCACCCCGACATTTTTACCTATACTCGGCCGTACAATAGCCACCACGATTCCTGACCGGATCTCTCCATGCCCCCACGTCGGCACATCGCCTGGATAGCCTGCCTCGCAGTGCTGTTCAACCTGCTGGCCATGCCGCTGTCCTCTGCTGCGCCCAAGGGCCCGGCCGAACAGCTGCTGTGGGGGGCTTTCTGTTCCAGCATGGCCAACAAGGCCAAGGTCGACGTCCAGGCACTGGCCAAGATCGACCTCGGCCCCCAAAGCGACGATAGCGCCAGCATGATGAATTGCTGGTGCTGCTCCGGTGCCGCGCCACTGCTGGCCTTGCCCGGCTACCCGCCGCAGCTGCACAACCCGCCGATACTGCTGGCCGGGCTGCTGCCGCCACCCGCCGACTATCACGCCACGCCGCGCCAACTCTGGCCAGCCCTCAACCCTCGTGCCTCTCCGCTGGCCTGAGTTCATCGCCCTGTCTGCCTGAACCTGAACAGAAACGGAGATTCACCATGCTCAAGCACGCCCTCGTCGTGGCCGCCCTGCTGCTGCCCGGCGCCTTTGCCAATGCCCACGAATACAGTGTGGGCGACCTGCATATCGCCCACCCCTGGTCGCTGCAGCTGCCTCCCAACGCGCCCAACGTCGCGGCGTACTTCGTGGTTCACAACAATGGCCAGGCCGACGACCGCCTGCTCGGTGTCGACAGCCCGATCACTGACGATGCGCAACTGCACGAACATGCCATGAGCGCCAGCGGCGCCATGAAGATGCAGCAGGTCCCCAGCGTGGTGGTGCCGGCCGGCAAGGACCTGACCTTCGCCCCCAGCGCCTACCATGTGATGCTGATGCAGCCCAAGGACCGCAGCCTGCTCAGCGATGGCAAGCGTTTCCCGCTGACCCTGCACTTCGAGAAGGCCGGCGACATCACCGTTGAAGTGGCTGTGCAGAAGCAGGCGCCAGCGGACCCGCCGCAAGCCCACGAACACGCGCACTGACACCCGCTGACAGGCACTCGCCATGAGCCTGCCGCGCCACAGCTCCAGCCGTACCACCCGCCCTGACCGCAGGCGCGCCGGTGGCGTATGGCTGAGCCTGTTCGCCATGTGGATGATCTTCATCGGCCCGCTGATTTCCCAGTCGATGCCGATGGACCACCCTGCCGGCATGAGCATGCCGATGGACATGCCGATGGCGGCCGGCCATCAGCATGCTGGCGACACCCATCACGGTCAGGCTGGCGATGGCCAGTTGCATGTGATGTGGGAAAAGTGCGGTTACTGCAGCCTGTTGTTCAACTGCCCGGCCCTGCCGCAGGCGCTCAGCCCGCTCAGCGCCGACAGCGTCGTTGCCACCACCCACCTGCTCGCCCCCACGCGCCAGGGTCATGCCCGGCAGGCTGTATTCCCCGGCGCGCGCAGCCGCGCGCCGCCCTTCTCGATCAACGTCTGACCGCACATCACTTTGCACGGAGCCAGGAGGCTTCGTGCTGACTCATGACTGATCGACTGGAATCATTATGTCCGGCTGCACCCCTGTTTTTGCCTGGTCCCTGCGTGGGACCCTCGCCGCCGTGTGCGGCTCGCTGCTCGCGCCCGTAGCACTGGCCGCCGAACCCGGCCATGAAGGCCATGCCCACGACGCACCTGAGCTGAGCCCGACGGTAATCACCGCCGTAGCCCCGAGTTCGCCACTGACCGTGGTCACCAACCCGAAAGACCCGCGCCAGCCAGTGCCGGCCAGCGACGGCGCCGACTATCTGAAAACCATCCCGGGGTTTTCCGCCATCCGCGCCGGCGGTACCAACGGCGACCCGGTATTGCGCGGCATGTTCGGCTCGCGCCTGAACATCCTCACCAATGGCGGGCTGATGCTGGGCGCCTGCCCGAACCGCATGGACGCACCCACCTCGTACATCTCACCGGAAACCTACGACCGCCTGACCGTGATCAAAGGCCCGCAAAGTGTAATCTGGGGCCCAGGCGGCTCGGCAGGCACCATCCTCTTCGAGCGCGATCCGGAGCGGTTCGGCAGCCTCGGCAGCCGGGTCAACGCTAGCCTGCTGGCCGGCTCCAACGGCCGCTTCGACAAGGTACTGGACGCCGCCGCCGGCAACAGCCAGGCCTACGCCCGCTTTGTCGGCAACCAGTCGCGCTCGGATGACTACCACGACGGCAGCGACAACACCGTGCCATCCCGCTGGGACAAGTGGAACGGCGATGTCGCCCTCGGATGGACGCCCGACCAGGACACCTTGCTGGAGCTGACCGCCGGCAAGGGCGACGGCGAAGCCCGCTATGCCGGGCGCGGCATGGACGGCTCGCAGTTCAAGCGCGAAAGCCTGGGGCTGCGTTTTGAAAAATCCAACCTGGGCGAGGTGCTCGACAAGGTCGAGACACAGGTCTACTACAACTACGCCGATCACGTGATGGACAACTACAGCCTGCGCACACCGTCGGGCGGCGGCATGATGGGCATGCCGATGGTCAGCAACGTCGACCGCCGCACCCTGGGCGCCCGCGTCAAGGCCACCTGGCGCTGGGCCGACGTGCAGCTGATCGGCGGCATCGATGCGCAGACCAACGAACATCGCAAACGCGGCGGCATGGGCGTGGACGCGCACAAGGGCCAGGCGTGGACCAAGGACGCCGACTTTCACAACTACGGCGCCTTCGGCGAGCTGACCTGGTACGTCTCGGGTGAGGACCGCATGATTACCGGTGCCCGTCTGGATCGCGCCTCGGCTCGCGACTTCCGCGTAAACAGCGTCACCAACGGCGATACCCGCGCCGACACCCTGCCCAGCGGTTTTGTCCGCTACGAGCACGACCTGGCAGCCATCCCGGCCACCACGTACGTCGGCCTTGGCCATGCCCAACGTTTCCCCGACTACTGGGAGCTGTTCTCGCCCAAGCTGGCACCACCCGGTGCGGCCAACGCCTTCGACGGTATCAAGCCAGAGAAGACCACCCAGCTCGACTTCGGTATCCAGTACCGCACCGAGCGCCTTGAGGCCTGGGCTTCGGGCTATGTCGGGCAGATCCGCGACTACATCCTGTTCGACTACCGCAGCGGCATGATGGGCATGAGCACTTCGCAGGCACGGAACATCGACGCCCGCATCATGGGTGGTGAACTGGGAGCGGCCTATCAGCTGACCGACCACTGGAAGGCCGACGCCACCCTGGCCTACGCCTGGGGCAAGAACAGCAGTGACGGCACGGCACTGCCGCAGATGCCGCCCCTCGAAAGCCGCCTGGGCCTGACCTACAGCCGCGATGTGTGGAGCGTTGGGGCACTGTGGCGGCTGGTGGCGGCGCAGAACCGCATCGCCGAGAACCAGGGCAACGTGGTCGGCAAGGACTACGACAACAGCGCCGGCTTCGGCGTGTTCTCGCTCAATGGCGCCTACAAGGTCAGCAACCACCTCAAGCTCAGCGCCGGGGTCGACAACCTGTTCGACAAGACCTACGCCGAGCACCTGAACCTGGCCGGCAACGCCGGGTTCGGCTACCCGGCCACCGACCCACAACCGGTGAACGAGCCAGGCCGGACGTTCTGGACCAAGGTCGATTTCAGCTTCTGACAACAACCGCGGGCGCAACCTGGTGTTGCGCCCTTTGGTAAAACTGGAGGTTCCCATGAGAGGAACACGCATCAATTTCTACAACCTGGCCTGGCGTTGGCACTTCTATGCCGGGCTGTTCGTGGCCCCGTTCATGATCCTGCTGGCGGTTACCGGGATCATCTACCTGTTCAAGCCGCAACTCGACCCGCTGCTGTACCGCGACCTGATGGTGGTCGAAGCCGGCCATCATCGACAGGGCGCCGACTCGCTGCTGGCCGAAGTGCGCCAGGCCTATCCCAAGGGCCACGTCGGCCAGTACCTGCCGCCGCTGAACGCCGAGCGCAGCGCGCAGTTCGTGGTGCATGACGGTGGGCGTGAACTGAACGTGTTCGTCGACCCTTACAGCGGCAGGATTCTCGGCGAGCAGGACGGCAAGCAGAACCTGCAGGCCATTGCCCGCGCCCTGCATGGTGAATTGATGGTCGGCACGCTCGGCGACCGCCTGGTGGAGCTGGCTGCGGGCTGGGGCATCGTACTGGTGGTGTCAGGCCTGTATCTGTGGTGGCCACGCGGGCGCAACGGCGCCGGCGTACTGTGGCCACGGCTATCGGCGCGCGGCCGCCTGTTATGGCGCGACCTGCATGCAGTGACGGGCTTCTGGGGCTCGGCCTTGCTGTTGCTGATGCTGCTCAGCGGCATGACCTGGACCGGCCTGTGGGGCAAGCAATACGCCGATCTGTGGAACCGCTTTCCGGCGGCCATGTGGAACGACGTACCCAAGTCGGACCAGCAGGCGGGTGAATTGAACAATGCGCACCGCCAGACCGTGCCCTGGGCGGTGGAGAACACGCCAATGCCGCAGTCCGGTGCGCACGCCGAACACGCCGGGCATCACATGATGTCGGAGCGGCCCGCCGCTCCGCAGGTGAGCGTGCAACAGGTCGAGGACATCGCCAGCGCGCGCCAGGTCGAACCGGGCTACAGCATCACCCTGCCGACCACGGCCGACGGTGTGTTCACCATCGCGGTGTTCGCCGACGACCCCCGCAACGACGCCACCCTGCATGTTGACCAGTACACCGGCAAGGTCCTGGCCGACGTGCGCTGGCAGGACTACAGCACGGTAGCGCGGGCCACGGAGCTTGGGGTGATGCTGCATGAAGGCAAGATGTTCGGGGCGCTGAACCAGGTCATCATCCTGCTGGTGTGCCTGATGATCCTGCTGGGCTCGGTGAGCGGGCTGCTGATGTGGTGGCAGCGCCGGCCGGCCGGCGGGCTGGGTGTGCCGCCGCTGCGCCATGACCTGCCGCGCTGGAAGACGGCAGTGGCGGTGATGCTGGTGCTGGGGGTGGTGTTTCCGCTGGTGGGGGTGTCGATGGTGGTGATGTGGCTGGTAGATAGCCTGGTGGTCAGGCGCGGCCGGGTGCTGGCCAGCGCTTGAGCCTTGCTTCGTCTGTGCCGGCCCTTTCGCGGGTAAACCCGCTCCCACAGTTTCTGCGCCAAGCCTGAGGGCAGCGCGGTCCCTGTGGGAGCGGGTTCACCCGCGAAGAGGCCGGCACAGGCACAAAACTGCTCCCCAAAAGTCGAGTCGATCTGTCGCGCCCCGAACTGGAACACGCGTGTTAGCCTAGCCGGCTACCTCCGCCAAGACGACCGATTGTCCAATGGAATGCAGCCCATGACGCAAACTTCACCCACCCCGCCAGATGAGCCACATCTGCAACGCAACCTGACCAACCGTCACATCCAGCTGATCGCCATCGGCGGCGCCATCGGCACCGGCCTGTTCATGGGCTCGGGCAAGACCATCAGCCTGGCCGGGCCGTCGATCATCTTCGTCTACATGCTGATCGGCTTCATGCTGTTCTTCGTCATGCGCGCCATGGGCGAACTGCTGCTGTCGAACCTCAACTACAAGTCGTTCATCGACTTCTCCGCCGACCTGCTGGGCCCTTGGGCCGGTTATTTCACCGGCTGGACCTACTGGTTCTGCTGGGTGGTCACCGGCATCGCCGACGTGGTCGCCATTGCCGCCTATACCCAGTTCTGGTTCCCCGAGCTGCCACAGTGGATCCCGGCCCTGGCCTGCGTGGGCGTGCTGCTGTCACTCAACCTGGTGACGGTGAAGATGTTCGGTGAACTGGAATTCTGGTTTGCCCTGGTCAAGATCGTCGCCATTCTCGGCCTGGTCGCGACCGGCCTGTACATGGTCATCAGCGGCTTCACTTCGCCCAGCGGGCACACTGCGCAACTGGCCAACCTGTGGAACGATGGCGGCATGTTCCCCAACGGCCTGATGGGCTTCTTTGCCGGGTTCCAGATCGCCGTGTTCGCCTTCGTCGGGATCGAGCTGGTAGGCACCACCGCCGCCGAAGCGAAGAACCCGGAACGCACCCTGCCACGGGCGATCAACTCGATCCCGGTGCGGATCATCATGTTCTACGTACTGGCACTGATCGCGATCATGGCCGTGACCCCTTGGCGCGATGTGGTGCCGGGCAAGAGCCCGTTCGTCGAACTGTTCGTGCTGGCCGGCCTGCCGGCGGCGGCAAGCATCATCAACTTCGTGGTGCTGACCTCGGCAGCCTCGTCGGCCAACGGCGGCGTGTTCTCCACCAGCCGCATGCTTTATGGCCTGGCGCAGGAGGGTGATGCACCCGGGGCGTTCGAGAAGCTGTCGAGCCGCTCGGTGCCGGCCAACGGGCTGTACTTCTCCTGCACCTGCCTGCTGCTGGGGGCGGTGATGATCTACCTGGTGCCCAACGTGATCGAAGCATTTACCCTGATCACCACCGTTTCGGCGGTATTGTTCATGTTTGTCTGGACGCTGATCCTGCTGTCGTACCTGCAGTACCGCAAGCACCGCGCGGCGCTGCACCAGGCGTCGAAATTCAGGATGCCCGGCGGGCGCTTCATGTGCTACGTGTGCCTGGCGTTCTTTGCCTTCATCCTGGTGTTGCTGAGCCTGGAGGCAGACACGCGCTCGGCGTTGCTGGTGACGCCGATCTGGTTCGTGCTGCTGGCGGTGACCTACCAGTTCGTGCGCAGCAAGCGCCATCCGCGCACGGCGATGCGTAACGGCTGAAGGACTCGGGGGCTGCTTTGCAGCCCATCGCGACACAAGGCCGCTCCTACAAGTGTACGCGTTTCCCTGAGGTGCGCGTTTCCCTGTAGGAGCGGCCTTGTGTCGCGATGGGCCGCACAGCGGCCCCAATCCTGTGCACACAAATCCCCCAGGCACCAACCTGGATCCAACCCACGCCCCAACACCTCGCACAACCCCTCTAATACGGGCCTTGAGCCACCAGGCACACCCCTTGCAACCCCCTCTCCGCTTGCCCAACACCCTAAAAAAACTCAGCGGAGAGAGCACATGAAGCGTCGCAGTCTGATCAAGGCCTTTACCCTTAGCGCATCGATCGCGGCGATGGGCCTGAGCTGGAGTATCCAGGCCGCCGAGACCATCAAGGTCGGCATCCTGCATTCGCTGTCCGGGACCATGGCGATTTCCGAGACCTCGCTCAAGGACATGGCGCTGATGACCATCGACGAGATCAATGCCAAGGGCGGTGTAAACGGCAAGATGCTCGAACCGGTCGTGGTCGACCCAGCCTCCAACTGGCCGCTGTTCGCCGAAAAGAGCCGCCAGCTGCTGACCCAGGACAAGGTCGCGGTGGTGTTCGGCTGCTGGACTTCGGTGTCGCGCAAATCCGTGCTGCCGGTGTTCGAGGAGCTCAACGGCCTGCTGTTCTACCCGGTGCAGTACGAAGGCGAAGAGATGTCGCCGAACGTGTTCTACACCGGCGCCGCGCCCAACCAGCAGGCCATCCCGGCCGTCGAGTACCTGATGAGCGAAGACGGCGGCAGCGCCAAGCGCTTCTTCCTGCTAGGCACCGACTACGTCTACCCGCGTACCACGAACAAGATCCTGCGCGCCTTCCTGCACAGCAAGGGCGTGGCCGACAAGGACATCGAAGAGGTCTACACCCCGTTCGGCCATGCCGATTACCAGACCATCGTCGCCAACATCAAGAAGTTCTCCGCCGGCGGCAAGACTGCGGTCATATCCACCGT